>NZ_JAEMTF010000091.1 GCF_016462415.1 Williamsia sp. | reverse complement strand
GTCGCCGAACCGTGGTGCGTGGGGTGGGCTCAGAAGCCGAAGCTGCCGGATCCGGAGTCGTGGCCGGGGTCGTTGGCCTGGTAGTCGAGGTGGACTTCGGTGTCGGGGGCGGGGTCGGTGAAGTTCTCGGTGGAGTAGTTGACGGTGCCGTCGGCGTCGGAGTCGATGCGGGCGGTGTCGTAGAAGTGGTCGCCGTCGGTGTCCTGGAGTTCGGTGTCGGCGCGGCCGTCGTTGTTGGTGTCGATGTATTTGTGGTCCCAGGTGCCGTCGCCGTCGGTGTCGAGTTGCACGACGTCGATGCGGCCGTCGTGGTTGGTGTCCCAGGAGGCTTTGTCGGCTTCGCCGTCGCCGTCGGTGTCGGTGAGGGTGACGTCGTTGGTGCCGTCGCCGTTGGTGTCGAGTTCCCACATCTGGCCGGTGCCGTGCGAGGAGCTCTGCGGCGTGGTGTCGGACTCGGTGCTCGTCCGAGACGATGTGGTCGAGGATTCGCTCGACCGCGACGAGGAGTCTCGTGAGGTCGAGTCGCTGCTGGTGGGGGAGTCGTTGTGGGTGGTCGAGGTGGCCTCTGAGCCCGTCAGGGTGGTGGCGCGTAGGTCGACGCTGGTGGTGGAGTCGGGCTTGCCGTCGCCGTCGGAGTCGACGACCTGACGGTCGTAACGACCGTCGTGGTCGGTGTCGGTGACCATCACGTCGATGCGTCCGTCACCGTCGGTGTCGCTGGCACGCGCGTCGACCATGCCGTCGTGATCGGTGTCGGCCTCGACGTAGTCGTAGGTGCCGTCGTTGTCGACGTCGGTGAGGACCACATCGGTGGTGCCGTCGTGATCGGTGTCCATCTGCTTGGTGCTCATCTGATCTCCTCGGGTGTTGGGAGCCGCTGTCGACTCGGACACAGCATCAGATGCACCCACAGACCCCCGATGTTCCCCGGGTTCGAAAAAGGTCTGATCCCGACCGTCTCGACGACCGCACCACGGACCCGGGAACAAACGCATGCGGCGACCGCATCCCATGTGACGACGGATTGCTCACCGGCGATGCGATTTACTGTCTGTGTCGAGCCCGACGCAGGGCAGGCCGAGTCAACGGAAGCGGGGCGGTGTCGATGAGCAACGAGTCTGCGTCGCGGGCCGTCCCGCTCGGCGGGGATCCCGACGGCGAGGCAACCAAGGTCCTGGGCGCCGCGGCATCGGTGCTGCGCGCCTACAAACTCGACGATGTGGCCGATCTCGCGGCCCGGAAGGCGGCACGTGATGGTCAGGTGCGCAGTGTCGTCGTCGTCGGTGAGGTCAAGCGCGGCAAGAGTTTTCTCGTCAATGCCCTCGTCGGACGCCGCGACCTCTCGCCGGTGGGTGTGAACGTGGCGACCACCGTGGCAATCAGCGTGTGCCCGACTGACGACCCGCCGCTCGACGGCACCGCAGACCTGTTGTTCCCCGACCGCACCGAGCAGGTGCCGCTGCGCACGCTGCCCGACTGGGTGACCGTCGACGGACGGTGCGTTCGCGACCCCGGTGTGGCCTCACTTCCCACCAGGGCCGCCATCCCCGTCACCGACACCGCGTTGCCCGGCGTGACCATCGTCGACACACCTGGCGTCGGTGGCCTGGATCCGGCGATGGCGACCCTGGCGACGCAGACCGCACAGCAGGCCTGCGTCGTGGTGATCGCATGCGACGCCTCGTCTCCGCTGACCGCACCGGAGATGGACTTCATCCGCGACGCCGGCGCGTCGGTCGACGCCCTGATCGTTGCGGTGACCAAGACCGACAAGAACATTCGACGGTGGAAGGAGATCGTCGCCGACAACCGGCGTCTGCTGGCCGACCACCTCGACCGCGAGGTGACCGTGGTCGGGGTGTCGAGCCTGCGGGCGGTGATGGCCTCGGAGATGCCCCCCGGCCCCGAGCGCGACCACGCCGAGCAGACCTCCGGGATCACCGACCTGCGCGCCGAGATACTGCAGCGGTTGGACTCGGCCGCGCAGCTACCGGCGATCGACGCTCTACGGACCACGCGCGAGGGGCTGCTGACCGTCGCTCGGCGGGTCGACTCCGAGTACCAGGCCATCGAGGGTCGCGGCGACACCCTTCCCGACCTGACCTCGCAACTCGAGGAGCTGCAATCGCTCAAGGAACAGAGCCGCGAATGGGAGCAGTACCTCGCGCGCGACCTGATCGAGTTGCGGCAGAAAGCCATCGACGACAGCGACCGGCGGCTCGAAGAGATCCGTGACCGGTGGACCACCCGCATCAACAAGAACGGCATGGAGGTCCTACGGCACAGCCCGCAGAAGTTCACCGCCGACATGCAGAACGAACTGCAGCAGGCGTTGGCGATGACCATGTCGGGATTTCTCGGTGAGCTCTACACGACCATCGTCGCGCCGCGCTTCCACTCGAACGTGGTGTGGGAGCAGATCTGTGGTCGTATCGTCGGATCACTGCAGGGCCAGTCCATCGACGGCCCCCAGGTGGGCAGCAAACGACACGGTCTGTTCGACCCGACCCTGCTGACCATGGGCGTGATGGGGTCGTCGACCATCGGCGGTCTGATCGGGTTGTCGGCCGCGCTGGGTGTCGGTGCCGTGGTCGGAACGCTGTGGGTGGGGGTCAACCTGGGGTTCCGTGCCATGCGGACCGGGAAGAACAACCTGCTCACCTGGCTGCGCGAGACCATGACCCTGACGCGAACGGTCACCGCGCGACTGTTGGAGATGGCGATCGCCCAGGCCCGCCCGGAGATCATCGTCCGCTACCGAAACCATCTGCGTGTGTCCATCGAGGAGCTGCAGCGTCAGATCAGGGTGGCTGAGGAGGCGGCCGGCGCCGACGCGGCGCGTCGCGAGAAGGACCTCAAGCGCCTCGGCAACAACCGCGACGTGATCCGCAAGCGCCTCGACGAGACCGAGCGGATGCTCGCGCGACTGCAGCAGATGGCGGAGAACCCATGAGCGGCATGATGTACGACCCCGTGCAGGTGGTTCTCGACCGCGGCCTGCGCTCCCTGGCGTCGCTCGGTGGCGATCTCGTGGGTCACGCCAACGCGATAGGTGCGAGTCTGTGGGCGCCACCGCGGCTGGTGGTCGTCGGGCGGCTCAAGGCGGGCAAGTCGACACTGGTCAACGCGTTGATCGGCGCGCCCGTGGCCGAGACCGCCGCACTCGAGGCCACCCGGGTGGTGGCGGTGTACTCCGACGGTGCACCGTCGCGGGCCGAGGTCGTCGCGCTCGACGGCACCCGGCACCCGGTGCCGGTGGTGCCCGGTCGCACCAGTGCACTACCGCTCCCCGACGAGCAGATCGCCTATCTCCACCGGTGGCTGCCGTCCGCGGCGATACGCGACCTGACCTTCGTCGACACCCCCGGCCTGGCGACGCTGACGACGAAGAACGAGCGGGCGACCCGCCGAGTCCTCATCGACGGATTCGAGCAGACCCGGTCGGCGTCGGTCGACGCCGACGCGGCGGTGTTCCTGTTCGACTCGACCCCACGGGCGGACGAACTGGACTTCCTCAAGCAACTCCCGCTGTCGCCGCTGAACACCCTGGGCGTGCTGTCCCGGGCCGACAGTTTCGGTGAGGGCGCTCTGGGTCGGCGCGATCCGCTGCACCACGCGGCCGAGCACGCCGTCCACATGAGTCACGAACTCGCGCAGACGGTGTCGACCGTCGTACCGATCTCGGGTCTGATGGCCGAGACCAGCCACACCGGGGCCCTGGGCGAGGGCGATGCGCGGGCGCTGGCCTCGCTGGCCGGCCTGGCCCCGCTCGCGCTGATCGACGCACTCGAGTCGGACGCCCCCGGCCCACTGACCCCGGAAGTCCGCGACCGTCTCCTCGACCTCGTCGGCGAATACGGCGTCCTCAACGGTCGACAGGTGGCGACGGGCGGTGCGGCCGCCCTCAACCAGTGGCTCGCGGCGAACTCCGGGATCGACGCGCTACAGCAGGTCCTGCGGACCTCGCTCAGCGAGTTCGCGGTGCTCAACCGTGCAAGTCGGGTTCTCGACCGCGTCGATGCGCTGGCCTACACCCACCCGGCCCGGGAGCACATCCGGTCGATCGCCTACGCCATGCGCAGCGAACCCGCGATGCTGCGCGTCGGACTCCTCGGTGATCTGCAGCGGTTGCTCGTCGCCGACCCGCGCAGTCCCGTCGTCACCGAACTCCGCACCCTGCTGACCGGTCGCAGCCCGGCCGCGTGTGTCGGTCTGCCGCCGGACGCGTCGGTCGATCACGTCCGTGCCCACGCCCGACAGCGACTCGCGACCGCGCAGGGACGGGCGTCGGCGACCATGACCGCGGCCGAGGACGCCGCCCTGGTCGACGTCATCCGTGCCTATACGTCGCTCATGACCACCGGTCATCTGTGACCCTCCACCCCACCCGAGAGGATCTTCCCGATGTCGTCTGACGACTGGTTCCTGAGCATCGATTTCGGTACGTCGAACACCGCCGCCGCGCATTCGGGGGCCCTGAGCGGTGCGATCGAGTCGATGTCGCTGTCGCACGCGGGCAACCTGATGCCGTCGGGTGTGTTCGTCGACGCCCCCGATCGGATCGCGGTGGGCGAGCACGCGGCGAACGAGGCGCAGCGCAACCCCGCCGCGTACATCCCGGCACCCAAACGTCTCGTCGGGCAACCGTCGGTGGCCGTCAACGGGTTCATGGTCCCCACCTCGGCGCCGATCGCCGCGGTGCTGCGGACGGTCTTCTCCCGGTCGGTGGCACTGCACGCCGGTCAGATGCCGGCCCACCTGGTCCTCACCCACCCCGAGGCGTGGTCGCCGTCGCAGATCCGGACCCTCACCGTCGCGGCGACCGTGGCCGGGATGCGACCCGACGCGATCACGACCGTCTCCGAACCGCGAGCCGCGGCTGCGCATTACGCACGTGGCAACCGCCTCGCCGACGGCGCGAAGATCGCCGTGTTCGACTTCGGCGGCGGAACCCTCGACGTCGCCGTGCTGAGCAAGAACGCGGGCGGCACCTTCACCGTCCTGGCCGCCCGGGGCGACAACGGTCTGGGCGGCAAGAACTTCGACGCGCTCATCCGACAGTGGGTCGACGAGCAGCTCGAGGCCCGCAACCCCGATCTGCTCGGGTACCTGCGTCGCGATGCCCCGGTCGGCATCCGACACCAGCTCGACGACTCCATCCGTCGCGCGAAGGAGCTGTTGTCGGAGACCCCGTCGGCGACCATCACCGCCGCCGGCGGCGGGTTCCACGAGACGCTCCAGTTGACCAGGGACGAGTTCGACGAGCTGATCTCCGCGCCCATCGGTGTCGCGCTGTCGTTGACGCGGTCGACGTTCGCCGATGCCGGCATCACCCGACGCGATCAACTCGGTGCGCTCTACCTCACCGGCGGGACGTCTCGGATCCCGCTGGTGCATCGCGCTCTGCAGGAACTCGGGCCGGTGGCGACTCTCGACGACCCGAAAACCGTTGTTGCCCAAGGCGCACTGAGTTCATGGATGTCCTCATCGCCGCACCGGCCACACATCCCGGGTGCGGACAGCGTCATGGGCGACCGGTTCCCGACGTCGCCCACCGACCGGCTCGGGGGCCGTCCCGCGGCACCGACCGTGCCGACTACGCCTGCGCCCCAGGGATGGTCGGACGCCGACACGCCGAAGGCCAACCCGACCGCTGATCGCCGTCGGCGTCGCGGCCCACTGATCGCCGCAGCGGCGGCGGTGGCCGTCGTGGTCGCTGCCGGGGCCGTCGCGGCGGTCACGCTGTCCGGGGGCGGTGGCGACGATTCGCCGCAAGCGCAGTCGTCGGCGTCGGCGACCACGTCCGGTCCCGCGGTCTCACTGGCGACGACGCAGGAGCAGGTGCTCGCCGCGGTGCCGGCGACACTCGCCGACAGCCTCACGAAATGTCAGAACCTCTCGTTCACCGAGAACCAGGGCGTCGAGGTCCGATGCGACTTCAAGCCGGGCGCGAGCACCATCACAGGACTGGCGGCCACCGACTCCGCCGTCGACCCGTACGTGACCGTGTCGGTCGACGAGCTGGCCGCCCGCAAGGCGGTCGTCGCCAACCGGCAGGGCAACTTCGACGGCACCGCGACCTTGGTGGAGAACGCGGCCAAGACCGCATCTGCGTCGATCGAGCAATCCTCGAGTAGCAAGAACTACACGGTGTCCTACGCGGACAACACGAGGTTCCTGATGGTCAAGGCGTGGAACCTCGCCGGCGTCGAGCAGGGCAAGACCTTCCTGAGTCGGACCGGACTCATCTCGTGATGTCGGGAACACTCGCGCACCTCGGACGCATCTGACACTCCATGACCGATGCATCACCGTGGCCGACCGACGGTCCGGAACTATGCTCTCCGGGAGACGAGGCGACGACCGATGCGCGGTCCCTGCTCGGCGAGCTGGGCCTGCGAGTGGATCGGGACTACCGGGTGCCGGTTCGCGTGTGGCAGACCGCGGTGACGACCGCACTGCACGGAGAGAGGAACTGTCATGGCCGATGAGGACCCAACGGTGCTCAGATCGCTGGGCATCGATGTCGCCGACGAGTACTCGATCCCCGATTCGGTCTGGGCCGGCGCACTCGACGCCGCTTTCGATCCGGACGCCCCGATCGCCGACCCGGCGCTGGTCCCCGAGATGGACGACGACGGCGACATACCGGTCGACTCCGTCGATGACTCCGCGGAGATCTCTCACCATGGTGGCGACGATCACGCACCGGACCACGTCGCGGCCGACGAATCGCACGACGACGCCTCGATCGATGTCCACGGACACGACGACATCGGTGATCACCCGTCGCCCGGACACGAGCACCACGACGACCACACGACCGACCACGACTGGCACGGCTGATCGGCGATGGACGAATCCGCACTGCTGATCCAGGCCCGCAACGGGGACCAGCGCGCCTTCGCCGAACTGGTCGGGATGCACAAGAACCGGGTGTGGGCCGTGTGTCTGAACATCGCAGGCAACCGTCAGGACGCCGAGGACGCGGTCCAGGACACGTTGATCGCCGCCTGGCAGCACCTCGACAAGTTCCGCGGCGAAGCCCGTTTCAGCACCTGGTTGCACCGGGTCGCCGCCAATGCCGCACTGGCACTTGTCCGTAAGCGTAAACCGCAGACCGACACCGTCGACTTCAACGACCCGGATCGGCCCGTCCTGCTCGACGACGACGGGTCGGTGGCGTTCGACGATCGCCTCGCGATCCGAGATCAACTCCGAGCGGCCCTGGCCGAGATCCCGGAGGAGTTCCGTGTCGCCATCGTGCTGCGGGAGTTCGGCGACATGAGCTACAGCGAGATCGCCGAGCACCAGGGTGTCGGGGTGCAGACCGTCAAGTCACGACTCAACCGTGCCCGGACTCAACTCGCGGACCGGATGCGTGCCCTCGAGCGGTTGCCCGAGGTCCACTGAGACCCGCTGGACGCCGGGCGGTTCGGCCGGGGCGACGGGACTGATCAGTCGGTTTCTTCGCCGCGTCGGATGGCGCCCAGGGGGCCGGGATCGCTGTCGGACGACTCGGTGAAGGCCCGGATCTGATCGCCGAGACTGCCGAACGCGGCGCCCGCGCCGGCGCCGGCCGTCTGGACGATCAGCGACGCGAGCGCCTCGGGCGTCTTGCGCATCGCGTCGTCGCTGATCCGGAGGTCGAGCAGCTCGCCGGTCCCGGACACGACGACCGTCACCAGTTCGTCGGGGTCGGAGTGCTCGGCGCGGATCCCGGAGATCGCCTCGGTCGTCGACTGCAGACGGTCGAGCGCGCGTCGGGCACTCGCCTCGATGTCGTCGAAGGTGATCGGGAACGTCGGCGGCATCGGCGCGCTCGCGGGGAGCGGTGCCGGTGGTGGAAAGTTCTGTTCGCTCATACCCGCCTCAACCACGTTCCCGTCTCGTCGCCTTCGAAGTATTCGTCGACCCGGCGGTCCATCTCGGCTGCCTCCCGCTCTCCGGGAAGTCCTGTGTACGACACGGCCTCGAGCGTGTGACCGTCGCGCAACAGGGCCGCCCGCTGGGTCGCCCCGGCGCGGGTCCCGGCCTGCTTGCACAGCAGCAGGATGGTCTTCGCGAGTTTCGCCGCGGATCCGTCCATCTCGGATCGTTCGATGTGAATCGATGTCGGCAGCCCGTTCAGCGTGGTCCGCACCTCGATCGAGCCGGTGGGGGTGGCGGCCCTCCCGACCGTGGTGAGGGAGTGTTCGGGCTCCGACTCGTCCTCGCCGGCCGCGGCGTCCGTCGCCTGCGCGTCCGGGCTCGCCTCGTCGCCCCAGTCGTCGTCATCCCAGTCGTCATCGCTGTCGATGTACCTGTCCACGCGACCATGATGGCACCCCGCGACGACCCGGCCACGCCTCACGGACCGGTTCTCCACAGGGTCGGGCGCGAAAAAACTCTCGCCCGTCGGGAACCGATTCGCCGTTCGCCGCATCTGAACCATCACGACGAACGGGAATGATGATGAACGTCTCTAACGATCGCGTGGAATAGTGGTCGGATGTCGGTTATCCTCCTTTTCGAAGCAACAGCTGGACAAGCGTCCGGCGATCGATGACTCCAGGGGGTCGTGGTTCAGATGACTGATGTATCCGTCCATCCGGACGCAGTTCGCGCCTACGGTACGGCGGTGGCCGGCATCGGCACGGCGATCGAGAGCGCCGGAGCCATGGACCTCGCCGCCAACGTGGCCGTGATGGTCCCGATCTTCGGGCTCATCGGCCAGGACTTCCTGGCCAGCTTCGCCGGAGCCCAGTTCGCCAATGCGGTGTCGACGGCCTCGCTGGTCGGTGTGCACGCGTCGAGCGCGGCCGGTGCCTTCGGGGCGGCCGCCGGGTACGAGAACAGCGACGGCGACACCGCCCACAACCTGGGATCGGCGGGCTCGACCCTATGACGGAGGGTGCGGGCCACGCGCCGGCACCCGGACACGATCCGACCGCGGGTCACGGTCCCAGCGTGATGGACATGCTGGAACACAGCGGAGTCGCTCCGCTGCTGCACATGCCGGTCGGTGATGTCCTGGCGTCGCTGAAGCTGCCGCCGCTTCCGCAGCTGCCACCGATGCCGCCATTGCCGCATCTCCCGCCGCTGCCGACGATCGACATCGCGTCGCTGTTCAAGCCACTCACGGATCTGCTCTCCGGTTTCGGCTCCGGGGACATGGCAAACGCACCGTTCGATCCCACCCAACTGCTCACCGGACTGCAGCAGGCGTTCGAGAGCGTGACCGGGCTCGGAACCCAGGCGATGACGATGGTGGCACCGTTCTGGGCCGGCGCCGGCGGTACCGCGGCGATCACCAAGGGCGTGGCGGCCAACGAGAACGGGGTCACGACCGGCGCGCAGAGCGGTGACATCTCCCGAATCGTGGCCGTGGCGACCGCGACCGTCGGCAAAGGCGTTGCCCTGCTCCAGGCGATCATCGCGAAGTTCGTGACGTCGGTCGCGGCACTCATGCCGTTCATCACCACCCCGGTGGGCATCGCGGGCATCATGGCGTCGGCCACCGAGCACCTCGCCGAGGGCATGGTGGTCGTCGGTGAGACGCGTGCCGAACTCACCGCGCACACCGCGAACATGACGGTGTCCGGTGCGCCGGTGCCCATCACCGCTGCGCCGCAGATGATGTCGTCCATACCCGGCATGGCGTCGACGGCCGTACAGGCCGTCAGCTCGCCCATCCAGTCGATCGCCGGCGCGTTCGGCGGTGCCGGTGCTGTGGCCGGCGGGTCGCTCAAGGCTCGCTCCGCGTCCCTGCACGCCGAGGCCGGAGACGACCTCAAGTCGGCGAAGACGTCGACCGCAGGTGCCGGCGGAGCCGGTGGTGGTGGCGGGGGTGTCGCCGGTATCGGCGGAGTGGGTGGCCTCGGTGGTGCCGGTACCGGCCCGACCGGGTCCCTCAGCTCGCGGCCGTCTGACTCGCCGATGGCCCCAGGGCGGGTGACCGGGTCGTCGTCGTCCGAGGAGGTCACGACCACACGGGCGACGAGCACCTCGGCCGTGACGCCCGGCGGCATGCCGATGGGGGGTGCAGCCGGTGCCGGTGCCGGTGCCTCGAATGCGACCCACTCACGGGACACGCCGGTCGAGGCACGGTACGCCGACGACGTGGTCGGAGAGGTGCCGACCGCCAGCCCATCGGTCCTCGGTGGGGTGGAAGCACCCGTGGCCCAATCGGTCTGGGACAGCCCGGACGAGCTCGAATCCTGATGATCAGCACGAAGACACACGAAAGAAGTGGACGCAATGAGTGACATCTCCGTCGACCCGCATCACATCGCCCACGCTGTCGGACGCCTCGAGAGCATCGCCGCCGAGATCGAGCGCACCGTGGGTCAGCACCGGTCGACGCTCCAGGTCAAGCCGGCCGGCGTCGATGAGGTCTCGACGACGGCTGCGAAATCTTTTTCCGAATCAGCGGAACTTTTCGACGCGGAAATCGTCAAAGGTGTGTCGGCCATCCGCGACGTGGCGAGCGCGCTTCGCGACGGAACGGCAACGGTCGGGGCGTCGGATGCCGCGCTGGCCGAGGACGTCTCGGGTATCTGAGTACACCGGGTTCGACACCACCAACGAGATGAGGAGCCAGAACGATGGTCGGGTTCACAGGAGTGCGCTGGGAGACGCGGCAGGCCGAGCGCCTGAGCCGGGATCTCTCGGCGGGCGCCGGACCCAAGCCGTTGTTCGAGGCCGGTCTGGCCTGGGCGGCGATCGCCTCGTCGCTCAAGGACCTCGACACCGAGATCACGCAACTCCGTAAGTCCGTCGTCGAAGGATGGTCGGGGTCGGCGGCGCCCGGTGTGCTCACGGCGTTGGAGAAGTTGACGACCTGGGTCACCCAGACCTCGGAGATGGCACGGGAGAACGCGCAGGCCGCCGAACGACAGGCGATCGCGCACACCGTCGCCGTCGCGGCCATGCCCGACGCAGGTGTCATCGCAGGGGTGGCTCAACTCGAGGCGGCTCTGAAACTCGTCGTCGCACCTCCCTCGGCGCTGATCACCGGTGGGATCGCGAAGCTCGACGAGCAGGCCATGGGCATGAAGGCGCAGGCGTCGCGGGTCATGGAGTCGTACGAGCACGCCACCACGCCCGTGTCGAAGCCGGCCCATCCGCCGGAGGCCCCGAAGGATCTCGTCGACCACAGGGGTGCCGCCGAGGCGCGTGCGGCCGCGGAGGCCAGATTGGCCGCGTCGAACGGTGCTGCGATCGCCGCCGCGCAGGGTGCGATGTTGGCGGTGGCCGCGATGAGCGGACCCCGTGGGCGCCTGCGTGCGTCTGACGAATTCGTCAGTCAGACAAAGCGAGCCGACATCCGGGTGGACGCAGCCTCCGGTGAGGAGGTCGTCGTCGCGGTCGACGGAACCACCGTCACCCCCGCCGGTCCCGCAGGCGCGCCGTTCGTTCCTTCGGCGGGCATTGCACAGGGCTCGAATTCCGATGCGGCGCAGGTCGTCGCGACGAACTATGATTCTGTACAGGAAGTCGTGCCGTCCGGGACGACGTCAGCGGCGCCGTCGGTCATCGGCGTCACGGATCGGGGGGAGGCGTGACGGTCATCGGGTTCGACACGGTTCACGAGTTCACCCTCGACGAGATGCTCGCGCTCTGCGATGCGCTCGCCCTTCAGGCAATGCCGGCTGTTCTGCGGATCGAGGCACGCGACGAGGACACCGCGCCCACAGCCGATCTCGAGTCGGCGCGGAAAGGTCTCATCCGAGACGGCGAGCTGGACGAGTTCGGCAACGTCGATCGTGACGTACGCGGTGCGCTCGAGGCCGCGGTCGCCCCGGACTGGATGATCGAGATGCGACGGGTCGACGCAACGCAGATCCTCCGGGTCTGTCTGGTCGGTGTCGATGACCGCCGGTTCATGGTGACGCGCAACGGCGAGCAGTTCACCACGCGTGAGCTCCGTGCTCATGACGACGCGGCGCTGGTCCGGAGCGAGATCGGTCGACTGATCGGCGAGGCGCTCGGCGCCGCGGTGCGGGAGATCCGTCAGCCCAGCGACGTGCTGGACTCTGCGCTGGCCGCCTGCGCCGACCCGGATGACTATGCGGCCACCTTCTTTCGGTTCGGACTCGACGAGACCGACGCGCGGATCCTGTCGCAGGCCCTGTGGTCGTGCAGCGGACAGACCGAGATCGTCGCCCACGCATCGAACGCAGCCGAGCGAACCGTGATCGCGGTGTTCGACACCCATCGGGGACGCATCGTCTCCGTCGCGACCCCATCGGTCACCGGCGAACGGTGGACCTCCATCGCACCCGGTGACCGCAACCGCGTTGCCGCGGCGTTGCGGCAACTGGCCCACACACTTCCCGGAGTCGTCTGATGACAGCTGCCTGGGATCGGCGGGAGCCCGGCTCTCGTGACATCACAGACGTCCGATGGTCGGACACTATGGAGGGAAAGAGTTATGAGCAGCACAGGTATTGATCAGGCGAGAGTTCAGGCTTTCGTCAGCAAGGGTGAGGGCGTCCGTGGCCACATGGAGAGCACCCTGAAGGCGACCCAGGCGTCGGTGGACGCCGCGATCTCGCCCGCCGTCTGGGGAGGACAGGCTTCTGCAGCTTTCGGCGATGTCACCACCCGCTACCAGACCGCATCGATCAAGTTGAACCGCGCGATGCAGGACATCCTGGACTCCGTGAAGACGGGTGCGAACAAGCTGCAGGGTTCCGATGAGGCAAACAGCCAAGCCGTCAAGACCGCCGCCAGCGGCAACGTCCACCTCTGAGCAGCTCACCACCCAACACGGAAGGACCTGAAAATGTCTGATGGCAAGATCACATACTCTGCGGGAATCCTCGAGAACCTCAACGACATCACGCGTCGCGAGGCCGAGTTCACCGGTTTGATCCAGGAGATGGAAGACCTGAAGAAGAGCCTGGAGGGTGAGGAAGGGTGGAACCCGCAGTCGGAGTCGGCGCAGGCGTTCTACGGTGCCCACGGCCGCTGGACCAACGAAGTGCACGAGATCCAGCAGGTGCTGCGGACCATCATCGCGCGTGCCACCGACGGCGTCGGCGACATGGCGAGCACCGAGAAGAGCGTCGCCTCGATGTTCCACGGCTGACCCACACTCTCGAACACAAAGGCGGGGAATCCCATTCGGGACTCCCCGCCTTTGTTCTCACTCGTCGGACTGTGAGTGCCGGTTGTGACGTCCGTTGGGTGGACCGAAGTCCGGCCGGCTCGGTGCGGCGCCAGGGGGCGGCCCTGACGGTCGATCACGCGGCGTGTAACCGCGGGGCGCTGTGCGAGGCCCCTGCGGCGGGACCGGTGCTCCCGTGTCCGCACGTCGGAAGTTCTGTTGCGGGGGCCCATCGGGACCTCGCGGGCCGGGTGGCGGCGGGACACGTCCGCGGCCCGAACGGTCCCCGGCACCAACGGGTTCCGCCGTCCGGGGCTGGCGTGCACCCTCGATGAGCGAGCTCTCGGCCGGCAACGACACCAGCGACACCGCGAGGGAGTCGGTCCTGGTCACCACGAACACACGGTTCTGGTCGTCGCGTTGCTGATAGATGGCGACATCGGACGTCTCGTCGAGACGCTCCGGCAGGCCGGCGGTCCGGTGTACGCGCAGCTGCGTCCCGACCGTCGGGTCCTCGGTCGCCTCGCGCGCGTCGAGGATGCAGAGCGTGAACATGGCTGCGGTGTTGCTCTGTTCGATCGGCGACGTCATGAACACCGTCCGTGCGTCGTTGACGTTGGACACCAGTGGCCGCCAGACGTCGGGGCGGTCGGTCTTGATGATGACCTTCGCGCCGACCGCGATGGCGCGGACCACGATCTGCTGGGTGAGGAACGCCGAGCCGTAGACGTCGACTCGGCGTACATCGGACCCGAACAGCGGAACCGCGATTGCCTCACCGCGGACGTCGGCGCCGAACAGCTGTCCGTGCCCGCCGTCGACGACCCGGATGGCGTCGAGTTCGTCGAGGTCGAGGGAGATGGCCGGAAGCGACGCGACGTCGTCACTGCCAACCGGGAGTGTGCGGTTGAGCGCGGGCCGCTGCCGACCGTCGAGGCGCCGCAGGGCCTCCGGAGGGTTCAGGACCAGCTCACCGATGGTGGCGTACCGGACAACCGTCGACAAGGTGTACTTCCGCCGGTCACGGGTGAGCCGGATCGCGCAGGTTGTCGACGCGCTCGGGACCGTCCAGATGGCGTTGCTCAGGGCAGCGTCCACCGGGGTGTCGATCGTGTAGGCGGTCGTCGAGTAAGGGCCGTAGGTGATCGATGACCACCCCTCGGCGGCGTCATCGACGTTCGCGTTGTCGATCAACCCGGCCGACATCGCCGAGATGCCGTGCGCCGTGAGCATCGACGGACGGTAGCCCTCGTGCGCAAGATGATTGGCCACCCGGCGGGTGGCGGCCATCGCGGTCTTGAGCACCCCGGCCGACCCGCCGCCACGTGACGCGATTGCGTCCGGGCACAGCAACGGATTGAGTCGAAGGACGACCCAGACGTCCTGCTGTGGGAGCGTCGGGAGATTCGATGTCAGCCGGACATACGGTCCGGTGAGATGCGCAGCGCCGCGCGATCGCCACCCGTGTGCGACCACATCGATCGACTCGAGTTCGATGTCGAACTGCGACAGCGCCTTCGCGATAACACCCAGCGACAGCTGTGACGTCGAGACGATCGAGTTCGACGGCTTGAGGACGGTCGGCGAGACCGGCCGGGCGATGCGGACCACGGTGATGAGACGGTCGCCGGCCCAGCGTGCGCCGATGGTCGTGCCGTCGGACTGGGGCAGATCGAAGGGGATCGGCGGGTCGTTCGGGGTGCTGCCGTAGCGCCGAAAGTAGGCGAGTCGGCGGGCGACGCGTCCGTAGACCGAGATGCGCGAGGGAGCACGAATCGCCAACAGCGCACCGATCACACCCACCGCGGCGGCGATCGACGCGGAGATGGTGAACGGTTGGCCGACGGCCCTCAGGACGACGAACACGGCGATCGCGACGACCTCGATGCCGACGATGGACCAGAGCGGGAGGGTCCGCGAAAGACCGCCGGCCGAAGAGGAGGTGCCGAGGCGGGTCGGTGGGGCCACGTCGAGTACCTTAACAGCAGTTCTGTACGGGTGGACGGCTCCCCGAGTGGTCGAGATCGCTGACCCGCGCGGTCGGTTGAGAGCGGATCTTCCAGGAGTGAACGGGGGCGTAATGGCACAGCGCACGACCAAGTCTCAGGTGAGCGGCTACCGCTTCCTGCTGCGCCGACTCGAGCATGCGCTGGTGCGCCGTGACATCCGGATGATCCACGATCCGATGAGCGCGCACATCAAGTCGTTGATCGTCGGATTGGTGCTCACACTCCTGGTTCTCGGTGGCGTGGTGGTGTTCTCGTTCTTCAAGCCGCAGGGGTCGGTGGGGGACTCCAAGATCCTGATGAGCAAGGACTCCGGACAGCTGTATGTGTTGCTCAACGGCCAGTTGAGGCCCGCACTGAACCTCGCGTCGGCGCGACTGGTCACCGGATCGGCCGCGAACCCGAACTCGGTGAAGGACTCGGTGCTCAAGGATTACCCGCGCGGGCCGCAGGTGGGCATCGCGGGTGCGCCCAGCAGTCTCGCGGCCCGCGGCGCGCCGGGTGTCTCCGAGTGGACGGTGTGCGACCGACTCGTCGAGCCCCGGGACCCCGACGGAACGCCCACCGTGGCAGTCGTCGCCGGTACGCCGACGTTCGCGACGGGGTCGCGTCGCGTTGGTTCCGACGACGCCTTGTTCGTGCGCAACGGCGACTCCTATTTCGTGGTCTACCGCAACACTCGCGCGCAGATCGATCCGGAGGATCCGGTCATCCGGCAGTCGCTCGGTCTGCAGTCCATCGCGGCGCGATCGGTGAGCACCGCATTCCTCGACTCGGTTCCGCCGTCACGTCCGATCACCGAGCCGACCATCGTCGACGCCGGGAAGCCGTCCCGATTCAGCTTGGGCGGTGCGCGGATCGGGTCGATCGTCCAGGTGTCGAGCCTCGATGCCTCGTCCGGGCAGGGCGACCAGTTGTTCGTGGTGCTGAGTACGGGCATCCAGGAGGTGTCGCCGTTCGTCGCGGACCTGATCCGTGCGTCGAGCTCCACGAGCGGCCAGCCGGTCACGTTGGGACCGAACGCGATCGCGTCGGTGCCGCGGGTGACCACGTTGTCGCTGGAGGGATACCCGGAGACGGCGCCGGCCGAGGTGGACGGTACGACGCAGCAGACGCTGTGCCTGGGATGGCGCAAGGACCGTGACGCAGAGGCGACGTTGTCGGTGGCGCTGACGCCGTCGATCCCGGTGAAGAACCAGGACGAGCTGATTGCATCGGTCGGGTCGCGGACCGACGGTAGCGGGGCCAATTTGACCTACGTGCAGCCCGGGACCGGCTATTTCGTGCGCACCACCGGGTCGAGCCCGGGCAGCGGCCAGGCCGCATCGGACTTCTTCATCAACGACACCGGGGTCCGCTACGGGGTCCCAGAGAGCTCGATCGCGGCGCTGGGTATGCCGGAGCCGCTGCTGGCCCCGTATCCGGTGGTGAAGCTGATTCCGCCGGGTCCGGCGCTGGCGCGTAATGCCGCGCTGATCGCGCAGTCCGATGTGCCGCCAGGCGCCGGTTCTTGACCGCTCGGTAGTTGGCCGGGAACATCCCGGTTGTTCGGTGCATCCAATCTGTATGGCCGTCGGCGGCGGCCGCGGACCGCGCAGGTCGGTCCGACATACCGATCGAAGGACGCCCGGGATGAACTACTCAGACGACGTGCCGACCACCCGCATCGAGCAGCAGCAGTGGATCGATCCGACTGCGCCGTCGGGTCATTGGAAGCCGCGGGAGGCCCCGAAGGCCAACGGCGGCTGGGCCGTCACCGCGTTGCTGTTCTTCTGGCCGCTGGCGTTCGTTGCCTTCAGTCGGGCGTTGTCGGTTCCGACGTTGCTGGCCCTGGGACGCGTGCAAGAAGCACAGGAGGCGTCGGATTCTGTTGCGCGACTCGGCAAGATCGCAGTGGTGTGCGGAATAGCGGTCGCGGTGTTGGCGGTGGTGATTCAGATGGTCGTGTTGCGCGACATGACTTCCGTGTAGTCCGCCCCTCGCACCGTCGGAAACTGCGCCGTCGACGCGTCAGCTTTTGGTGTCGGGGTTGTCGGTGGTGTCGAGGTTTAGTCCGCCGAGCACTGGTGGCGCTGTGTCGGGGAGCTCGCCGGCGATCTCCTCGCCGTTTTCCTCGGAGATGAGGTAGCGGGCACTTTTGTGTTCTTTCTCGTTTTCGCCGCCGCCGTGTGCTCCACGGGCCCCGCCCATCCCCGGCGACATTCCTGGGCGGGTGGCCGCGGGCGCGGCTTGAGGTGCGGCCATCGCGCGCTCGGCGGCGCTGAGACCGGCTGCGCTGCGCGCGGACAGCGATCCCTCAGCGGCGGCGATTCCAGCGCCGCCGAGCTTGCCGATACCCCCGCCGCCGCCGGCGCCACCTCCTCCGACTCCGCCGCCTTTGCCGAGACCTGCTGCGGCTTTAGCTGCAGCGCTCTTCTCGGCATCGGCCAGTGATCCCAGACCGGCTGACCGGGTCAAGGGCGACGCACCACCTTTGCCGCCCAGCCCCTTCGTGGCGTCACCGGCTTTCGACATCGCCGACTGCGCCGCCGACGC
>NZ_JAEMTF010000178.1:2612-4579 GCF_016462415.1 Williamsia sp. | reverse complement strand
ACCACCACCGAGATGATGCTCGACTGGGACGCGCGGTCACCGGGCGTGATCGACGCGACGATCGCGGCGTCCCCGATGGGCCGGATGGCCTCACCCCGCGAGGTCGCCGAGGCTGCCGCGTGGTTGCTCAGCGACCGTGCCTCGATGGTCACCGGCGCGATACTGCCCGTCGACGGCGGCGCCGGCGCCTGAGCGGTGTGGCGGACGTCGCGGTTGACCATCTGTATTCGGGATTAACCTGGTCGGATGAACCCGTCCACCGTCCAGGCCCGCGTCATCGTCGACGAGATGATCCGCGGCGGGGTGCGTGAGGCCGTGTTGTGCCCCGGGTCCCGCAACGCGCCGCTGGCCTTCGCCCTGCACGCCGCCGACACCGCGGGCCTGCTGCGACTGCACGTGCGCATCGACGAGCGGACCGCCGGATACCTCGCCCTCGGCCTGGCCATGGCCTCACGCCAGCCGGTCCCGATCGTCATGACCAGCGGCACGGCGGTGGCCAACATGAGCCCCGCGGTCTACGAGGCCAACTACGCCCGCGTCCCGCTGGTGGTCGTCAGCGCCAACCGCCCGTACGAGCTCCTCGGCTCCGGCGCGAACCAGACCATCGAGCAGTTCGGCATCTTCGGCACCCAGGTCCGCGCGGCCATCAGCCTCGGCCTGGCCGAGCAGGACCTCGACACCAACAGCCAGTGGCGTTCGGGCGTCGGTCGCGTCCTCGCGGCCGCCCGCGGCGCGCGCACCGGCAACGCCGGACCGGTCCAGTTCGACATCCCCCTGCGCGAACCCCTCGTACCCGAGGAGGGGGTCGGTCCGCACGACGGTCTGGGCGAGTTCGTCGGCCGCGACGGCGGGCGACCGTGGACCACCGCCGAGGTCGGACGCCTCGACGTGCCCATCGACATCGACCTCACCGAGGACACCGTGGTCGTCTCCGGGCACGGCGCCGGCGTGCGGGCGGAACTGGCCCAGATCCCGACCGTCGCCGAGCCCACCGCGCCCGCACCGGCCAACCCGCTGCATCCCCTGGCCCTCGGTCTGCTGACGCCGAAGCAGGCCATCATCTGTGGTCGGCCGACGCTGCACCGACAGGTCGCGAACCTTCTCGCCGACCGCGACGTCCGCGTCTACGCCCTGACCACCGGCCCGCGCTGGCCGGACGTGTCCGGCAACGTCCTGGCCACCGGGACGCGCGCGGAGGTCAGCGGCCGGTGCTCGGAGGAGTGGCTGAAGGCCTGCGCCGACGTGCAGCAGCGGGCCGTCGGATCCGTCGACGCCGAGCTGGACCGGCCCGGGACCGTGACCGGATTGCATGTCGCACGGGTGGTGAGCGCCGCCCTGCGTCCCGGCGAGCAGTTGGTTGTCGGGGCGTCCAACCCCATCCGCGACGTCGCGCTGGCCGGGCGCGTCTCGCCGGAGGTGCGCGTCCTGTCCAACCGCGGGGTCGCAGGGATCGACGGCACGGTGTCGACGGCCATCGGCGCCGCCCTGACGGCCGACGACGTGCGCACGGTGGCGTTCATGGGCGACCTGACCTTCGTCCACGACGCGTCGGGACTGCTGATCGGTCCCGCCGAACCGCGTCCGCGCAACCTGACGATCGTCGTGGCCAACGACGACGGCGGCGGCATCTTCGGTCTGCTCGAGCAGGGTCAGCGCCGGTTCTCCGGGGTCGAGTACGACGACGCCTTCGAGCGCGTCTTCGGTACACCGCACCGCACCGACCTCGCCGCGCTGTGCGCCGGTTTCGGCGTCACCCATCGCCGTGTCGACCTCGCCGGGCTGCCCGCTGCGCTCGCCGAGGACACGGCGGGACTGCAGGTCATCGAGGTCCCCACCGACCGCGACCGGCTCCGCGACCTGCACGCCGCGATCTCCGCCGGTCTCAGCTGATGACGGATAAGTAGTCTCTGACGCATGTCCCCGACCCACCTCCGACGCACGCAGATAGGTCTGCTGATCGTCGCCGG
>NZ_JAEMTF010000178.1:0-2512 GCF_016462415.1 Williamsia sp. | reverse complement strand
GCATGTCCCCGACCCACCTCCGACGCACGCAGATAGGTCTGCTGATCGTCGCCGGGCTCGTGACGATCATGATGGCCGTGATGGTGGCCGGGTGTTACCGAGACGACGCGTCCATCGACGACAACATCGCTACGGCGACCGCCGACGTGGTGACTGCGGGCGCGACCAAGTCGACCGTGCGCTTCTACACCCCCGACGGCCAGGTCCGCAGCCCCCGTCTCGGCATCTTCTATCCCACCGAACTCGCTGTCGGACAACGCATCAGTGTCGAGTACGACAGCACCAACCCCGACCTGGTGCGTGTCGCGGGTCGGGATGCGAGCCTGTCGATCGTCCCGGCCGTGTCCATCGCCGGCTACACCTGGCTGTTCGTGATCGCGGTGATGGTCCTGCTCGCGGAGGTCTCGCGCCGTCGCCGCCTCGACGACATCGACACCCTCGCGGCGACCCCGGACGCCACGACACCGGCCTGACGGGGCACACCGGAGGAGTTCACCTCCCATTTCGGCCGACGTCACGTCGACGAACGTTGCGGGACAGATGCGCTGGCCACACTGACGGTCGTGCGAGTGGCAATAGTTGCGGAGAGTTTCCTGCCGAACATGAACGGCGTCGTGAACTCGGTGCTGCGTGTGCTCGATCATCTCGAGCGCCGCGGTCACGACGCGATGGTGTTCGCCCCCGACACACCGCGTGGCGCCCAACCCGCCCCGCGAGAGGTCAACGGGGTGCCGGTGCATCTGGTGCCGTCGATGATGGTGCCCAAGATCTCGTCGCTCCCGGTGGGGGTGCCGAACCCGTCGCTGTACCGCGCGATGGCCGAGTTCGCGCCCGACGTGGTGCATCTCGCGTCACCGTTCGTGATGGGCGCCGCGGGTGCGCACGCCGCACGCCGCCTGGACCTGCCCACCGTCGCGGTCTTCCAGACCGACGTGGCCGGATTCGCCGAGAGCTACGGGATCGGCATGGGCGCGCGGGCCGCGTGGTCGTGGACACGTCGACTGCACACCGCGTGCGACCGCACGCTGGCCCCGTCGTCGGTGTCGGTGAAAGCCCTGCAGGACCACGGGATCCCGCGGGTCTTCCGGTGGGGCCGGGGCGTCGACATCGAGAGGTTCAACCCGCAACGCCGGGACGACGCGTTGCGCGCGCGGTGGAGTCCGTCGGGCGCGCCGATCGTCGGTTTCGTCGGACGACTGGCGCCGGAGAAGCACGTCGAGCGCCTCGCGGTCCTGTCCGGTCGTGGTGACCGTCAGCTCGTCATCGTCGGCGGCGGCCCCGAGCGCGCCCGCCTCGAGAAGTTGATGCCCGACGCGGTGTTCACCGGCGAACTCGGCGGGACCGAACTCGCCCGCGCCTACGCGAGCATGGACGTCTTCGTGCACCCCGGCGAGCACGAGACGTTCTGTCAGGCCGTCCAGGAGGCGCAGGCCAGCGGCGTCCCGGTGATCGGACCCGACGCCGGCGGCCCCAAGGACCTGATCGCGAACCTGCGGAGCGGCTACCTGCTCGACGTCCCGACGTTCTCGCAGCGGCTGCCCGGGGCGGTCGACACCCTGCTCGACTCGACCGTCGGCACCGAGTTCGGCGTGGCGGGGTGGCGCGGGGTGCAGGGCCGCACCTGGCCCGTCATCTGCGATCAGTTGCTCGGCCACTACGACGCCGTGCTCGGACGCGCAGGCAGCCTCGCGGTCCACGGCCGTACGGCCTGATCCCGCGCCCCGTGCGTGTGGCGGGACTCTCGTACTCGATCCATCGTCGGACACGTACCGTTGAGCCCATGACCTCGACCCCCGTGGGCCGCGCCGGCCTGGACAAGAAGCCGGCCGACGTCGCCGCCATGTTCGACGGTGTCGCGCGTCGCTACGACATCACCAACACGGTGCTCTCGTTCGGCCAGGATCGTGGCTGGCGGAAGGCGACTCGACGCGCGCTGGCGCTCGGACCCGACGACGTGGTGCTCGACCTGGCCGCGGGGACCGCGGTCTCGACCGAGGAACTGACGCAGTCGGGCGCGCACTGCATCGCCGCCGACTTCTCGCTGGGCATGCTCAAGGCCGGGTACCGCCGACCGGTGCCCAAGGTCGCCGCCGACGCGTTGACGCTGCCGTTCGCCGACGAGAGCTTCGATGCCGCGACCATCTCCTTCGGTCTGCGCAACGTCGCGAACGTCGACACCGCGCTGGCCGAGCTGCAGCGGGTGCTCAAACCACGTGGGCGACTGGTCATCTGCGAGTTCTCGACGCCGGTCTTCGGACCGTTCCGCACGCTCTACATGGAGTATCTGATGAAGGCCCTGCCGCCGGTGGCCACGCGCGTCGCCAGCAATCCCGAGGCGTATGTCTATCTCGCCGAGTCGATCCGGGCGTGGCCCGATCAGGCCGGTCTCGCCGAGCGCATCACCGATGCGGGATTCGGCAACGTCCGCTGGCGCAACCTCACCGGCGGTATCGCCGCGCTGCACTACGCCACCAAGTAGCTCGGCCGCCGGCACCAACCGTCGACTGGGCGG
>NZ_JAEMTF010000016.1:55313-62875 GCF_016462415.1 Williamsia sp. | reverse complement strand
GCGACGTACGGCATCTACGCCTTCGTCATGGCGCGATACGCCCGGATGTGAGCGCGTTCGTTCCAAAATCTGTTGACGCCGGGCACCATCCATTGATCGGGTGGTGCCATGCCCGGTCTGGTCGTTCCCGTGTTGCACGGCGACGGGATCAGGCTGCGGCCGTTGTCGTCGGCGGATCTCGTCCCCGCCGTATCGGCAGTTCGAGATCCGCTGGTTGACTGGATTCCGACCGTTGATGCGGAGGTCGAACAGGCAGCCGCCCGCGAATAAATCGAACTCCAGCATGAGCGCTCGCGCGACGGCGCGGGCTATTCGTTCGCGATCGCCGACGCGGGCACCGACGAGGCGATGGGGCAGATCGGGGTGTGGCTGACCGATCCGCGTAACGGTCTCATCCGCATCGGTTACTGGGTGAGCGCCGACCATCGAGGTAAGCGCGTTGCGTCCCGTGCGCTTCGGGTCGCGACCGAGTTCGCGCTCGACATCGACGGCGCGGTGCGGGTCGAGCTCGACATCGAGCCATGGAACACGAGTTCACGCCGGGCGGCGGTCGGCGCCGGCTACCGGTGCGAGGGACTGCGCCGAGGCGCGATACGAATCGGCGGGATCCCGCGCGACGTGTTCCGGTACGCGCGCCTGGTCACGGACTCGACCCTCGGCTCCGCGGGGGCGGCAGAGTTAATCGCTGCTGACTGCACCGCTGCCGACGCGGCCGAACTACATGTCCTGCAACGGTGTTGCTGGGTGGCCGAGGCTATCGCCAACGACACCCTCGACATCCCGCCACTGCACGAGTCTCTCGCCGAGGTGCGCGCCTGGATCGGCGAATGGACGGTGCTCACCGTCCGCGATGGCACGCGGCTCGTCGGCGCGGTGCGCGGACGACTCGTCGGCGACACGTGGGAGATCGGCCGTCTGATGGTGGCGCCCGACCTGGCCGGCCGCGGCTTGGGACGTCGACTCCTCGAGCAGGCTGAACGACTCGCACCGTCCGAGACCACGACGTTCGAGTTGTTCACCGGCGCGCGGAGCGCGCGCAACATCGACCTCTACGAACGTGCCGGGTACCGGGTCGCCGAGTCATCGGGTGTGCCGAACGGCCACATCGCCGGGGCGGTTGTGCTGCGCAAGCCGGTGTCGAAAAATCGGCCCTGAGCGGTGCGGCGTGACGCATACGTCCACGCCGGCACGCTCAGAGCCGACTTATCGACATCAATAGATCAGGCGAAGCGCTTGGCCAGTTGTTCCAGCGTCTTGGTGATGCCGTCGCCGTTCTTCTTGTCGTAGCCGAACGCGGTGATCATCGCGGGCACCTTGGCCGTGCCGTAGTTGAACGACTCGGTGACCTGGGTGTTGCCGGGTGCGGTCTCGACCAGTTCCCAGCGCCACTTGTGGCCCATCGGGTGCTGCCACTCGACGACCTTGTTGTCGGCGAGCTCGGTGACAGTCGAGGTGATCTTGTAGGGGACGCCGAACTGCTTCATCCCGACGCTGAACTTGTCGCCCTTCTTCAGGCGGTCGGGGCCCTTGACCGTGGAATCGCGCACGGTGCCGGAACCGTCCAGCTCATGGTGGCGGTGCGGGTCGGCGACCAGCGCGAAGATGTCGGCGGCAGAGGCGTTGACGTTGACCTGCCGTGCGGTGATCTTCGGACCTTGATCGACGGGGATAACTGATGCCTGTGTCATCACCCCAACGTACGCACCCCGGATCTGCGTGCAACGGGCTTGCAACGTGATGCGGCGTAGCTTTGTGGTGTACATCACAGACACCCCGCGGGTGTGGTTCGGGTGACTCGACCCCTGCCGCCCTGCGGACAATGAGGGAGAGATCCGATGGCAGTGTTCGCCAACCCCGGAACCGATGGCGCGGTCATGAACTTCGAGCAGCGCTACGACAACTGGATCGGGGGACAGTGGACCCCGCCGGTCAAGGGCCAGTACTTCGAGAACCCGTCGCCGATCAACGGTAAGACCTTCTGCGAGGTCGCCCGCTCGACCGCCGAGGACATCGACCTCGCCCTCGACGCCGCACACAAGGCCGCGCCCGCGTGGGGCAAGACCGCCGTCGCCGAGCGCTCACTGATCCTGCTGAAGATCGCCGACCGCATCGAGGAGAACCTCACCCAGATCGCTGTCGCCGAGTCGTGGGACAACGGCAAGGCCGTCCGCGAGTGTCTCGCCGCCGACATCCCGCTCGCCGTCGACCACTTCCGCTACTTCGCGGGTGCTCTTCGTGCGCAGGAGGGTTCGCTGTCGCAGGTCGACGAGGACACCGTCGCCTACCACTTCCACGAGCCCCTCGGCGTCGTCGGACAGATCATCCCGTGGAACTTCCCGATCCTGATGGCCGTGTGGAAGCTGGCCCCGGCCCTGGCCGCAGGAAACGCGGTCGTCCTCAAGCCGGCCGAGCAGACCCCCGCGTCGATCCTGTACCTGATCTCGCTGATCGGTGACCTGCTGCCCGACGGCGTTCTCAACATCGTCAACGGCTTCGGCGTGGAGGCGGGCAAGCCGCTGGCGTCGAGCAACCGGATCCGCAAGATCGCGTTCACCGGTGAGACCACCACGGGCCGCCTGATCATGCAGTACGCGTCGGAGAACATCATCCCGGTCACCCTGGAGCTCGGCGGCAAGAGCCCGAACATCTTCTTCGCCGACGTGATGGCGTCCGACGACGGCTTCCGCGACCGCGCACTCGAGGGCTTCACGATGTTCGCGCTGAACCAGGGCGAGGTGTGCACCTGCCCGAGCCGCGCGCTGATCCAGGAGTCGATCTACGACGAATTCATCGACCTGGCGGTCAAGCGCACGGAGGCGATCAAGCAGGGCAACCCGCTCGACACCGACACGATGATGGGCGCGCAGGCGTCGAACGACCAGTTCGAGAAGATCACCTCGTACCTGAACATCGGGCAGGAGGAGGGCGCCAAGGTGCTCACCGGTGGCGAGCCGCTCAAGCTCGACGGTGACCTGGCCGGCGGCTACTACATCAAGCCGACGATCTTCGCGGGCAACAACAAGATGCGCATCTTCCAGGAGGAGATCTTCGGACCCGTGCTGTCGGTCGCGACGTTCTCCGACTACGCCGACGCCATGTCGATCGCCAACGACACCCTCTACGGTCTGGGCGCGGGCGTGTGGTCGCGTGACGGCGCCACCGCCTACCGCGCGGGACGTGAGATCCAGGCCGGTCGCGTGTGGACGAACACGTACCACGACTACCCGGCGCACGCGGCCTTCGGCGGCTACAAGGCCTCGGGCATCGGGCGTGAGAACCACCTGATGATGCTCGAGCACTACCAGCAGACCAAGAACCTGCTGGTGGGTTACGCTCAGAACGCGAAGGGCTTCTTCTGATCGGTCGCTTCTGATCAAGAGCGGCAAGGGATTTCACCGAAGAAGGAGACCGTGATGACTGCTACAGACAGGGTCGTCGCAACTGACTCCGCCGTGGAGCTCCTGACCAAGTTGTCGGAGCTCCACGGCGGCCTCATGATCCACCAGTCCGGTGGATGTTGTGACGGATCGGCGCCGATGTGTTATCCGGCCGGTGAGTTCCGCGTCGGTCAGCGTGACGTGTTGCTCGGCGAGATCACGTTGGCGGATCCCATTCCGGCAGTACGGGTCTGGATCCAGGGCGATCAGTACGAGGTCTGGAAACACACCCAGCTGATCCTCGACGTCGTGCCCGGGCGCGGTGCCGGGTTCAGTCTCGAGGCTCCCGAGGGAGTCAGGTTCCTGGCCCGCTCGCGCGTCTTCGACGAGGCCGAGAACACCTGGCTCGACGCGTGCCCGCCGCGACGAGGGGCCGAGGTCACCTCCTAGGAGTGTTCGTGCTCGCCCTCTAGGGTGGATCCCATGGGTTCAGTCAAGGGCAAGGTCGTTCTCATCACCGGAGCGGCGCGCGGGATCGGCGCCGAGACCGCACGTGCGCTGGTCAAGCGCGGCGCGAAGGTCGTGATCACCGACGTCGACGAGTCGACCTTGGCGCTCATTGCCGACGAGCTCGGCGACAACTGTGTGAGTGCGCTAGCCGACGTGACCGATCTGTCGGCGATGGAGGCCGCCGTGGCCGCGGGCATCGCACGGTTCGGCGGCATCGACCACGTTCTGGCCAACGCCGGAATCGCCAGCTACGGCTCGGTTCTCAACGTCGACCCGGCCGCCTTCCGCAAGGTCGTCGACATCAACATCAACGGCGTCTTCCACACCGTCCGCGCCGCGCTGCCGTCGGTGATCGAGCGCAAGGGCTACATCCTGGTGGTGTCGTCGCTGGCCGCGTTCGCGCCGGCACCGGGCCTCGCCGCCTACAACGCCAGCAAGGCGGGCGCAGAGAACTTCGCGAGCGCGCTGCGCCTGGAGGTCAAGCACCTCGGCGTCGACGTCGGCTCGGCCCACATGTCGTGGATCGACACCCCGCTGGTCCAGGACGCGAAGAAGGACCTGTCCGCGTTCTCCGAGATGCTGGCCGGCCTGCCCGGGCCGTTGAGCAAGACCACCACCGTCGACAAGTGCGTCAACGCCTTCGTCGCAGGTCTGGAGAAGCGCAAGCGTCGCGTCTACGTCCCGGGCTGGGTGGGCGCGCTCGGGTGGCTGCGCGGTGTGATCACATCGCCGGTCGGTGAGAAGGGTTCGCTCGACCAGGCGCCACGCATCATCCCCAAGATGGACGCCGAGGTCGCGGCCCTCGGTCGGTCCACCAGCGCCCGCAACATCGACAGCGGCGCGGTCGTCGAGTCCGGTCACTGACCTCGACCGATTCCCGCTCCACTTCTCCAGCCACGCTCCGTTTGCAAGCGGAGCGTCACTCGGCAAGCGGAGCGGTAACCGGCTCGTGGGGTCGGCGGGTGATGATCCAGGCGGCGACGCCGGCCGCGATGAGGCTCAGGACCGAGGTCGCCACGGTTGTCTCGGTGGCGGATTGGAAACCGAACTGATCGATGTCGGGGGGAGCGTCGGTGAGGGGTGTGTATGCGGTCCATCCGAAGTCGGCTCCTCCGCGAAGAGCGCTCAGCGGAACGCATGCGGACACCGCAGTGGCAATGATCGCCGGGTGGGCGAGCGGCTGCGAGGACGCTGGGTCGGACATGCAGACGGCCACCGTGTAGCTCGCCGCGATCGGTGCGACGAACAGTGCGCCCGCCGCCGCGACCAGTACAGAGGAGTCGCCGTGCACCAGCTGGAACAGGACGACGACCACGAGAACCGCGATCCCCACGGGCAGCAGATTCCGCCACCGCGCCGCCGCGGCCCCGAGACCGATGAGAACTGCGACCACGACGACGACCGGCCCGCCGACATCGGACACGTCCGCTGCCGCACCCGTCGCCACCAGGGCCACGGCCCCGACCCACGCCAACCCCGTTCGACCCGGCATGACGAGCGCAACGGTGAGCACGATGACGATCGCCACGCTGCCGAACACCCATCCGGGCGGCGAGATCCCGCCGCCGGTGGACCCGGACTCGTGTAACCAGAAGCTCAGGAGAACAACCGCCACAGGGACACCGACGCCGGCGATGATGACCGTGGTGTCAGGCCGACCGATGACAACCGATGTGGTGCCCCTGATCTGAGAGGCAAAGACCAGGAGCGCGATCAACGCGATGACGGCTCCGACAAGGGTCGCGACTCTGGGGTTCGATTCGATCGCGACGAGAGTGCTGACGCCATAATCAGCGGACCTGCGGTTCCCACCGAAGCCACCGAACGACGACTGAACCGACTGTGCGAGCAGGAACCCGGCCACGACACCGGCTGCGAGACCGATCCGGCCCGCCCGCCCACCGGTCGACGGGTTCGGGTGAGTCACCACCGCGAGTGACCCCAGCACCAGTCCGCCCGCGATCGCGGTCGGATACCCGATGCCCTGCTCGTTCGTCATCGTAAAGGCGAGAATCGCCAGCGCGATCAACCCGACGGCTGCGCCGACGAGCGCAATCACGAGGTGGCGCAGCGAGACCGCGACCACCAGCGCAACGAGTACCGCCGCGGCGGCAAATGCCGCGCTGCTGTTGAAGAAGCTGTCCCACCGCGACCCGACGAATGCGGAATCGAACACCTGGAATGTGGTGGGACCGAGGAGCGAGACGACGGCGACCGCTGCTCCGACCGCGGCAGCGAGCACAGCAGGCAGTGATTTCATGGCGCCACGATCTCATGTGCGGACCGGTATCGACCGTTATACGAACTAAAGAGCGTCGGACGGGCTGGTCAGGTCACGGACTCGACGGGCTCCCGGGCGACGTTGGTGATGACGAGCCCGGCGAGCACCGCGCCGACCACCATCAGTACGCCGACGTAGCCCGCGACACCGACCCACCCGAAGGCCGAGAACGCGATACCGCCCAGGGCGCCGGCGACCGAACTACCGAGGTAGTAGCCGAAGAGATAGAGCGACGAGGCCTCGGCGCGGTGGTCGCTGGCGCGGGCTCCGACCCAGCTGCTGGCCACCGAGTGCGCGCCGAAAAAGCCTGCGGTGAAGAAGAACACGCCGACGAGGGTGCTCGGGAGGAAGTCGGGAACGGTCACCACGAGGCCCACTGCCATCACCGCGATGGAGACGCCGAGAACGCGACCCCGACCGTGGCGATCCGACATCCGACCGGCGTAGGTGGAGGAGAACGTCCCCGCCAGGTACATCAGGAACACCAGGCTGACGATGCTCTGCGGCAACGAGAACGGGGAGTCCAGCAGGCGGTAGGCGAGGAAGTTGTAGACCGTGACGAACCCGCCCATCAGCACGAACGCCAACCCGAACAGACACAGCATCGGGGTGTCGCGGAGATGACCGGACAGGTTCGAGAACGTCGTACGGATGGTCACGCGCTGGGGTGTGAAGTTCTTCGAGGCAGGGACCAGCTTGATGAACACGAGCGCGAACGCCAGCGACACCAGGCACGCGACCTCCAGGGCCCATCGCCAGTCGACGACGTCGGCGGCCAGTCCGGGGACGAGACGCCCGGTCAGCCCACCGATCGTGGTGCCGGACACGTAGTAGCCCATGGCTTTTCCGAGCGAGGGGCCGTCGATCTCCTCCGCGAGGTACGCCATCGCGACGGCGGGGACACCGGCGCACAGGATGCCGACGAGTGCGCGCCCACCGAGCAGTATCTCGATACTCGGCGACCACGGCAGCAACAGTCCGAGGAGTGACGCGGCGATCGCGGAGATGACCATCACGCGGATACGCCCGTAGCGCTCCGACAACACGCTCGCCGGGATGATCGCCAACGCCAGCATGCCGGTGGTCAACGACACGGTGAGAGCGGACGTGGTGGGGGAGACCCCGAAGTGGTCGGAGAACACCGGCAGCATCGCCTGAACGTGATACATCGCCATGAACGCGGCCATGCCCGCCGCGAACAGCGCGATCGTCGCCTTGCGGAACGGCACCGACCCCGCCTGGTGGCCGGTCGGCGCGAGCGCCCCGGTCCCCGTGGCCTGATACGTCGAAGCAGTTGCAGTCATCTCGCCCCTTTCCCTTGCAAACGATGCCAGTCGCCCGCGTCGAAAGGAAATGAATCATTTGCGCATCGCTCATACACTCAGCGCATGAGC
>NZ_JAEMTF010000016.1:51567-55213 GCF_016462415.1 Williamsia sp. | reverse complement strand
ATGGTGGTCTCGGTCGCACCCGTGTAGGTCGACCCCGCCGGCGCCAGTACGAACTCGACGATCATCCGATCTTGAGCCGACACGTCACCGTCGATCCCGATCGAGCATCGATGCGTCCACATCGGTGGGTTCGGGAACTCCATCTGCGTGTTCGCCAGCGGGTGGTCGTAGAGGACGGCATCGAGTGCGACGCAGGGATCGACCCGCGCGGCCACCGAGCGCGCATCGGGCAGGGACGAGGTGAGGGGTTCCGTCCCCATGATCCGGGGGAGGGATGCGACGAGCAGCGCCATGGTGTCCTTACACACGGCACCCATGTTGGCCTCCCGCGCCAGGGTGAGACCGGACAAGGACTCGATGATGGTGAGGTACTGCCCGGTCGGGGTCACCACGCCGTAGCTGCAGACGGTGTCGAACGGTCCGCCGTAGTACGGCACCGTCCCGATCTTTCCGTCGGGTGTGTCGTCGGCGGTCAGGGTTCCATCGGTGCTCACCGCGATCGATCCGACCTTGTTCGCGTTCTTCGTGGGGTCGAGCTGGACATCACAGTCAGCCGGACTCGACAGATCACCGTCGGCCGGACCGACGTAGAGCGGGGCCGAGTAGGAACGGATAACCGACGTGGGATCCAGATAATTGCACTTGTCGACGGAGCGGATCCTGTCCAGTTGCTGGAACCGCGCCAGCGAATCTCCCGAGAGGTAGTCGCGGTAGTCGACTCCGGTCGGACTCGCGGGCTTGCGGATGACGGCAGTTCCGTCCACCGACGAGGTGCACCCCGCGATCGTGAGAAGAACGACAAGAAGCATCACGATCCGTGTCGACGACGCACGCATGATGAGCTCAGCCTCCGATGTCCCGACACAGGGAGTGGTCGCATCCGGTGGCCCGGGGGCCGACGCACTCAGACGAACGGTCGTATCGTCCCATACGAGTGTTCAGTTCAGATCACCTCGACTCGTGAAGGAACGGTGTTGCGCACCGAAGCGGACTGGTTCGTCGATCTCGCCGAGTTGGAGAACGTATCCGCCGCGGCCCGCCGACTCCATCTCTCACAGCCGACGTTGTCGCGGATGCTCGCCCGGCTCGAGCGGGAACTGGACACCGAGCTCTTCGACCGGCACGGACGGCGACTCGTTCTCAATGCGAGGGGCCAGATCTTCCTGACCCACTGCCGACGGGCACGAGCCGAGTTCGAGGCTGCGCGCCATGAGATCGCCGACCTGATCGACCCGGTGGAGGGGACCATTCGCCTGTCGTTCCTGCACTCCTTCGGCATCCGTCTGGTCCCGGAGCTGATCGGGGACTTCCGTCGCGGGGCCCGTGTCGCCTTCACGTTGACCCAGGACGCGGCGGAGACGGTCGTCGACCACGTGCGTGCCGGCGACGCCGACCTCGCCATCGTCTCGCCCCGGCCGACCGACACCGACGTGGTGTGGTCGCCGCTGCTCCGACAGCGCCTGGGTCTCGCGGTACCCCGTGATCATCGGTTGGCCGGCCGTTCCGAGGTCTCACTCGTCGAGGTGTCCGAGGAGCCGTTCGTCACGATGGGGCAGGGCTTCGGGATGCGCCGCATCCTCGAAGAACTCTGCGCTGAGGCCGATTTTCGCCCCGACATCACCTTCGAGTCCAGCGAGCTGGGGACGGTCGCCGGACTCGTCGGCGCCGGGCTGGGCGTCGCGGTGCTGCCCATCGAGGACGCGCCGCAGGTTCCGACGTCGGTGTCGGTGATCCCGCTGGCCGGCTCGCAGACGTGGCGCGAGATCGGCGTCATCTGGCAACGCGACCGACCCCTGTCCCCGGCCGCGGCACGGTTCCGGGACTTCGTGGTGGCACGGTCGCAGCTCGACTGACTGCTGCCGCGAGGACTTCGTGGGTACCGTTGAGTGCAACGCGATCAGTTGTGGTGATTCGAGGAGGTACGCGATGTCGGTGTCCCTGGCCAAGGGTGGGAATGTCTCGTTGAGCAAGGAGGCGCCCGACCTCCGTGCGGTGAGTGTCGGCCTGGGATGGGATGTCCGTTCCACCAGCGGTGCCGATTTCGACCTCGACGCGAGCGTGCTCGCCGTCGGCACGAACCGGAAAGTGCTGTCCGACAACTACTTCATCTTCTACAACAACCTGACCTCGCCGGACGGCGCCATCGTGCACACCGGCGACAACCTCACCGGCGAGGGCGATGGCGACGACGAGTCCGTCAACGTCGACCTGAAGGCCGTCGACCCCGGCGTCGATTCGATGATCTTCGCTGTGACCATCCACGACGCCGAGAACCTCGGCCAGAACTTCGGTCAGGTCATCAACGCCTTCATACGCGTGGTCAACAGTGACGACGGCCGCGAGCTCGCGCGCTACGACCTGAGCGAGGACGCCTCGACCGAGACCGCAATGGTGTTCGGTGAGCTGTACCGCCGAAACGGTGAGTGGAAGTTCCGAGCGGTCGGCCAGGGGTACGCCAGCGGGTTGGCCGGCATCGCGCGCGACTTCGGCGTCAACGTCGGCTGACGAACCCGGGCCCGGCGCGCACGGCGACGGCGCATGATGACCCGATGGACGTCTACCGCACCCCTGACGAGCGCTTCGCGAATCTGCCGGGCTGGGATCACGAGCCCCGCTACCTCGAGTCCGAGGGCCTGCGTATCCATCATGTGGACGTGGGGTCCGGCGATCCGATCGTTTTGTTCCACGGCGAACCGACGTGGAGCTATCTGTACCGGAAGATGATCGGTCCGCTCGCCGACGCCGGCAATCGTGTGATCGCCTACGACCACGCCGGTTTCGGGCGGTCGGACAAACCCACCGACCGCGACTGGTACACCTACGACCGGCACTCGGCCATCGCCGATGACGTGCTCGACCAACTCCAGGTCACGAAAGCGACCGTGGTCGTACAGGACTGGGGCGGTCCGATCGGTCTGCGGTGGGCCGTCGAACACGCCGACCGCGTCGACCGGATCGTCATCATGAACACGGGGTTGTTCACCGGGCGGGTGAGCCGCGGATTCCTCGCCTGGCGTGACTTTGCCGAGAAGAACCCCGATCTGCCGGTCGGGACGATCGTCGGAGGCGGCACTGCCACCGATGTCCCCGCTGACGTGATCGCCGCCTACGACGCGCCATTCCCCACCGCCGAGTCGAAAGCCGGGGCCGCACAGTTCCCGTTGATCGTCCCGGTCGACGAGACGGCCGTGGGCGCCGACGTGATGGCCCGTGTCGCCGAGGAACTCTCGCGATGGGACAAGCCGGCGTTGCTCGCCTTCTCCGACAGCGACCCGGTCTTCCCGCACCCGCGCTCGGGCCAGGCGTTCATCGACCTCATGCCGACGGTCGACGATCAGGTGACCATCGCCGGGGCCGCGCACTTCCTGCAGGAGGACCGCGGTGAGCACATCGCCGACGAGATCATCGCCTGGATGGGGTCGTGAAAGATGGTCACCCCGGATGAGATGACCGTCGGTACCTGGAACACAGAGTGGGCTCCGGCAAGTGGCATCCGGGCGACGATGGTTCGCGAGCGGCTGGCCGCCGCGACCGCGGACGTTCTCGTCGTCACCGAGGGGCGACGCGACCTGCTCCCCGGCGGTGGACACGTTGCCGATGGCGGCGACGACTGGGGTTACGGTCAGCAGCGGGACCGCCGCAAGGT
>NZ_JAEMTF010000016.1:0-51467 GCF_016462415.1 Williamsia sp. | reverse complement strand
TTGCCGATGGCGGCGACGACTGGGGTTACGGTCAGCAGCGGGACCGCCGCAAGGTGATCTTGTGGTCGAGGTGGCCACTCACCGACATCGAGCGCATCACCACGGGCGGGGGAGCCGGCCGTGTGATCAGCGCACTCACCGCTGCGGCGAACGGGCCGATACGCATTCTCGCCGTGTGTATTCCGTGGTCGCGAGCCCATGTAAGCACCGGGAGGCGAGACGCCACGACATGGTCGGAGCATCTCGACTGTCTCGACCAGCTCGAGGCCTTTGTCGCCCGCTTCGACGCGACCGTTCCGACCGTTGTGGCCGGGGACTTCAACCAACGTGTCCCTCGAGGGAGGCAGCCGGTCAGTGTCGCCGCACGGCTCGCCGAAGTCCTCGACCGGTGGGTTGTCCACACCGCGGGTGACGTGGAGCACGGCCCGCTGATCGATCACATCGCGTCCGATCTGATGTGTACGGAAATGCGCACCTGGCCGGGGCACTCGGAGGGCCATCGTCTCAGCGATCACTCCGGGGTGGTGTGTCGGCTGGCTCTGTCACCGGACTCGCTGCCCTAGACACGCCGATCGCGCTCCGCGGAGCGCGATCACGCGGCGATCGGAGTTGTCAGTTGACCTTCTCGCCATTCCCAAGCCGCGTAGAGCACTTCGAGGGTGTAGCCGAGATCGAGTCGTCCACCGCCGACGGGCTCGACCGCGTCGGGTGCGATGTGGGCGTCTGGCCGCCAGTTCGCCGGCGCCTGCGTGGCCGGGGCGACCTCGATCAGCGAGCCATCGGTGCGGTGGAACGAGAACTGTTGTGCCCCCAGGGCGCGGATCGAGAACCCCCCGTGGTGCAACGCACGGTGATGCGTCGAGCACAGCATGATGAGGTTGTCGGGATCGGTGGTGCCGCCGTCTCGCCAGAACCGGACGTGGTGTGCATGCAGATGACGCGTCCGACCGCACCCCGGATGTCGACATCCGCGGTCGCGTTCGAACACCACCCGCAGCAGAGCACGCGTGGGCAGACGCCGCTTGCGACCCATCTTGAGGGCGACACCCTTGCGGCCTTTCCTGTGTGTGACCCGCCGGGTCGACCCGCCGCACGAGGCCTCGTCGACCTCAGCGCCGGTGATGGCCGGCCCGGCATCGAGATGCGCCTGAGCAGAATCAGCGTCGGCGTCTGTCTCACTGTGGATCACGACCTCCGCGCCGGGTGCGAACTCGGGCATCGCGATCACGGTCTGGGCGGTGTCGGCCATCGCGACCACCGCGTCAGCGATGTTCGACGGGACGTGGCGCCACAGATCGACCGCTCCACTCGCGCTCCGCGGAGCGCTGTCACCCGAGGTGTCGTCGGAGTCAGGGAGGGGCACATCGGGGTCGTCGGCGGTGCGGGTCCGTTCGTATTCGCTGCGCACCACACCGGCGAGGAATCGCGCTCCGTCGACGGGCGCGAGACGCATCGTGACCGCGAGCGTCCCGTCGTCGTTCCACCGCCATTGAGCAGTCGATTCGATGTGGCCACTACGTGATTCGTCCTCGCTCCGGTCGATGTGTCTGATCGATCGGACGATCTTCTCGACCTGTGCTGCGGTCGCCGACAGCGCCACCGACACCAGTTCCTCTTCGCGGTCCGGGGTCGCCACCCGCGTCAGAGCACGCACCTTCGAGTACGACAGCCGGCCCTCGGCGAACGCCTCGTGCATCTGCGGCAGGTCGTGCAGTGCATGGGCGATACGCAGATGATCCTGCGCCGCGCGCAGCGACAACCCGGTGCGCCACGACAACCAGTGCGCGCACGAATTGATGCCCTCCCCGGACCACACCCCACGGGTGTCGAACTCTCGCAGCAGATCGAGGAACCGGGCGGTCAGGGCCGCGATCTGACTGGCGTATCCCACGACGCGCTCGGTGAGAGCCCCATCTGACAGGCCGCCCGGGCTCGCGTGATCGAAGATGTCGTGAGCGTCGTCCCCGCTCTCCGCGGAGCGTTTCGACGCAATGGCTGTGACCGTCATGTTTTCCCCCGATGACATGCAGTTATGTACTGCGGTGATGGTATCGAGGACCACTGACAACCAGAGTGGCGCGCGCTCCGCGGAGCGCGGCTCCGGCGGGACCGTTCCGATCTACTCCGAGACGAGCCCGTGCCGGTAGGCGTAGGCGACCGCCTGGGCGCGGTCGCGCAGGGCCAGTTTGGCGAACACGTTGTTGATGTGGGTCTTGACGGTGGACTCGCTGACGAACAACGTCGCCGCGATCTCGCGGTTGGTCGATCCGTCCGCCATGTGCGTCAACACCTCTCGTTCACGGGTGGTCAGGGAGTCGAGTCCCGGGTCGTTCGCAGGGGCGGTGGCAGGATCGTCGGCACCGGCGCGGGCACCGCGAAGAAGTCGTTGCTGCACAGTGCGATCGAGCACGGACTGTCCGGCTGCCGCGGATCGGATCGCCGCGGCGAGCTCGTGGCGGTTGGCGTCCTTGGTCAGATAACCGCGCGCGCCGGCGTCGAGCGCACGGAAGACCGACTCGTCGTCATCGAACGTGGTGAGCACGATGACCGGCAACTCCGGGTTCTCGCCCAGCAGCGTGCGGGTGGCGTCGGCGCCGTCCATCACCGGCATCCTCAGGTCGGTCAGGACCACATCGGGTCTGTGTTCGCGCACCGCGTCGACCAGTGCGGCGCCGTCGGCGGCGGTGGCGACGATCGAGAGGTCCGACACCAGATCCAGCATCGCCGCCAGCGCGTCGCGAATGGTGGCCTGGTCATCGGCGATGACCACGCGGATCGGCTCGGTCGGATTCGCGGCTGCGGTCGGACCAGTGGTCACAGGTCGACCTCCACGCGCACGGTCCAGCTGCGCCCGTCGCCCACGACCGTGAGCCGCGCGCCGATCTCGGCCGCCCGCTCGCGCATTCCCGTCACACCGACACCGGCACCGTCGTCGAACACCTGATCTCCCGTCGTCGCGTTGACCACCTCGATGGTCAGTAGATCAGTCCCGAATTCGACGGTCACCGTAGTGGGCGCACCGGGGGCGTGTCTGCGCGCATTCGTCAACGCCTCGCCGACGATGCGTTCGAGGTGTCCGCTGGTCTGGCTGTCGATCGCCCGCGGTCGGCCGGTCACCGTGACCGTCTCGGTGCTGCCCAGCGACATCGCCTCGATGGTCGCGACGAGGTCGCGGCGTTCGTCGCGCAGCGCGTAGACGGCTTTGCGGGCCTCGACGAGCCCGTCGGTCACCAGGGTCTGGGCGACGGCCACCGCCTTCCGTCCGGCGTCGGCCCGACCGTCCTCGAGGAGCGCGTCGGCGAGGTTGAGCTGCATGTTCACCCCCGACAGCGAATGGGCGAGGACGTCGTGGATCTCGCGGGCCACCCGCGCCCGCTCGGCGAGCACCTGGGCTCGACTCTCCGACGCCACGGCACGCTCGGTCTGCTCCACCTTCTCCCTGGCGAGGCGTAGCGCTTCGCTGCGGTCACGGCGCGTCATCCCGATGAGCACGGCGAGTCCCACCATCAGGGCCCAGTAGGGGATGCCGTCGTAGTGGACTGCCGTGGCGAGAAACGCGGTCGCCGAGGTGATCACGGCGATGGTCAGTGCCGGCACCGGGGTGAATCGAAAGCCCGCCGTGCCGGCGATGATCGGCGCGAAGGCCGTTGCGGCACTGGACGAGTCGAACCCGAACAGCAGACCGGCCACCACCGCGCCGATGAGGGTGGCCACGAAGCTCTGCCGGAACGCCAGGACGTTCGACGGCAACAGCCGCAGCGACATCGCGAACGAACCCACGATCATCAGGATCAGCCCGTAGAGACCCGAGCCCGACAAGCCGAGCGGCGAGACGGTGAACCACGCCCAGACAACCACGACAACGTTGATCAGTGGCAGCAGCCGGACCATCGTCGCATCGGTGATCCCCGCGCCCTGGTGACCGTCGGCCGGTACGGGCGGGGCCAGTCGGGACAGGTTCGGAACGCGCATAGGTGAACACGATGCCATCGACCGGGCGCATTCGTCCTCCACCCGCGGGTGGAGGGATTTCTCCACCCGGGCTCCACTGCGGGGTCGATCCGCTTTCGGCCGCGTCGCAGCAGAGTTGATCTCGAGCGACACACCGGTCGCACCGGCCCACCGGGACAACCCAAGGAGTAACGATGTCCGACCTCACGCAGGCAGTCGAGATCAGCGGCGGAATCTTCGCCCTCATGATGGCCACCCAGTACGGCACAAGGCATTTCGGATGGCACAAGATCGCCCTGCCCATCCTGGCCGTGTCCGGATTCGGCTACTCCTACCTCAAGGACGCACCCACCGACCACAACTCGGTGCTGCTCTATCTCGTCGGCGCGGTGATCGGAATCGTGTTCGGTGCGTTGGCCTACGCGTCGACCGCGATGTGGGCCGACCGGACCACCGGGCAGATCATGACCCGCTGCGGCGGCGCGTTCGTCGCCGTCTGGCTCGTCGCGATGGTCGCGCGGATCGGATTCGTCTGGGCCGTGTCCGACATCCCGACGTTCCAGAACTGGGTCGGTGAACACATGATGTCGATGCACCTCACCGCCGAGGCGATCGCACCGTTCTTCGTGATCTGGGCGCTGACCATGGTGGCGGTCCGGGTCGTCGGTCTCGTCTCCCGGTCCCGGGCACTGCGCACGCAGTTGGCCGCCACGCAGGGTGCAGCGGTCTCGCCGGTCACCTCGCCGGTGATGATGACCCGCTGATCAGTGGTCAGATCGTCACGCGCCGCCGCGGTCCTCGACCGCGGCGTTCGCGCGTGGTCGGTCGAACTGGCGGGTGACAAACGATGCCGCGGCCCGGACCGCTCGAGCAGACTCCGGCGCGAACAGCGGGAACATCTGGAACACGTGGGTCTGATCGGGCCAGATCTGCAGCTCGCTGCGTCCGCCCGCCGCGGTCAGGCGGTGGTGGATGTCGCGGGCGTCGTCGGCCATCACCTCGAGAGACCCGGCCTGGATCAGCGTCGGCGGCAGCTCCATGTCCGGTGTGACGGGGATGGTCAGCCGTGGATGATCATCGGCGATGTCCCCGAGATACATCCGGATGACGTTGGCCCCGAGCCGCGCATCGATCATCGGGTCACGGTGTCCGCCGTTCTGCCGGGCCAGCGACAATCCGAAGGTCGGGTCGGACAGCGGCGAGAACAGCACCATGGCGCGGGGTTGGCCGATGCCGAGAGCGTGGTTGTGGGCGAGCAGATCGAGCGCCATGTGACCGCCGGCCGAGTCGCCGGCGACGACGATCTGGTTCTGCGAATAACCCTTGTCGAGCAACCACTGGTACCCCGCGATGGCGTCGTCACCCGCGGCGGGGAACCGGTGCTCGGGCCCGAGCCGGTAGTCGAGGCTGAACGCGGGGAGACCGGTGAGCGTCGACAGGCGTGACACCAGCCCGCGATGTGTGCGGGGAGAGCAGACGACGAAGCCGCTGCCGTGCAGGTAATAGATGATCGTGCCGCCGGGCGTGACGCCCCGACCGTGCACCCATTCGCCCCGCACGCCGTGCCGCTCGCGAACCTGCGAGACCGATGTTCCACGTGGAACCGGACTCAACCGGATCATCGACTGGTTGACGACCGGGCGATACGCCTTGATCATCGCGGGGGAGGGGGCTGTGCGGGCGTCCACCGAACGCAGCCCGAAGCCCGAGCTCAGAGCCGGTATGGCCAGCCCGAGATAGCTGTTGAGGGTGCGGGATCGGCGGGATCCGCGGGTCGAGTGCCAGGGCATGTCGGCGTCCTCGCCGACCGGTTCTCGGCCCGACTCGGGCCCGTGGGCGGTGAAGACCATCGAAGCGAATCCCTCTCGTCGCGCGGGACATCGTTCCCCGGACCCGCGTTTCGACGGTAACGCCGCGGGTCGGTACGTGCGGGCGATCGGCCGATAAAGTGAATCAGACGTCAGATGTCACAGACATCGGGTTGCGGACCTGTCGGGTGTCACGGAATCCCGACAGGGAATCACCGTCGAACACTCTCGCTCATCTGATCGCCTTGTAGGCGGCGGTGACGGCCACCGCCATGCGTTCGGCGGTGGCGCAGTCCGTGCCGTCGACCTTGACCGAGTCGACGAGGTCCTCCGTGTCTTTCTCGCTCACGTCGAAGATCTTCAACGTCGTCCACGACGTGGTCGCGATGCGGGGTTGATCGTCGCCCAGACGGACTTCCACGTTGCACTTGGTGTACTGGTTGATCCCCTCGCTGCCGGGGACACCGAGAACGCGCATCGAGCTGTAGCTGTCGTCGTAGAGGAGGGTGTCGGTGTCGGGTACGAGGCGAATGCCCACTGTCGCCTTGTTGTCCTCGTCCAGCATCGACCCGCCCGTCAGCGAGATCTGACACTGGGTGGTGTTAGTGAACTGGTACTGCGACTCTGCCGTGAGCGAGGTCGCCTTGGGGAACTTGTCCAGCACGCCGGCGATGGCCGTGCAGGGGTCCAGCCGTGCGCCTTTCGAGCGCATCACGCCGGTTGCGGGTGGGGTGGCCATCCGCAGTCGGGGAAGCGATGCGGTGATGACCCCTCGGATGGGGCCGCAGACGTCGACCGCCGGACCGAACAGTTGCGTCTGCCCGGCCTGCGAGGTCCGCAACCCCACGAGGAGACCGGTCGCCGACTTCACGCTGAGAGTGCAGCTGGCGCCCAGGCGGTCCGCGTAGACGCCGGTTCCGGCGATCATCTCGCTTGGTTTCCTGTTCGGCTCCAGGATGGCCCCGGTCTCGACCGTGAAGGAATCGATCCCGAGTGGGGTCTTCGTCGGATTGAGGTTGAACGCGCATCCGACCGGGCCGGTCAGTGAGGTCGGTCCTACGTAGAGCGGTGCCGAGAGGAAACGATTGACCGCTGCCGGATCCACGAAACCGCATGCGTCGATGGTCCGGTACTTGTCCATCAACTCGTAGCGCTGTCGTTGTTCGGCAGGCAGTTTCGCTCGGTAGTCGGGCAGAGCGGGTGCCGCCGCGACCGGCTGCCCGGTCTGCCCGGAGGCGGGGAGCGATCGGCCGTCGGGCGACAGGCCCGAACCCCCGCCACAGGCCGAGGCCATCAGGACAAGGCACACCGAAAGTGTCAGTACCGCGGGTCGCCGGCGCATGGCCCTCCTCATTTCTCGGCCAGTGTCGCGACGATGGGCAGCAGTTGGCGGGCCGTGTCGCACGGGCCGCCGACCACGACGATCGGGTAGTAGAGCGTCGGTTCCGTCGAGCCGCCTCCGGCGAACGATGTCGCTTTCCCGGCTGTGGTCGTGAAGACGCAGCCACCGTTCTGCTCCTGCGAGAAGACGGTGCGGCCCCCGATGTCGGAGGCTGTCAGTCCCTCGCGGTCGCTGGCCATACCGCCCTCGGTCCGCAGGGCGTAGACGACGTTGACGGCCACCGGTGACTTCTCCGTCCCGAGGGTCAGCGCACATTTGTTGACCCCGGTGTCATTGCTCGGCTGCCAAGCTGTCATTGATGTCCCCGCGGGTAGCTTCCTGGTGATCGCGCAGGGATCCCTACCCACGATGGGCGCCACCTGGGGCCCTTGTTTGCGGACGGGGAACTGTTTGCTCGACACCGTCTTGGCGGCCGGCGCCGCCAGCTTGCGTGTCAGATCACAGCCGGGGCGTGAGGCGTCGCTCGTGGACCGCTTGATCTGCAACCACACCGCGGTCGCCGGGCGGGTGATCCCGGGAGTGTCGCCACGCGCGGTGAATCGTGGGTCCGCCGGCGGTTGGATCTCGATCGACGCGGTGCAGTCCAGGCTCCCGTCCTCGAACACGACCGCCTGGTCGGACATGGTCTCGGTGAAGAACTTCGAGTTGGAACTGTCCTCATCCGGCGGCCGCACAGCGAACGAGATGTAGACATCGGCGTCGTACTTCTGGCCGACGTTGATCGACGCCTGACATGTGTTGATGGAATCGGGCTCCAGCGTCGCCGGGGATCCGATCGCGCGTAGCTGCTCCGGCGTGATGAACCCACAGGGGTCGGTGGACCTGATGAACGTCGCCTGCGCGATGCGGGGCAGGTCTCGGAATGCGACCGGTGAACCGTCCACCGTGACGAATCCGGGCTTCTCGGCGATCGGCACGGCGCTGCCACTAACCTGCGGTGACCAGAAGACCGCCAACCCGACACCGGCGGCGACCACGGCCACAACCACCAGGGCCGCGAGCACCACCGGTCCGCGCCTCGGGCGACCGTGGGGCGGGTACATCGTCATCACGACCTCGTTTCCCTGCTGTTGGCGTGGTTCGTCATCGCGTCGGGAAGCTCGAGACCGCCGAGGGGCACGCTTTCCAGGCGCCACCTTCCTTCCGGAAGTACACGGTGATGGGAGCAGCGGAGCCCTGGGAGACGGTCACGGCGGCATCGTCACCCGAGGTGCGAACGCCGGTGACGGTGGTCTTCGGTCGAACTGTGGGGGGTCCACCACGCGCGCCGAGTTCGGCGAACCGTCCGGCGTCTGCCTGACAGGTGGACGAGCGCAGAGCGTTGACGTCACCGGCGGCGAAGGCTGAGGTGTACGTCGTGACGGCCTTGTCGATCGCCCCGTCCTGGGACTCGCCTCCACCGGATGTCGCGGCGACGGTGATGCCGACCGCCCCGCCCACCACCGCGAGGACGACCACGATCAGGATGATCAGACGTCGAGTGCGTCGGCGTCGCGGGGGTCTATGGGGCGACATGGTGGACGGGCCGTACGGGGGTGTCGGTGGCCCACCTGGCTGATCCCACGCGTACGGCGACGGGCCCCACGCCGGACCGGGTGGACCATTCTGGTCACCGGGTCGCCAGGTCATCGGACGGCGTCCAGAGTCGCCTGCAAACCGGGCAGCGCATTGCCCATCGCGGTCGCGAAGTAGTCCCCGTTCGCGTCCGCTCGGTCGATCCAGGACTGCGATCCGCCGCTGAGGCCGGCGATCACCGACGAGGAGCGGATCAACACGCCCTGTGGGGTGGCCCAGGCCAGGTTCGCCCGCGCGGTGAGGATGAAGTACATGTACTGCGGCGGGAGCTTCAGGAACCCGTCGACGTAGAGCAAGCGTGTCGGCGTGGCGTTGAGCATCGGCACCACCGCGGGGCTACCGTCCGCGTTCGCCGGTACGGTCTCGTTCGCCCCGCTGATGGAGGGGTCCAGGGATCCGACCCAAGGTTTTTCGGCCTTGGGCAGCTGCGACGGATTCGACCCATCCGGTATCGCGGCTTGCAACACACCGAGCAACGGGAGCAGCTCACGCGGGGGCGCGAGTATCCCGTCGGGCGTCCGCAACGCGGGCTTGGGTTCGACGTAGTTCGCGGGTATCGCCTCGATCGCCGCGGCGGCACGGGACATGAAGTCATCCGGCGGACGGCGGACATCACCGGGCAGGTCCAGCGCGTTCAGGAAGTCGACACAGTCGTTGAGAGCCTTGATCAGGATGTCCTGGCGCTTACCGATCTCGGTCTTCTCACGGTTGTACCGGTCCGACGCGGCCTGTTGCGCGGGGAGTACGAACACATGCGGAGCGCTGTTGTGGGCATCGACCTCTCGCTTGACCGCAGCCACCGCGATGGCGTGCTCGCCACAGGGCGTGCCCGCGACGGGCACCGGTTTCTGAAGAGGAGGCGTCGGGGTGGGTGCGGCGGACGTGGTGGCCGGGGCGAGGGTGATCAGCAGCGCACCCGCAACGGCCAGACTCATTGCCGCACGGCAGACGAATCGCACCTGGGGTCGTCCTTCACATCCGGCGCAGACCGAAGGGCCGCGATCGGTCAACTTGTCACGCGTACGATAACGGCCCGGCGATCCTTACGCCAGCTCACCATCGCCCATGACATCCGTCATGTGCCATCGGTGACATCTGATCCCGTCGCCCTCGCCCTCGCAGGCGCACTGTCATGACCATGAACATTCCACTCGCACTCCGCGCCGAAGGATTGACGAAGTCCTTCTCCGATCGCCGAGGCGGTGTCGTGCGCGCCGTCGACGGCGTCGACCTCGCCATCCGTCAGGGGGAGGTCGTCGCGTTCCTCGGCCCCAACGGGGCCGGCAAGACCACCACGCTGGACATGATCCTCGGTCTGAGCACCCCCGATTCCGGACGTGTCGAGCTCTTCGGCCGTAGTCCTGCCGACGCCGTTGCTGCCGGCCGCATCTCCGCCGTGACGCAGACCGGCGGTCTGCTCGACGACTTCACCGTCGGCGAGACGGTCGCCATCGTCGCCTCCACGTACGGCGGCTCGGTCGATCCCGCCGAGGTCATGGCCCGCGCGGACATCGCCGGTATCGTCGGCCGGAAGGTCTCCAAATGCTCTGGTGGGGAACGACAGCGGGTGAAGTTCGCGCTGGCATTGTTGGGAGACCCCGACCTCATCGTCCTCGACGAGCCGACGGCGGGGATGGACGTCGAATCCCGCCGGGGTTTCTGGGCCGCGATGCGCGACGACGCCGGCAACGGGCGCACCATCGTCTTCGCGACCCACTACCTCGAGGAGGCCGACGACTTCGCCGACCGCATCGTCATGATCGCCGGCGGACGGGTGGTCGCCGACGGGTCGACCGCACAGATCCGCGCTCGGGCGTCGGGCCGAGTGGTGTCCGCCGCAGCCGACGCCGACCGGATCGACTGGATCATCGCCAACGCCCCGAACGTCACCGCCACGGAGGTGCGCGGCGGTCGCGTCTACCTGACCACCGAGGATTCCGACACCGTCGCCCGGTTCCTCTTCCACCACGACGCCGCCCACGATCTCGAGATCGTCGCCCACAACCTCGAGGACGCATTCGTCGCCCTCACCTCTGCCACCCCGGAGAAGACCCGATGACCACCCTCACCACACCCGCCGCCACGACCCGAGCCCTGCGCGGCTTCTCCCCGACGTACGTGCGGCTCGACGTACGCCGGGTCCTACGCAACCGTCGCGCCATGATCTTCACCCTCGCGATGCCGACGCTGCTCTACATCGTGTTCGGTGCCACCCAGAAGTACGGCTCGGACATGATCGGCCACGCCAACACCGCCGCCTACGTCATGGTGCACATGGCGGTCTACGGCTCGATCCTCGCGACGACGACCAACGCCGCCTCGGTGGCGCTGGAACAGCGGGACGGCTGGACGCGCACGCTGCGGCTGACGCCGTTGTCGCCGCTCGCCTACGTCGCGTCGAAGGCCATGGTCGCCATGTCCATCGCGGCACTGCCGCTGCTGTTGTTGTCGATCGTCGGCGCGTTCACCGGCGCCCGCGCGCCCGTGGCGATCTGGGTCGGCTCGATCCTGCTCGGATGGCTGGGGTCGTCGGTGTTCGCCGCGTTCGGCATGGCCATCGGCAGTGCGCTGAAGTCCGAGGCCGCGATGCAGGTCAGTGGCGGCGTGCTCACCCTGCTGGCGTTCGGCGGCAACGTGTTCGTCCCACTGCAGGGCGCGATGCTGACGTTCTCGATGTTCACCCCGATGTTCGGCATCAACGCGCTCGCCAACTACCCGATGACCGGCGGCGACACCGTCTACGGGGAGCACATCCCGCTGTGGGTCGCCGTCGCCAACATCGGTGTGTGGGCGGCGATCTTCACCGCAGCCGCGGTGTTCTTCTACCGCCGCGGCACCGAACGCCAGTGACCTGCGCTCGCATCGAGACCGAGATCGCACCCGCACCCATAGAGTCGCAGAGGTGAACACCGGCGTCCTGGCCCGCCTGAGGGCCCGCGGCAACGCCCAGCGAGACGTGCGCTGGGCGTTCGCGGCCGTCTGGCTGGTCTTCCTGGGCTATCCGGTCGCCGCACTGCTGTCGTCGGACAAGTCGGCGGGAGCCATCGCCTACGGCCTCGCGATCATCGCGCTGTTCGCGGGGATCTACATCGCGGCCTGCATCCGGGTGATCCCGTTCCGCCTGGACGACCCCGATCACCGCGAAGCCGCGGTGTTCCTCGTCGTACTGGTGATCGTGGTCGCCGCCTCGGTCCCGGTCATCGGCCAGGCGGCGATGGCCATGGCGCCGTACCTGATCGCGCTGTCGGTCTTCGGGCTCGGCCAACGGGCCGGGATCGCGATGGTGGTCGCGATCGTCGTGGTGGCCCTGCTGGGTCCGCAGGTGGTGCCGGGCTGGGACTTCGACGGAGGGATCGTGACGGCGATCCTGGTGTCCGGTGGCGCGATGCTGGTGGCGCGGAACCTGCAGATCCGCGAGCGCGAGCGTGAGTTCGCCGAACACCGCAAACGCGAACTCGACGAGCAGCTCGCCGTGATCGCGGAGCGGGAACGGGTGGCGCGCGACGTCCACGACATCCTCGGACACTCGCTCACGGTGATCACGCTGAAGTCCGAACTCGCCGGACGCCTCGTCGACATCGATCCCGATCGCGCCAAACTCGAGCTCGCCGAACTGCACTCGTTGTCGCGTCACGCGCTCGCCGAGGTGCGGTCCACCGTGGGTGGCCTGCGCACGCCGGATCTACGAACCGAACTCGCGTCGGCGCGCACCGCGCTCACCGCCGCCGAGATCGAGGCCGACCTGCCCACCGACCTCGCCGACATCTCGCCTGCGCGCAGCGCACTGTTCGCCTGGGTGGTGCGCGAATCGGTGACCAACGTGGTGCGTCACAGCGGCGCCCGTCGGTGCGTGGTCGACGTCGCCGACGGACACATCGAGGTCGTCGACGACGGCTGCGGCATCGACGAACACGCCTTCGGCAACGGTCTGCGCGGGCTCACCGAGCGGGTCGACGCGGCGGGCGGAGCGCTGAGCGTCCGGGCGACCGGGACGGGCACCGCGGTGCGGGTGACGCTCGGATGAGCACCCCGATCCGGCTGCTGCTCGCCGACGACCAGGCGTTGGTCCGGGGCGCGTTGGCAGCCCTGCTGGGTCTCGAGTCCGACCTCGTCGTCGTCGCCCAGGTCGGGCGCGGCGACGAGGTGGTCGCCGCCGCCGCCGCGTCGGCGGCCGATGTCTGCCTGCTCGACATCGAGATGCCCGGTGCCGACGGTATCGAGGTGGCGAGGCTGTTGAAAAGCGAACTCCCGCAGACACGGTCGCTGATCGTCACCACCTTCGGCCGCCCCGGCTACCTCCGTCGTGCGGTGGAGGCGGGTGCGTCCGGATTCGTCGTCAAGGACACCCCGGCGGCCGAGCTCGCCGACGCCGTCCGGCGGGTGCACGCCGGGCTGCGCGTCATCGACCCGACGCTGGCGACCGAGAGCCTCACCGACGGCGACAGCCCGTTGACCGACCGGGAGCGAGAGGTGCTGCGCGCCGCGCTGTCCGGGGCGACGGTGGCCACCATCGCCGGCCAGGTCCACCTGTCCGCCGGGACCGTGCGCAACTACCTGTCGAGTGCGATCGGCAAGACCGGTGCGAACACCCGCGCCGAGGCGGCGGCCACCGCGCAGCGTCGCGGCTGGCTCTAGGACGTCTACGCGCCCGACAGCGGCGACGAGAACGAGCAGGGTGCGATCGGAGAGGCCGGATCCAGTGCGTGCAGAACGTAACTGAGCGCCCGTCGGTCGTAGGTGATCGACAGATGGTCGGTGTAGTCCTGGCTGCACGTGCGCTGCAACTCGATGTTCGTCACGTCGGGCCCGGTGAGGAACGCCGAGGTGTACGGCGTGACCACCTCGTCGTAGCGGGTCTCGATGACGGTGTAGCGGACCCCGGGAACGGTGTCGCCGCCGGCGTTGAGCCGCCGCAGGAAGTCCGACCCGACGATCTGCTGGCGGATGGCGGTGCCCAGACCGAGTCGTAGTGTCTCGGGGACACCGGGGATCAGCCCGAGCCCGAGAACCGTCGTCCCGTGGTTCGACGGAGCCAGCCCGATGAGCTGATCGACCGAGGCGGCGCCGCCGAGGTTCTTGAGGTAATACCGCGGCATCATGCCGCCCTGGGAGTGACCGACGATGTCGACCTTCGCCACCCCGGTCGACGCCTTGACCCGGTCGACGAACCGGGCGAGCTGCGCGGCCGACCGCTCGATGGGACCGGTGCCACCGACCTTGCCCGCACCGGGAAAGCCGAGGTAGTCCGACCCGGGCTGTTGCCCGAAGTTGAACGCGTACACGCAATATCCGGCGTTGCGCAGCAACGGCGAGAGCGCCTGCCAGTCAATCGTCATGTTGAACAGCGTCCCGTGACTGAGGACGACCGGCCGGGGGTGCGCCGCTGTGGGTCGGCAGTTCCAGTCGTTGGCGCCCGGCGGCGAGCTGTCGGGCCGGTCGATCGCCACCGCGGTGGCCGCACCGAGCGAGTAGGTGACAGGCAGTGGACGGGCCGATGCCGTGGCGGCGAGCCCGGTCAGGGCCAGGGCTGCGATCACCGCGGTCGTACACAGGGTCACCACTGCGCGCATGCGAGCGCCTTTCTCTTTGCCCGTTGCCAACCGGGTCGATGGATCCTTTGCTCAACGTATGACCGCCCCGCCGCCGCTGTCTCCGGTTCTCGCGGATTGCGCAGTATCGTGGGGTACTCGGCCTCCACCCGCTCATCGCTGCAGCAGACGGCGCAGCAGATGGCGGTTCGTGGCTCGGCCCCGACCTCGACGATTCCTGGCTCCGATTTCAGCTCTGCGGGACCGTCGTGAGAAAATTGACCGATGATCTCGGACCGGGGAGACCCCTCGGCGGTTATCAACGGATGCCATGACCACAGGTGAGTGGATCCGCACATGTCAGCAACGGCGCTGACACTGCAGCGCGATCACCAGCTGATCGGCGTGTACGCGCTGGTCAGAGCCGAATGAGGCAGTCCTAACTGGGGCTCACGACACGCCAGTGCCGTAATCTCAGCCGCAGTGAGGCATGTTCGCGTCAGCGCGATGTAAGGGCGAAACAAATGAAGCAGGCTCCCCGCCCCATAGGGCAGCGTTACCCGAGTCCACAGGGTCTCTACCACCCCGCCAACGAGCATGACTCGTGCGGCGTGGCCTTCGTGGTGGACATGCACGGACGGCGTAGTCGCGACATCGTCGACAAGGCCATCACAGCCCTGGTCAACCTCGAACACCGTGGCGCCGCGGGTGCCGAGCCGAACACCGGTGACGGCGCGGGCATCATGATCCAGGTCCCGGACAGCTTCCTGCGTGCGGTCATCGACACCGAGCTGCCGCCCGAGGGGTCCTACGCCACCGGCATCGCCTTCCTCCCGCAGGGCTCGACCGACGCCAAGACGGCGTGCGAGTCGGTCGAGAAGATCGTCGAGGCCGAGGGTCTGACCGTCATCGGCTGGCGCGACGTCCCGATCGACGACTCGTCGCTCGGTGCCCTCGCCCGCGACGCCATGCCCACCTTCCGTCAGCTGTTCATCACCGGCGCATCCGGCGACGAACTCGAACGGCGAGCATTCGTCGTGCGCAAGCGCGTCGAGACCGAACTCGGCACCAAGGGTGCCGGGCAGGACGGTCCCGGTCGCGAGACCGTGTACTTCCCGAGCCTCTCGGGCCGCACGTTCGTCTACAAGGGCATGCTCACCACGCCGCAGCTGCGTGGGTTCTACCTCGACCTGCAGGACTCCCGGCTCGAGAGCGCCCTGGGCCTGGTCCACTCGCGCTTCTCCACCAACACCTTCCCGTCGTGGCCGCTGGCGCACCCGTTCCGTCGGATCGCGCACAACGGTGAGATCAACACCGTCACCGGCAACGAGAACTGGATGCGCGCCCGCGAGGCGCTGATCGACACCTCCGTCTTCGGCGCCGACACGGCCGAGAAGATCTTCCCGGTCTGTACCGAGGGTGCCTCGGACACAGCACGTTTCGACGAGGTCCTCGAGCTCCTGCACCTGGGTGGTCGGTCGTTGCCGCACGCCGTGCTGATGATGATCCCGGAGGCCTGGGAGCGTCACGAGAGCATGAAGCCCGAGCACCGGGCGTTCTACCAGTACCACTCCACGCTCATGGAGGCGTGGGACGGACCGGCGTCGGTGTGCTTCACCGACGGCACCGTCGTCGGCGCGGTCCTCGACCGTAACGGCCTGCGCCCCAGCCGGATCTGGGTCACCAAGGACGGACTGGTCGTCATGGCGTCGGAGGTCGGTGTCCTCGACATCGATCCCGCCGACGTCGTCCAGAAGCTGCGTCTGCAGCCCGGCCGCATGTTCCTGGTCGACACCGAGCAGGGGCGGATCGTCGACGACGCCGAGATCAAGGACGAGCTCGCGTCGCTGCACCCGTACCAGCAGTGGCTCGACGACGGGTTCCTCGCGCTCGACGATCTACCGGATCGTCCGCACACCCACATGCCGCACGACCGGGTTCGCCTGCGCCAGCAGGTCTTCGGGTACACCACCGAAGAACTCAACCTGCTCGTCACCCCGATGGCCAAGGCCGGCGCCGAGGCGATCGGGTCGATGGGAACCGACACCCCGATCGCAGTGCTCTCGCAGCGTTCGCGCACCCTGTTCGACTACTTCCAGCAGCGTTTCGCCCAGGTGACCAACCCGCCGCTCGACGCGATCCGTGAAGAGGTCGTCACCAGCATCGGCGTCACCATCGGCAAGGAGGGCGACCTCCTCAACCCGACCGCCGAGTCGTGCCGGCAGATCGAGCTCGGTCAGCCCATCCTCGACAACGACGCGCTGGCCAAGCTGGTGCGCATCAACGAGGACGGGAACTACCCGGACTTCCGCAGCGTCCAGATCCGCGGTCTGTACCCCGTGGCCGAGGGCGGCGACGGTCTGCGCGCGGCGCTCGACGACGTCCGGTCGCAGGTCTCGGCCGCGATCGCCGACGGGGTTCGCCTCATCGTGCTGTCCGACCGTGAGTCCGACGAGAAGCTCGCCCCGATCCCGTCCCTGCTGCTGACCTCCGCGGTCCACCACCACCTGGTGCGGGAGAAGACGCGCACCCAGGTCGGTCTGCTCGTCGAGGCGGGTGACGCCCGCGAGGTGCACCACATGGCGTGCCTCGTCGGCTTCGGTGCCGCGGCGATCAACCCGTACATGGCACTCGAGTCCATCGAGGACATGGTCGAGCGCGGTGTGCTCGGCGACATCGACTTCGCGACCGCGCAGAAGAACTACATCAAGGCCGCGGGCAAGGGCGTGCTCAAGGTGATGTCCAAGATGGGCATCTCGACCCTCGCCTCGTACACCGGCGCGCAGCTGTTCCAGGTCATCGGCATCTCGCAGGACACCGTCGACGAGTTCTTCACCGGACTGCAGAGCCACCTCGACGGCATCGGTCTCGACGAGATCGCCGCCGACGTCGCCTCGCGCCACACCCTGGCCTTCCAGGCCCGTCCCGAGGAGCGCGCGCACCGCGAGCTCGAGGTCGGCGGTGAGTACCAGTGGCGCCGTGAGGGTGAGTACCACCTGTTCAACCCGGACACCGTGTTCAAGTTGCAGCACGCGACGCGCACCGGGCAGTACAAGGTGTTCAAGGAGTACACGAAGCTGATCGACGACCAGTCGACGCGGATGGCGTCGCTGCGTGGTCTGTTCGAGTTCAACTTCGGTGACCGCGACCCGATCCCGATCGACAAGGTCGAGCCGGCGTCGGAGATCGTCAAGCGCTTCTCCACCGGTGCGATGAGCTTCGGCTCGATCTCCGCCGAGGCGCACGAGACCCTCGCGATCGCCATGAACCGGCTCGGTGGTCGGTCCAACTCCGGTGAGGGCGGCGAGAGCGTCGACCGCTTCGAGCCCGACGAGAACGGCGACTGGCGACGCAGTGCGATCAAGCAGGTCGCGTCGGGACGTTTCGGCGTCACGTCGCACTACCTGACCAACTGCACCGACATCCAGATCAAGATGGCGCAGGGCGCGAAGCCCGGTGAGGGCGGCCAGCTCCCGCCGCACAAGGTGTACCCCTGGGTCGCCGAGGTCCGTGGCTCGACGCCCGGCGTCGGTCTGATCTCGCCGCCGCCGCACCACGACATCTACTCGATCGAGGACCTGGCGCAGCTGATCCACGACCTCAAGAACGCCAACCCGGCGGCCCGCATCCACGTGAAGCTGGTCTCCGAGGTCGGCGTCGGCACCGTCGCCGCGGGTGTGTCCAAGGCCCACGCCGACGTGGTGCTCATCTCCGGTCACGACGGCGGCACCGGTGCCACCCCGCTGACGTCAGAGAAGCACGCCGGCGCACCGTGGGAGCTCGGCCTCGCCGAGACCCAGCAGACGCTGCTGCTCAACGGTCTCCGCGACCGCATCGTCGTGCAGGTCGACGGTCAGCTCAAGACCGGCCGTGACGTCGTGGTGGCCGCGCTGCTCGGCGGCGAGGAGTTCGGTTTCGCCACCGCGCCGCTGGTGGTGTCGGGCTGCATCATGATGCGGGTCTGCCACCTCGACACCTGCCCCGTCGGTGTCGCCACGCAGAACCCGCTGCTGCGTCAGCGGTTCACCGGCAAGCCGGAATTCGTCGAGAACTTCTTCATGTTCATCGCCGAGGAGGTGCGGGAGTTGCTGGCGCGCCTGGGATTCCGCACCCTGCAGGAGGCGGTCGGTCAGGTCGCCGCCCTCGACACCGCCAAGGCGCTCGCGCACTGGAGTGGTGCGAAGGCGGGCAAGCTCGACCTCTCGCCGATCCTGGCCGAGGCGGACTCGCCGTTCATGAACCAGGACCTGTACTGCTCGGGCCGTCAGGATCACGCGCTCGACAAGGCGCTCGATCAGCAGCTCATCGCGCAGAGCCGCGCGGCCATCGACAAGGGCGAGCGGGTGTCGTTCACGTCGGCGATCTCGAACGTCAACCGCACGGTCGGCACGATGCTCGGCCACGAGGTGACCAAGGTGTACGGGGCATCCGGCCTCCCCGAGGGCACGGTGATCATCGACTTCACCGGGTCGGCGGGCAACAGCTTCGGCGCGTTCCTGCCCAAGGGCATCACGCTGCGGCTCGAGGGTGACGCCAACGACTTCGTCGGCAAGGGACTCTCCGGCGGTCGCATCGTGATCCGTCCGTCGCGCGTCGCGCCCGAGGGGTTCGTCGCCGAGGAGAACATCATCGCCGGCAACGTCATCGGCTTCGGTGCCACCGGCGGGGAGATCCTGCTCCGCGGAGTGGTGGGCGAGCGGTTCTGCGTTCGTAACTCCGGTGCGGTAGCCGTCGTCGAGGGCGTGGGTGACCACGGATGTGAGTACATGACCGGCGGTCGCGTCGTGGTGCTCGGTGACACCGGCCGCAACTTCGCGGCAGGTATGTCCGGCGGCATCGCGTTCGTCTACGACCCGTTCGGCAAGCTGCCCGACAACCTCAACACCGAGCTCGTCGATCCCGACGAGCTGGATTCCGACGATCTGGAATTCCTGCACGGGATCATCGACAAGCACGGCAACGAGACCGATTCACCTGTGGCCGCAGCCATCCTGGCCGATTGGGACAACACCAAGAACAAGTTCATCAAGGTCATGCCGCGCGATTTCAAGAAGGTGCTCGCGGCGATCGAGTCGGCAGAGAAGGACGGCCGCAACGTGGACGAGGCGATCATGGAGGCTGCACGTGGCTGATCAGCGAGGGTTTCTCAAGCACACCGAGCGGGAACTGCCCAAGCGGCGTCCGGTCGACCTGCGTCTGCAGGACTGGCGTGAGGTCTACGAGGATTTCGATCGGACGGTCCTGCGCGAGCAGGCCAGTCGCTGCATGGACTGCGGGATCCCGTTCTGCCACATGGGTTGTCCGCTGGGCAATCTGATCCCGGAGTGGAACGACCTGGTCTACAAGGACCAGTGGGAGGACGGCATCGACCGTCTGCACGCGACGAACAACTTCCCGGAGTTCACCGGTCGGCTCTGCCCGGCCCCGTGTGAGGCGTCGTGCGTGCTCGGCATCAACCAGCCCGCCGTGACCATCAAGCAGGTCGAGGTCGAGCTCATCAACAACGCGTTCGACCAGGGCTGGGTGAAGCCCGTCCTGCCGACGGTGAAGACGGGCAAGTCCGTCGCCGTCGTCGGTTCGGGTCCGGCGGGAATGGCTGCCGCGCAGCAGCTCACACGGGCCGGTCACGACGTGACCGTGCTCGAGCGGGCCGACCGCATCGGCGGTCTGCTGCGGTACGGGATCCCCGAGTTCAAGATGGAGAAGCGCCACATCGATCGTCGGATGGAGCAGATGGAGGCCGAGGGCACGGTGTTCACCACCGGCGTCAACGTCGGTGTCGACATCACCGTCGAGCAGCTCCGCGCCGACTACGACGCGGTGGTGCTGGCCAACGGCGCGACCAACTGGCGCGACCTGCCCATCCCGGGCCGTGAACTCGAGGGCATCTACCAGGCCATGGAGTTCCTGCCGTGGGCCAACCGGGTGCAGCTCGGCGACGACGTCACCGACGCCGACGGCCAGCCGCCCATCACCGCCAAGGGCAAGAAGGTCGTCATCATCGGCGGCGGCGACACCGGCGCTGACTGCCTCGGTACGTCGCTGCGGCAGGGTGCCGAGATCGTGCATCAGTTCGAGATCATGCCGCGTCCGCCGGAGGAGCGTGCCGAGGCCACCCCGTGGCCGACGTACCCGCTGATGTTCCGCGTCTCCTCGGCCCACGAGGAGGGCGGCGAGCGCGTCTTCTCGGTCAACACCGAGAAGTTCGTCGGGTCCGACGGCAAGGTCACCGGACTCTCGGCGCACGAGGTCGTCATGAGCGGCGGCAGGTTCGAGAAGGTCGAGGGCTCGGACTTCGAGCTCGAGTGCGATCTCGTCCTGCTGGCCATGGGCTTCGTCGGACCCGAGCGCGAGGACTTCCTCGACAAGCTGGGCGTGGACTACAACGAGCGCGGCAACGTGGTGCGCGACGACAACTTCGCGACCACCGTCCCCGGCGTGTTCGTCGCCGGTGACGCGGGTCGCGGACAGTCGCTCATCGTGTGGGCCATCGCCGAGGGCCGCTCTGCGGCCGCCGGTGCGGACAAGTACCTCACCGAGCAGACCTTCCTGCCGGCTCCGATCCACCCGACCATGGCGCCGCAGCGCTGACCTGACACAGAGCCGGACACACGAACAGCTCAGACACACGAACAACAGAAGGGCCACCGACAGCATCGCTGTCGGTGGCCCTTCTGGTCGTAGGTGCCGTCTACGGAACGAGGAGATACGCGGTGAAACCGGACCCCTGCGGCACGCGGACGGGGTTGTTTGCCGCATACGGTGCCACGGCAAGCTGTGCCAAACCGGAACCCGTTCGGATGTCGCGGGTCACCGTCTGTCCGCGTTTCGCGCCGAACGCGGCCGGGATGAAGATGTCGCGGTACAGGGCCGTTGCGCTCGTCTGCGACGCGATGACCAGCACCCGACAGGTCGGGTTCTTCTTCCAGCCCGCGCCGTTGCCGATGAACCCGTTCGAGGTCAACGTCAGCCGCGTGATCCCCCGCTTCGGAGACGTGAATCGAGCGGCGACGGTACCGCGGCAGAAGTCGTGGTCGCCGAACGTGGCCAGGGTGCTGTTGTAGATGGTCAGTCCGCGGATGGGTGTCTCCTTCGGCGCGGCTGATGCCGGACCGGCAGCAGCCAATCCTCCGGTGACGACGGCGGCTGCCACCGCTGCCGCCGCTACAAGTGAACGAAAGTACGTGCGCATGAACATCTCCCCGAATCGGTTGGCAAGTCGGGTAGACCGTACTGTACGGATGTTACGCCAGGCGAATGAGGGTGCCGTTCACGTCGTCGCGGGTAGCTGGACCGCCAGGAGCTTGCCATCGCGGGCGACCTTCCGAGCGTGCTCGTCGAAGTCGGGTGCCGCACAGACGAAGAGGGTGCGTCCGTCCTCGCCGCCGAGGCCGCAGGCGAACACGCCGCTGCCGAAGTCGAGCTGGTCCACCACCCCCTGGCCGGCCACCACGTGGGCGATACGTCCGCCGAGCGCGTCGGCGACCCACAGCGATCCGTCGGTGTCGATGGCGCAGCCGTCCGGGGCAAGCCGTATCCCGCCCATCACCGACGCCATGTCGGTCATGTCCGGGAGGTCGCCGAACGTCGCCCAGTCGCGACGCTCGCCGAGGTCGCCGGCGTCGTCGATGGCGAACACGCTGATCCGGTTCGCGAGCGTCTCGTCGACCAGCAGCTCGCCGTCGGGGGTCAACGCCATGCCGTTGGGGAACCAGAGGTCGGTGGCCACGACCGTCGACGAGCCGTCCGGGTCGACGCGGATGACACTCGCGGTGGCCGGGGTGCCCTGATTCATCAGGTCGAAGCCGAAGTTGCCGACGTAGGCGCGTCCGCGGTCATCGACCAGCATGTCGTTGAGGTGGGCCGACACGTGCTCAGACAGATCGGCGTGCACGACGAGCGAGCCGTCCTCCTCGCGTCGCAGGATGGTGTGATCGCGCATCGACACCACGAGCAGACGTCCGTCCGGGAGCCACCCGAGGCCCGACGGCTGCTGAGGCACAGTCGCTTCCACGCGGACGTCAGAGCCGTCGGGTCGCGCCGAGAGCACCTCGAAGGTGTAGAAGTCCGACACCCACACCCGGCCGTCGTGCCACCGGGGGCACTCGAAGTAGGTGTAACCGTCGAGAACGACCGTGGCATCAGGTTTCATGTCTCGATGGAAACACAGTGACCGACCCGCGCGAGGGGCTTCGGCCGCACGATCACGGCCGCGTCTCGTGGGATCGGAACCGCCGAACGGGGCGTGTCGTACGCCGGTGCGGTGGAGTCACACCTGTAACGTGCGTCACACGGACACCAACCGGACACAGGATGTGATCGCACCGTGAAGCTGACGAACGTGAGACCGAACAGCCATCGTCGAACACGGGTCTTCGGACCGATCGGTGGGGGAGTCATCGCCCGCCACCGACTCGCCCGGCTGTGGCCGGAGGACGGTGAGCGGATGGCGACCGCAGCCGAATTACGTGCGCTGAACCTCTAGACCCAACTCATGCGTCGGCGTCGAGAAGACCTGCGCGCCGGGCGAGTCGGGTGATCATGAGTCCCATCGCGGCCGGGTGCTGGGTCACGACGAAGTGGTTCGCGGGACTGATCTCCTCGAACACGCCGCCGAGCATGTCGGCGTAGCGTTCCTGACGCCAGCGCCAGAAGCGCCGCCATCCGCCCGCCTCGGCGAGTGCCGCCACCACCGTGACCGCGGCATCGACGGCGGGCCGTCGGCGACGAAGCTCGATGAGGTCGGCGTTGACCGACGGGAACGCCGCGTTCTCCACCAACGTGGCCCGCAGCATCGTGGTCGTGGTGCACACCGCCCGCGTCCAGAACTGCTGAACTGCGGTGAAACCGCCCGGGGGAGTGGGCAACACCGAATCATGTACGGCGGGACCCATTAGCTGTGGGAGCCGCAGCGCGTCGACCACCCGCACCGCCCGGTGGCAGTTGCGGACCCGGAGCGCGGTGGGCAGGATCCGCCACGGCACCATCACGAACGTCCCGTCGATCATCATCACCGCGGCAGTCCGCTCGGGTCGATCCCGCGCGAACGCCTCGGCGTAGAGCGACGACAGCGAATGGGCGGCGATGAGTACGGGGTCGGTGACCTCTGCCGCGTCGAGAACCGCTGCCATCCGGTCGATCTCGCCGCGCAGCGTGGGGAACCGGTCACGGGGCAGGGATTCGCTGGCCCCGTACCCCGGCCGGTCGTACCGGATGACGGTGAACCGGTCGACGAGTTCGTCGGCGAGCTGGTCGAGGTCGAACCAGTTGCTGCCCAGAGCCGCGAGCAGCAGCACCGGTGGGCCGGATCCCTCGACCAGGACGTGGGTTGTCAGTCCATCGATCTCGACGAGACGACCGGGCAGCGCGACGGGGTCGGTGAGTGCTGTCCGGCGGCTCATCGGGGTTTGGCCAGCGGGAACGCGACGCTCTCGCGGATGGACTGGCCGGTGATCAGCATGATGACGCGGTCGACACCGATGCCGAGACCGCCGGTCGGCGGCATCGCGTACTCGAGCGCGGTGAGGAAGTCCTCGTCGAGTTCCATGGCCTCGGCGTCGCCGCCGGCTGCTCGCTCGGACTGCGCGGTCAGTCGGGATCGCTGCTCGACCGGATCGGTGAGTTCGCTGTAGGCGGTGCCCAGTTCGACACCCCACGCGACGAGATCCCATCGCTGGGCGACGCCGGGGGAATCGGGATCGGACCGCGTCAGCGGCGACACCGACGTCGGGAAGTCCTTGTAGAACGTCGGCATGGTGGTCCGATCCTCGACGAGGTGCTCGTAGAGCTCGAGCACGATCTGGCCGGCATCCCATTCCGGTCGATAGACGATCGCCAGCCTGTCACAGATGGTGTGCAGCTGCTCGATTCCCGTGGAGGCGTCGACGGGCTCGCCGGCCGCCGCCGACACCGCATCGTGCACCGTGACGACGGGCCACTCGCCGGAGATGTCGACCGGCACCGCTCCGTCGGGGCCGGGCCGCATCACGATCGGGCTGCCGTGTGCCGCGGTGGCGGCGTTCTGGATCAGCTCACGGGTCAGATGCAGCATCGTGTCGTAGTCGCCGTGCGCCTGATAGGCCTCCAGGCTGGTGAACTCGGGGTTGTGGCTGAAGTCCACGCCCTCGTTGCGAAAGTTCCGACCGATCTCGAAGACCCGCTCGACCCCGCCCACGCACAACCGCTTGAGGTAGAGCTCGGGTGCGATACGTAGGTACAGGTCGAGGTCATAGGCGTTGATGTGGGTGCGGAACGGCTCGGCGTTGGCCCCGCCGTGGATCCGCTGCAGGATCGGCGTCTCCACTTCGAGGAAGCCGCGGTCGGAGAGGAAGTCGCGCATGGACTTCACCGCCAGACTGCGGGTGCGCAGTCGGTCCCCGGCACGCGGATCGATGGCGAGGTCGACGTAACGCTGTCGGACCCGGGCCTCCGGATCGGTGAGCCCGCTCCACTTGTCGGGCAACGGGTGCAGGCACTTGCCGATCATCCGCCAGTCCGCGGCCAGCACCGACCACTCGCCGCTGCGACTGCGACCCATCGTGCCGGTCACCTCGACCAGGTCGCCGAGGTCCACCGTACGGGCGAAATCGACAGCGCCCGAGACGGTCTCGCCGGCCAAGACCGCGGCATCGAGTACCACCTGGACCGAGCCGGTCCAGTCCCGCACGTCGGCGAAGACGACCTTGCCGAGGTCCCGTAGGCGCAGGACGCGGCCGGCGACGCGGACGTCGGTGCCCTCGGTCTCGGCCAGTGCGTCGGCCATCGCGTGCGACGGGGCCCGCGCGGACGGGTAGGCCTCGACCCCGGCCGTCGACATCGCCGCCAACTTGTCGAGTCGGACCCGGACCTGCTCGGGCCGGCGTACGCCCTCCGAACGGGTCAGGGCGTCCTGGGCGATCTCGGCGACGACGATGTCGGCGTCGAGCCCGTCCGGGATCGCGCACTGCGTGCCGACGTGCGCGCGGGTGTCGCGGCGGAACTGCGGCAGGGTGACGAACCCCTCGGTCACGATCGCGGCGATACCGGCCCGCAGGATCAGTCGCGCGTCCTCGCAGCAGAGGAATCGCGGGGTCCAGGTGGGCAGGTACTTGTCGTTGGACCGGTAGAGCGACTCCATCTGCACGAACCGCGACGCGAAGGTGAGGACACCGTGCGCGCCCTTCATCACCGGTCCGGCGCCGATCTTCTCGCCGTGGGCGAACACCTCGCGGAAGGCCGCGAAGTTCAGCGAGATCCGCGTGATGTTGAACGTCGCCGCGTTGGTGGCCAGTTCGGTGACCATGGTCTCGACGATCCCGTTGATCGAACCGCGGTCGCGACGCATCAGGTCCAGGGAGACGCCGGTGCGGCCCCAGGGGACGAACGACAGCATCCCGACGACCTTCTCGCCGGCGGTGCCCGCGTCCGCGACCGCCTCCACCAGCAGGCAGTCGTCGTCGAGTGGGTCCCCGAGACGGCTCAACGCCATGGCGAACCCGCGCTCCTCGTCGGTGTCCCGCCAGGCGTCGGCGCGCTCGGTCACACCCGCCATCTCGGCGTCGGACAGGTCGCCGTGACGACGTATCCGCACGGTGATGCCCGCACGCAGGCATCGGGTCACGGCTTGACGCACACCGCGCATGTCCGGCCCGGCCAGGCTGTAGGAGCGGGTGTCGACGATGGCCTCGTCGCCGATGTTCAGCGCGGTCATCCCGGCCGCGGAGAATGCGGTGGCGCCGCGTTCGCTGGCCCCCATCGCGGCGGGATGCCAGCCGTAGCGCTCGCACAGTTGGAGGAACTCGGCGATCGCATCCGGCCAGTGTCGGGGGTCGCCGATGGGGTCGCCGCTGGCCAGGCACACACCCACCTCGACGCGATAGGTGATGGCGGCGTGCGCATTCGGCGCGAACACGACCGCTTTGTCGCGCCGGGTGGAGAAGTACGCCAGCGAGTCGTCGTCGTTGTAGGTGTCGATGAGGGCGCGGATGAGTCGTTCGTCGGCGGGGGTCAGCAGGCCCGCGAGTCGCTGCGATCGGAACAGCACGATCGCGGCGAGGATCAGCGCGAGCGCGCCCAGCAGACCGAGGAGCGAGTTGATGACGGTATAGGTGTGGTTGCCGTCGAAGGTGCCCTTGTCCACCGAGGAGAACGTCACCACCCGGTTGAACGCGTAGGCGAGTCGCTGGTCGGCGGTGAGGCTGCGGGGGAAGGCCTCGACCAGACCCCAGCCGACGAGCGTGGCGGCCAGCAGGCCACCGGCGAGCACCGCCAACGCCTTGAGCAGCGCGCCACGGCGCACGCGTGTGTAGAACTGCCGGTAGGTGATCGCCAGGAACACCAGCACGGCGGCGTCGATGCTGAGTCCGATGACCAGGCTGATCCGACCGGCCATGGTGACGTCGTATTCACGACCGATCTCCGGGACCAGCAGCAGCGCGTTGGTGCCGGCGAAGAGCAGCAGGTACAGCGCGGTCAGCCACCACGCCACCCTTTTTCGGGCCGAGATCGCGACGGCCAGCAGGGCCAGCACGAACGCCCAGGCGAAGCTGGTGTCGGGCGCGGAGATGACGTAGCGGTCCACCCAGTCACGCGGTATCGCGATGACGTGGCGAAAGGTCACCGAGACGCTGCTGATCAGGGAGATGGCGGCCAGTGTCCCCACCACGAGGCCCGCGTGGTGCGGAGCCCGGCCGCCGATCCCGCGCGGCGTCCGGATGCGGTCGAGCACGCGTACCGACCGCTCGACCGAGTCGCGGCGGGTGCCGGCGGAGTCGTCGGTGGGGGTGGTGGACCTGGTCGGGATGAGCGAGGTGAGTCCGGCCATGGTAGTAGACAGTAGTGACCACCTGCGTCCCTCACGACCACAACGCCGACGCAGGGGTTCCACGCGCGGAAGAGGTCAACGATGAGTGCGGTGCCCGGGGTCCCGATCCGAGACGACACGATCCGACTCGGCCAGTTCCTGAAGTTGGCCAATCTCATCGAGAGCGGGGCCGAGGCGAAGCTCGTCATCGCCGACGGCGAGGTGAGCGTCAACGGTGAGACCGAGACCCGACGCGGTCGCCAACTCGTGGTCGGCGACATCGTCGAGATCGGTGGGATGGCTGCGCGGGTCGACGGCGACCAACCCTAAGCTGGCGCACATGAGTGATCTCACCTTCACGGCAACCGCAGACCTGGTCGACGAGATCGGCGAGGACGTCCGCAGCTGCGACACCCAGTTCCGCCAGTTCGGGGGCCGACGGGAGTTCGTCGGACCCGTCCGCACGGTTCGATGCCACCAGGACAACGCCCTGCTCAAAAAGGTGCTGGGCACCCCGGGCGACGGTGCGGTCCTGGTCATCGACGGCGGCGGGTCGCTGCACACCGCGCTCGTGGGCGACCTGATCGCCGAACTCGGCCGCAGCAACGGCTGGGCCGGGATCATCGCGCACGGCGCCATCCGTGACTCGGCCGTCATCGCCACGATGGACATCGGCGTCAAGGCGCTGGGCACCAATCCGCGCAAGTCCACCAAGACCGGGGCGGGCGAGGCCGATGTCGATGTCGCGTTCGGTGGCGTCACGTTCCGGGTGGGCGACATCGTCCACAGCGACGACGACGGCATCGTGGTGACCACCGCGTCCTGAGCCACGGGCCGGTGGGGCGTCTGACCGGTCCCGCTTATACTTGAAACAACCGCGTGTCAGATCGGCACGCCTGCCCGAGGAGGGTTCTCCATGGCGAAGCCGACCACAGCAACGTTCGAACGACTCGCGCGTCTGGTCGCGATCGACGATGCCGACGCACGACCCACCCGCCCGGTCCTCGAGGCCTTCTCGGGTGACGAGATGACCACCATCCCGATCGGCACCGCCGACGACCTCAACGTCGCCGTGCAGCGTGCCCGCGCCGCGCAGACCCGCTGGGCGGCACTGGCGCCCAAGGAGCGGGCGAACGTCCTCGTGCGCTTCGCGGCCCTGGTGTTCTCCCACCGCGACGAGCTGATGGACATGGCGCAGGCGGAGACCGGCAAGGCCCGCGCGTACGCGCAGGAAGAGGTCCTCGACGTCGCGCTGACCGCTCGGCACTATGCCAAGGTCGGCCCGAAGGTGTTGTCGGCCAAGCGCGTCAAGGGCATGATCCCCGGCGCGACGGACGTGCGGGTTCGCTACCAGCCCAAGGGTGTCGTCGGCATCATCTCGCCGTGGAACTACCCGGTGACGTTGGCGGCGTCGGACGCCGTGGCCGCGCTGATGGCAGGCAACGCCGTCGTCATCAAGCCGGACAGCCAGACCCCGTACTGTGCGCTCGCCGTCGCCGAACTGCTGTACCAGGCCGGCCTCGAGCCCGAGTTGTTCGCCGTGGTCCCCGGTCCCGGGTCGGTCGTGGGACAGGCGATCGCCGAGACCGCCGACTATCTGATGTTCACCGGGTCCTCGCAGACCGGTGCGACGCTGGCCGAGCAGGCCGGTCGTCGACTCATCGGTTTCTCCGCCGAGCTCGGTGGCAAGAACCCGATGATCGTCACCGAGGGTGCCGACATCGATCGCGCCGTCGAGGGCGCGGCGCGTGCCTGCTACTCGAACTCCGGTCAGCTGTGCATCGCGATCGAGCGTCTCTACGTCGAGAAGCCCGTCGCCGACGAGTTCTCCCGCAAGTTCGCCGCCAAGGTCTCGTCGATGAAGGTGGCCCCCGCCTACGACTTCGGCTCCGACATGGGCTCACTGGCCTCGGCCGCGCAGGTCGACGTCATCGACGAGCACGTCACCGACGCCACCTCGAAGGGTGCGACCGTACTGGCCGGCGGCAAGCGGCTCGACGATCTCGGGCCGTTCTTCTACGCCCCGACCGTGCTGTCCGGGGTCAACGAGCACATGACGTGCTTCGCCACCGAGACGTTCGGTCCGCTGGTGTCGATCTACGAGGTCGACTCGGTCGACGAGGCCATCAAGCTCGCCAACGACACCGACTACGGCCTGAACGCCAGCGTGTTCGCCGGTGACAGCGCGCAGGCACGCGAGATCGGCGCACAGCTGCGTGTCGGCACGGTCAACATCAACGAGGGCTACGCCGCCGCGTGGGGATCGACCGCAGCACCGATGGGCGGCATGGGCATCTCCGGCGTCGGCCGTCGCCACGGCAACGAGGGCATCCTCAAGTACACCGAGCCGCAGACCATCGCGACGCAGCGGGTGATCGGCATCGACGGGATCCGCGGCGTGCCGCGCAAACTGTTCCTCAAGCTGGTGCCGACGTCGATGAAGGCGTTGCGCTTCCTGCCCGGACGCTAGCTCGCAGCTGCTCTGCGCCGCCGGCGACGCACGGCCAGCACGGTGAGGCCGAGTCCGACACCAGCGGCCGCGACGACGTAGGGCACCGGATTGATCGGGTCGGGATCTGACAGGGCCGTCGGTGCCGTGCGGCGCAGCTGTGTGAACTTCGCGTGGGCGGCAGGCACGTCGGGGACGGCGGCGACCGTCGGCGGGCCCGCGGGTGTCGGCGGTGAGGGTTCCGGGACAGACTTCTGCGGTGGCGACTTGGGCGGGGCCGACGACGCGGCCTTCTTCGCGTTGGACCGCTCGCCCGGGCCGCTGGTGCCCTTCTTCGCGGGAGCCTTCTTGGCGGCCGCTTTCGGCGCCGCCTTCTTGGCCGGGACCTTCTTGGCGGGAGCCTTCTTCGCAGGCGTCCGTTTGCCGGGGGTCTTCTTCGCAGGCGGGGTGCCGGATGACTCGGCGGGGTCCGGTCGCGACCGACCCTGATCGTCGGAGCCGGCGTCCGGATGGGTCATCGCTCTCGAGTCTCCTCTGAGTTCGTCTGCGCGTGCGCGGTTCGAGAAGTCATCATGCCTGCCGCGGCTGCGTTTGTCGCCGGACCCGGGAGGAGGCCACCGGACGAAGGCGACCGGCACGGTGCGTTGCGCGCACCGTGCCGGTCTCCACTCAGCTGCGCGCGCGACGCCGGAGCGCGAACACGCCACCGACGGCGACGATCACGACCACGGCGCCGACGATGAACGGCCACGCCGGGGTGCCGCCGTCGTCACCGGACGACGCAGTCGCCGACGGTCCCGGTGTCCCGGTGCCTGCCGTGGACAGGGTGAACTCGACCTGTCCGCGCACCGGGTGGCCGTCGGCCGAGGTGACGCGGTAGTTCACCCGGTAGACACCGGCCGGGCCCAACGACCGCAGCTCGACGCGGATCCTCGAGCCGACGACGCTCGCGTCGCCCTGCTGCCAGTAGTTGCCGTCCGGGCCCACGACGTTGAGCACGTCGTAGGAGTCCTGCAGCGCCTCGTTGAACGTCAGCGTGACGCTGCCCGGTCCCGTCGCCACCGTCGACCCGTTGGCCGGGTCCGACGACTCCAGCACCGAGTGCGCCGACGCCGTCGGGGCGCCGAGGAACGACACCCCGACTGCCAGCAGCACGGTGGCCACCAACGTCGCGGCGGTGCGCAGTCCTGCTGCGCTCCGGATCGACGTCATGGCTTGCGCCGGATGGCGACGCCCGCCGCCGCGATACCGAGGACACCGACGACCAGGCCGGCGCCACCGAGCCACCGCGCGGTGGTGTCGGAGGTGTCCGAGGACGCGGTCGTGGCCGTCGAGTCGCCGTCCTCGTCGTCGGTGGCGGCGGCGAGTTCGATCTCCGGTGCGGGGTGATCGGCCTCGGAGCCGTCGGCGTTGGGCGGCTGGTTCCAGTCCACCGTCTCGCCGTCGGAGTACTTCTGGACGGCCGGGAACTTCACCGTCTCCTCCTTGGGCAGCGGGCCCGCGCTGAGGACGAACTGACCGAACTCCCCGACCGCGATGCCGGGCGATCCCGGGGTCGCGGTCCAGGTGACCGAGGTGGCCTCCTCGGTGGTCGCGTCCTTGGAGACGACGGCCCGCCACCCCGGCATCGGCTCGGTGCGTGCCGACTTCAGGTTGGGCAGGGTCACCGTGACCTCGGTGGTGGCGGCGTTCGTGTCCGACTCGTTGGGCACCCGGAAGGTGATGACGCCGTAACCGCCCTGGGCGAGGCCGGGTGCATTCGCCGAGACGTGCGCGGACGCGACCGCGGGAGCGAGCGCCGAGCCGAGAGCGACGACGCCGGCGGCCGCGACGATGGCGACCGGGATCCGCGCATGGCGGAAGACACTGTTGTGCATGGGGTTTCCTTTGTGGAGAGCTGAACTGATACGGGAAGGACCCGTCGGGCGACCGACGGGTGATTCGGCGACGCGACGCAGACCCGGTCGCGGGCGGCGGTCCGGGTCGGTGTGCGTCATGCGATCAGCAGCGGTGGTCCGCGTTCCCCGGCGCCGGCGGCGCGATCGATCCGATGCCACCGCGTGATGCCCTCGCGGACGACGACGGTGGCAGGGTGGCCGAGCACCGGCGACGGCGAGCGGCGCAGGGCCGCGAGCACGGAGGTGATGACGGCGAACACCGCAACCGCGGCCGCGATGAGCACCGCGCAGAGCGGGATGGCGATGAGGTGGGTCAGCAGCATGGTCGTGCCGTCGGCCCCACCGAGGTGGAACATCTCGGCCAGGTGATCGGAGACCAGTCGCAGCGGACCCGCGTGCGCGTCCGCGGGCATCGACATCCCCGCGTGGTCCATGCCTGCGTGGTCCATGGTGTGGGTCGCGGGCATGGTGTGGGTCGCGGGCATGGTGACCGCCAGCGCGAGGTGGGAGAGGAACTGCGCGGCGGAGAGAACGGTCAGCAGGGCGACGGCACCGCAGCGTCGGCCGGTGCACATGCCGGCGAGCACGCCGATCATCAGGCAGAGCGCGATCCCGCCGAGACCGGGTACCGCGCCGGAGGCGACACCGTGTGCGGCGACCGCGAGCGTGGGCACTGTGACCGCGACCGCGAGACGTCCGACCAGTACGCCGGGCCAACCGTGGTTCAGGGGCGCACTCCGAGTCGGGCCAGCAGATCGGCGTCGATCGCGGTGAGTTCGCGTGCGATCGCCTGGTGTGCGGAACGGCGACGCGTGGCCGGCATGTGCTCGGCAGCGCCGATGGCGGCGGTGAGGTCGGTCAGGCGTGCGGTCATGGTCGAGACGAACTTCGTGGTCTCGGCGTCGTTGCCGCGGGTACCCGCCAGGGTCTGCAGGGACCGCTCGGCACCGGCGACCCGTGCCGAGAGCGCGGCGCCGTGGCCGCTGTACTTGTTCAGCTCGTCGATCGGCACGCCCGCGCGGTTGGCCTGATACGAGGTGATGCTCTCGCGGGCCAGCGTGGAGGCCCGGTAGGCGAGCGGGACGGCGATGGGGGCGACGACCTTGGCCACCGAGAGATAACGCTTGACCTTGCGTGGCGTCAGCGATGTGCCGTTGGCCGCCGCGTCCGCGTTGGCCTTGGCGATCTTCAGATTGGTCTTGTTGGTGTCGGCGACCGTCTTCGCCGCGGTCTTCGTCGCGTTCTGCTCGGCTTTGATGAGCTTTTTGCCCAGCTTGCGTTCCTGGCGGCGACGCTTGCGGCGGTCCTTGCCGATGCCGCGCGAATCGAGCCGGGCTTCGAGCTTGGCCTTGGCCTTGAGCGCCTTGGCGTGGGCTTTCTTCTGCGCACGGGTGGTGCGGCTCGAGGTGAACAGACCCATGTGGGGACCCTCCCGGTCGCTGCGGCCGGCTGCTGCGCGCGGGGCGCGCGGCGGCGACGGATGACGAAAATGTCTGGACATTACGGTAGAAGAAGTAGCTGTACCAGCATTACACAGGCCCGATCGGGCGTGGGCTCGGGCGTCGTAGCGGTGCCGCGGACAAGGCGAGGGATGGTCGTGATCGATGAGCTGCACCCGACGATGACCCTCCCCCTGCTCACGGCCCGCGATCTGGCCGGGTGCGAACACCGGCTCGCCCTCGACCACCTCCACGCGCGCGACGCCGTCGACGCGACCGACGATCCGTCGGTCACCCGGCGCAAGGAAGCGGCCGCCGCACACCGTGCCACGGTCGCCGAGGTGCTGGCCGGCATCCACAGCGACGAGCCGGGAACCTTCGTCCGGATCCCCTCGGGACCGATGTCCGAGAGGGTCGCCGCGACGATGGCCGCCTGCGCCGCCGGTGCGGGCTGGGTGTTCGACGCGGCGCTGCCCGCCGATCGTCGTGCCGGTCGTCGGGGCGGGTCGGAGCTGCTCGTCGAGGTGGGCGACGGGTACGTCCCGGTCATCGTGGTCAACCACCGCGTCAGCGTGCCCGGCGGCGAGGGGACGATCCGGACGAGTCCGCTGTTCACCTGGCTGCCCGCTGACGACCCGACGCGGTCGATGCGCAGTCACCGGCGGGACGTGCTGCGGCTCGCGCATCTGACCCGGCTGCTCGAACACGCCGGACTTGCCACCGACACCGGGTTGGGCGGATCGATCGGGCTCGACGCCGACTGCATCGTGGTGCACGACCTCGCCCCCGCCATGACCGGCTATGACGAGACCCTGGCCCGGCGCCACTCCATCGCCGCGGGTGCGCTGTCCACCGCTCCGAGCCGGATCGGTGAATGCCGGACCTGTCCGTGGTGGGTCCGGTGCGGACCGGAGCTCGTCGCCGCCCGCGACGTGAGCCTGGTGATCAACGGCAACCAGGCCCGGGTGGCCCGCGACGCCGGGCTCCTGACCGTCGACGACCTGGCCGACTACACCGGCCCCGCCCCCGAGGACTGGTCCGGCGGTGACATCGCCGACGCGGTGGTGTTGGCGCGCGCCTGGCGCCGAGGGGTGTCGCTCGTGCGTCGCGTCGAGGTGCCCACCGTGGCGCGCGCCGACATCGAGGTCGACGTCGACATGGAGAGCTACGGCGAGGACGGCGCGTACCTGTGGGGGACGCTGCTCACCGACCGCACCGACCCGACCCGACCCGTTCGATACCGTCCGTTCGCGACCTGGGACCCGCTGCCCACCGTCGACGAGGGACGGTCGTTCGCCGAGTTCTGGGCGTGGTTGAGCGCCGAACGCGAGGCCGCCGCCGCAGCCGGGAAGACGTTCGCCGCCTACTGCTATTCCCAGTCGGCGGAGAACCGCTGGCTGCTCGGATCGGCGACACGCTTCGCCGGTCTGCCCGGTGTGCCGACCCTCGACGAGGTGAAGGCGTTCATCGCCTCGCCGCAGTGGGTGGACGTCTACGAGGCGGTCGGCGCCAACTTCATCTGCCCACAGGGCAAGGGACTCAAGAAGATCGCGCCGGTGGCCGGATTCGGTTGGCGCGACCCGGACGCCGGGGGCGAGGCGTCGATGGAGTGGTATCGGGTCGCGGTCGGTGTCGCCGACGGCACTCCGGACGCCGGGCAGCGCGACCGGATCCTGGCCTACAACGAGGACGACGTGTGGGCGACGAAAGTGCTCCGCGAGTGGATCACCGACGGCGCGGCCGACCAGATCGTCCATCAGGCCGACCTCTGAGCTCCCGGAGAGAAAAGCTTCGACGCTAACGCGCAGGTGGCGGGTCGTATACGCTGCACCCAGGTCGGGTGATCGCGTGGGGGAAACGATCGCGGTCGTCGGGCCCGTGCCGTGTGTGTCTCAGGGGTGAGTCGTTGGAGACGCGCGGCACCGACATCGTCGGAGTCACTAGGGGTGGAGACACACATGTCTGTGGAACGAGAGTCGGCTGTGACCGACAAGGATCTGGAATCGGCCGAGCCCGGCTTGTTCGCACGGCGTCTCGAGGAGTTGTTCCGAACCGTACCCGGACCGAACGGACGGGCCTACAGCGCGAAGGCGATCGCCGCACTGTCCACCGACCACGGGTTCCGGCTGGGCGAGTCGTATCTGAGCCAGCTGCGGTCCGGGAAGGCCAAGTCGCCGTCATTTCGAACCGTGGAGGGCATCGCCGCCGCGTTCGGCGTCGACGTGCACTACTTCCTCGAGGACCACGAAGCGCAGCGCACCCGGGACCAGATCGATCGGATGCGGATGCAGGCCGACACCACGGTCCAGATGGCCGCGTTCGGGCTGGCCGGCCTCTCGAGCGATTCGGTCGTCGTCGTCAGCGAGCTGATCAAGATCCTGCGGGTTCAGCAGGGCCTGCCCGCCGACCCGCCGGACCTGGTCTCGGCGATGACGGAGGGCGCACACAGCGGCCTGCGGGTCGTTCAGCGCTGAGCACCGCGGCGACGGTCGATCAGGAGTCGTGCGTCGGCTTCGAGGTGACCAGCTCGGCCTCGGTGGCTGCCTGTGCGGCGCGCGCCCGCCGCACGGCGACGATGTAGGCCGTCCCGAGGGCCAGGATCACCACGGTGGCGCTGATGGCCGCGATGGTCACCGGGGTGCTGGCTGCGGCGACGATGCCCTCGGTGAGGAGCCAGGCCGCGAAGCAGAAGAACAGCACGGCCGCACCGATCGAGATCGCGCGTTCGGGCAGTTTCCGGCCGAGCGTCGCGCCCACGATGATCGCGAGGGCGTCGGCGGCGACCATCCCGATGGTCGATCCGATCCAGACCCCGACCCAGTTGTTGTCGGTGGACAGCGTGATCGTCGCCAGCATCGTCTTGTCGCCCAGCTCGGCGAGGAAGAACGACGACATCACCGCGAACATGACCGAGGCGCCGGTGCGCTGCGCGCGGGCGGACTCCGACTCGTCGAGTTCGTCGCCACGGATGGTCCACAGACCGAAGACCAGCATCGCGAGCCCGCCGACGATCGAGATCAGGTCGGTCGGGATGGACAGACCGAGGAAGTGTCCGACGAAGACGGAGACCGCATGCACGGCGGTGGTGGCGACGGTGATGGCGAGCAGGACCACCCACCAGCGGTAGCGGATGGCATAGGTCATCGCCATCAGCTGTGACTTGTCGCCGAGTTCGGCCACGAAGATCACGCCGAAGCTGAGGAGCAGGGCGGTGAACATGACGCTGACGCTACGGGCGATCGTGAGCAGGCGCAACAGTTCCTGAACCCGCATAACCGCAGTTCGGAGGCCCTTTTCACCATAGTTTGGGCACCCTTATCCGGGTACTCGGGGTCACCGGCGCGGCGACACGTCAGGCGGCCAGCAGCATCGCCAGCACCGCGGTGTCGGGGTCGGAGTTCGGGTCGACCCCGATCTGGTTGCGCAGGTTGACCACGGTCCCGTCCGCCTCCGCCTCGGCCCAGCCGGCGCGATGTTCGAGGCCGAGCTCGGGCACGCCGGGCAACAGCACACAGCCCGACGCGACGTCGGAACACTCCGGGAGCGAGGCCCGCGTCTGCGACGGCGGGTGCAGCATGACCAGCGCCGGGGCGTGGGCGAGGAACGGGTTGTCACGGACGAAGTCGTCGCTCGAGACGTCGCCGACGGCGAGCATCATCCCGACGGTGTCGGGGTCGCAGTGTTCGGGTCGGTCCTCGATGACGCCGAAGACGGTGGTGGTCCGCAGGAATCCCGGGCGGCACGCGATGCGAACCGACGCCACCAATGTCTGGGTCCACTCGAGGGTGGTGTCCGGCCAGCGCCCGGAGATCAGCATCCCGCGTAACTGACCGTCACGGTGGAACGGGGTGAGCCCGATCGGCACGAGCGAACGCGCGGAGTAGTCCATGGCTCATGATGCTCGTCAGAGCCGCTGGCACACAAGGGGAGTGGAGTGCTAAACGATCGCTTGACGACGGCGTTACGTCTGCATGTCCCGATGGGCGCGCAGAGACGACACCGCCCCCGGACGCGTGGTCCGGGGGCGGTGTCGTGGAAGAGCGAGATCAGGCTCCGACGATGAGGCCCTTGCCCTGGCTCTGCGCCTTGGCGAAACGCTCGCCGGCGTCGGCCCAGTTCACGACGTTCCACCATGCCTTGACGTAGTCCGGCTTGACGTTCTGGTAGTCGAGGTAGAAGGCGTGCTCCCACATGTCCAGCATGACGATCGGCACGAGACCGATCGAGGTGTTGCCGTGCTGGTCGGTGAGCTGCTGGATGACCAGCTTGCCCTCGATGGTGTCGTATCCGAGGATCGCCCAGCCGCTGCCCTGCAGCGTGGTGGCCGCGGCGGTGAAGTGCGCCTGGAACTTGTCGAACCCGCCGAACTGGTCGTCGATGGCGGCTGCGAGGTCACCCTCGGGCTTGTCGCCACCGTTGGGCGACAGGTTCTTCCAGAAGATCGAGTGGTTGGTGTGGCCACCGAGGTGGAACGCGAGGTTCGCCGAGAGCTGGAAGACCTTGTCCGCGATGGTCCCGTCCTCGCGAGCTGCGGCGGCCTTCTCCAGTGCGGTGTTCGCGCCCTTGACGTAGGTGGCGTGGTGCTTGCTGTGGTGCAACTCCATGATCCTGCCGGAGATGTGCGGCTCGAGTGCCGCGTAGTCGTAGTCCAGATCCGGCAAGGTGTAGTCAGACACGTTGTTCCTCTCCTCGGGGGCTCTACCCGTTGTGGTCGCTGTGTACTTGCCCAGCCTACGTAGGGGCGGGGGTAATGCAACAGAGTCGAGCATAGGGACTTCAACCATGGTTGAAGTCAAGCCAGTCCGTCGCTACCCGTGTCTGGGCAGGTGAGCGCGCGGAGCAGGCGGCTCAGAGCAGGATGAGTGCGATCAGCAGCGCGACGAGGGCGAGGACGCTGGCGCCCGTGGTGATGCAGCGGGCGCGGATGTTGAAGTCCTCACGCGTCGCGGGACGGTTGTGTCGACCGAGGGTGCGGATCAGATCGGGGTGGGACTGCGTGGCCACTCACTTCTCCTGTCGTCGTCGACGCGGCCGTGAGAACGGTCACACCAGGGCTGTGATCGCCATCATAGGCACGCCGGGTTCGCGGGCCAAATCGCGGCGGTACGCCGTGCGTAGCATGACTCCCATGACCTGGTTCCATCAGCTTCTCGGACACCGCAAGAGGGAACTGATCTCGGAGGACAAGGCGTTGGCCGGGCGATCGGAGGCGGTCCCCGTGGCCGACCGCCATGTCGTCAACGGCCATCCGATCAGCGGCCCGTTCGACCCGAGGTATTCGACGGTCATCCTCGCCGGCGGTTGTTTCTGGGGTGTCGAGGAGATCTTCTGGCAGGTGCCGGGCGTGTACTCCACCGCTGTCGGTTACGCGGGTGGCTTCACGCCCAACCCGTCCTATGGCGAGGTGTGCAGCGCGCGGACCGGGCACACCGAGGCGGTGCTGGTGGTCTTCGACCCGGCGGTCATCGACCTCGAGGGCATCCTCGCGATCTTCTGGGAGACCCACGACCCGACGCAGGGGATGCGTCAGGGCAACGACGTGGGGACGCAGTACCGATCGGCGATCTACACGTTCGACGACGCCGATGCGGCCGTCGCGCGGACGTCGGCGGAGAAGTTCGCCGGTGTGGTCCGCGCCGCGGGCATCGGCGAGGTCACGACCGAGGTGAAGCCGCTCGCGCAGGCGGGCAGCGGACGGTTCTACTACGCCGAGGACTACCACCAGCAGTACCTCGCGAAGAACCCGCACGGATATCGCTGCCATTCGGCCACCGGGCTGAGATACCCCGCCTGACTCGTCGCCTCTGGCCTCGCTACCTGGCGCCCAGGACGTCGGCGAGCGCGCCTCCGAGATCGGGGTGGGTGAACCGGAAGCCCGCGTCGTGCAGGACCGTCGAGCGGGCCCGCCGACCGGTGAGACCGAGTTGCGCATCCGATCGCAGGAGCACCGCACCCAACCGCAGCAGTGATTCCGGTGTCGGTGGTGCAGGCGGGCGGTGCAACAGTCGTCGCAGGGTGGCCATCAGCTCCGCGTTGCGGACCGGGTGGTCGGTCGCGGCGATCACCACTCCCGACGGCAGCGTGACCTCGGGGTCGAGATCGAGTCCCGCGCGGACCACGGCGAGCCAGTCGTCGATGTGGATCCAGCTGACCCATTGACGTCCGCCGGCTACGCGGCCACCGAGACCGACGCGCACCAGCCTCGTGAGACGTTGCAGTACGGGCGATCCCGAGTCCAACACGATCGAGGTGCGCAGGACGACGACGTGGTCGCACGGCGCGTCGTCGGCGGCGGCCTCCCAGGGCTTCACCACACCGGTCATCTGCGGAAGGCCGTCGGGGACAGGTGTGTTCTCGGTGCACCACGTCTCGCCCGCATCACTCCAGACAGCGGTCGTACTGGCCTGGATCCAGTGCGTCAGGGGCGTCCGCAGTCCGCGCGCCGCCTCGACCAGCGCTCGGGTGGGCTCGACGCGTGACCGGCGCAGCTCGTCGATGTTCGACGCGGTGGGTCGGCAGTCGACCAGTCGGCCGGCCAGGTTGATGACCGCGGTGTCGGTGCCGGTGTCGAGCACGGCGACCCAGTCGCCCTGGCTGCGCCCGTCCCACTGCACCTGACGATGCGGCGACCGCTCGTCGATCGTCCTGGTCAGGATGGCGATGTCGATTCCGCGGCCGGCCAGGTCGTCGGCGATCCGTCGTCCCAGGCCGCCGTTGCCGCCGGCGATGACGACGGTGCGTGGCGGTGTCCGCGGGCGCGAAACGATGTCTGACATGGGCCAACGCTAACGCTGCGACGACCCGATGACGCTGTGCGAAACCTCACGCATCTCGTCTGTCACAGATCTGCGGGTGGCTGCCGGTGGATCGGCCGACCGAGCCGCGGCAACCACTATCCTGTCCAACGGAACCGCGGCGGTGCGCCCGACGTCGAAACGCAGCACACGAGAGACAGAGGTGAGATGGCCCGCAGCAATGAGCGTGACAGTGCTGCGACTCTCTACGCCGCGTTCTCCGAGAACGCCGATGCCGACGTGACGCTGCGGCTGCTGCGGTCGCGCAGCGCGATGGTCTACCTGGCGATGATGGCCGCGCGTCTGTCCGACGGGCAGGTCGACGGCGACCACCTCGCCGACGGCATCGACGCCGACCTGGCCGACCTCGCCGCGCACTGGACCGATCGTGGGCTCAGTGTGCCCGGTCCCGTCGAACTCCTGGACCGGTGGGTCAAGGACGGGTTCGTCGCGCGCAGCCTCGACCCCGACCGTCATGTGGAGCGTTATCAGCTGACCCGTGGTGCCACCACGGCCATCACCCAGGTGCAGGCCGTCCGGCACGACCGATCGGTGGCCACCGAGACGGCCATGGAGATGGTGATCGGCCGACTGTCGAACATCGCGGTCGCGATCAATCCCGATCCGGGGGAACACATCCGGGATCTCGACGCCAAGATCGCCGAGCTCACCCGGCGTCGGTCGGAGCTGGCCGCCGGTGCGGTGCCCGCGGTCGACGCCCGCCGCCTGTTCGACGACATCCGCATGGTCACCTCGCTGGCCGAGCGGATGCCCGCCGACATCATCGGCTACGGCGAGAAGCTGCGGGAGAACTCGCGGGCGCTGATCACCCAGGGTCTCGACGAGCGGGCCGGGGCCTACGCCGATGCCCTGAACCGGATGTTCGACGGCCACGACGAACTGGGAAAAACCGCGGAGGGCAACGCATTCGACGCCTTCTACACGCTGATCTCGGATCATCGCCTCCGCGAGGGCCTCGAGCGGCACATCGACGACATCCTCTCCGGGCTGCCCGATCTCCCGCCGGACCTCGCCGACACCCTCGCCCGGTTCATCGATCGGATGTGGGACGAGGTGCAGCACGTCGACGAGATACGCGGCCAGGTGTACCGACGCATCAACACCTTCGTCAAGGGTGGCGACTTCCTGCACTACCGCGCGCTGCGTGAGCAGATCGGCGAGGCGCAGCGGGCCGCCGCCGTGGCGTTCGAGCACGCAGGCGCAGGTCGGGACATGGGCATCGTGGTCCCGATGGCCGTCGCGGACACCAACTCCGTCGGCGCGCTGTCGATGCACGACGGCGTCATCGACATCCCCGACGGGGTCGAGGTCACCGCGGGTGAGATCGAGATCGACCCGGCCGAGTTGGTCGGATCGGAGACCATCGACTGGCAGGTGCTCACCGACGCGGTCAACGCGGCGGTGCGTTCCGGCACGGCCGACCTCGCCGCGGTGCTCGCGCACATCGGGTCGCCGCGCGTCGGCGACATCGTCGGGGTGTGGTCGCTGGCCCAGCGCCACGGGGAGGTCGACACCGCCGCCGTACGCACTGTGGTGGGCGCGCACACCGCGCGCGGGGTACGCGAGATCCACATCCCCGCAATGACGTTCACGACCGAACTGCCCGCACTCACCGGGGTGCCGATCCCCACCGCGGTCCACCTGCTCGACGACGCGAAGGGAGGTCGTCGATGACCGCCCCAGAAGAGATCGACACCGAAGAGATCGACACAGAAGACGCCGAGCACCCAGAGCAGACCGGCGACGACCTGTTCGTCGACCACCCCGGTGCCGAGGCGGATTCGTCGATCGATTTGTCGCACTTCAGTTTCGACGGGTCGGCGCCGGTCGGCGACGTCTCGGAATCACGCGTCGCACCGCGGTTCGACGGCGACACCTCGGCGCTGCCCGCGCCCGTCTGCTACGCGTTGCAGGAACTCATCTCCGCTGCCCACGTCTCGGCGAAGTCGCGGAACTGGCGCGCGATCGAGGCCAACGAGGAGATCATCCGGTCGCGTCTGTCGGAGCTGAACCTCGGCCTGGAGATCAACGCCGAGCACCGGTACGCCTACACCCGGCAGATCACCGAACCCGAGCCGCGCCAACGCAACATCCTGCGCGCCTCCACCCTCACGCTCGCGGCGTCGGTACTCGCGCTGTTCCTCCGGCAGAAGTACCTCACCGGCGTCGACGAGACCGTGACGGTGGAGCGGTCGGAGATGGTCGATCACATGCTCACGTTCAAGCCCGTCCGCGACACCGACGAGTCCGGCTTCGTCCGCCGGATCGACGCGGCCATCAACGTCCTGGAGAACCGGAAGATCATCCGCGCGCTGCCCGGAACCGACCGGTACGCGATCTACGGGGTGATCGCGTCCCTGCTGACGCCGGAGCAGGTGCAGGCCTACACGACGGCCTACCGCACGCTGGCCGGCGGCGGACCCGACCTCGCCGAGCTCGACGAACCCGTCACCGACGCCGATGCGCTCGACGAGGCGGAACCGGATGAGAACGAGAACGAGGACGACCGATGACCGACACGATCGCAGATACCTTTCCGACGACTCTGCCGTCGGAGAGCGGGCAGCATCGGCGAACGATCAACATCGGACAGTTCCGGTTGACCCGTATCCAGTTGGTCAACTGGGGAACCTTCCACGGCTACAAGAACTTTCCGATCGATGAACGCGGTGTGCTGCTGACCGGCCCGTCCGGGTCGGGCAAGTCCTCGATGATGGACGGGCACTCGGTTGTCCTGCTGCCCACCTACGACCAGGGTTTCAACGCCTCGGCCGACCTCACCGCCAAGGGCGCGAAGCGCGCGGCGCGGTCGATGGCCGACTACGTGCGCGGCGCCTGGGCGGAGAACGACGACGAGTACAACCAGTCGCAGGTGCAGTACCTGCGTGGTACCGGCGCCACCTGGTCGGCGATCGCCGCGACGTACGACAACGGCGCCGGTTCGGTGACCACCGCGATCGCCATCAAGTGGTTCCCCGGGTCCGGCAACGACGGTGCCACCCTGCGGTCGTGGTACCAACTGCACACCGGCGACGTCGAACTGCTGAGCCTCAACGACTGGGCCACCGGCGGTTTCGACATCCGTGCCTACCGCGCCACCCATCCCGACGTCGCATGCTTCGACGTGCAGAGCGCCTATTCCGAGGCGCTGCGCCGGCGCGTGGGCATCGGCAGTTCGTCGGCGGCGCTGTCGCTGATGGGCAAGGCCAAGGCGATGAAGAACGTCGGCGACCTCAACCTCTTCATCCGTACCTACATGCTCGACCGCCCCGACACCTACGCCAAGGCCGAGCGGTTGGTGGAGAACTTCACCCAGCTCGACGAGGCGTACCAGGCGGCGGCGCGGGCGCACGCACAGGAGAAGGTGCTGCGCCCGATCCCGGAGGCGTGGGAGACCTATTGCGGGGCGGAGGAATCCACGACCCGCGCCGGCGAACTGTTGGGTCCGCCGATGCGGGCGTTCATGCGCGAGCACCGGATGACGTTGCTGCGCGAGAAACTCGATCACATCGAGGATGCACGCACCGCCCTCGATAACGAGGTCGCGTCGTGGGAGAACATCGCCGACGAGCGCGAGGACCGGCACACCTCGCTGCGCGACCAGCTCACGGTCGACAAGGGTGAGCTGACGGCGCTGGAGTCGGAACTGAAGTCCTTCGAGGCGCAGGTGACCGCGCGGAACCGCGCCTACGAGCGGTATTCGGCGGTGGTGTCTCGCCTCGGTGAGCGGACCCCGGAGTCGCGGGAGGAGTTCGAGGCGCTGCGTGGTCGCGCACCGCAGATGGCGCGGGCGGCACGGGAGGCGGCGGAGTCGCTGAACGCACGGGCCCATCCGGTGTTCAGCGCCGAGACCGACGCCCGACGAGAACACGAGGCCGTCGCCGAGGAGTTGGCGACGCTCACGGCACGCCGGTCGCTGCTGCCGCGCGAGGCGCTCGCCCAGCGCGACGCCATCGCCACGGCCACCGGTATCCCGGCGCAGGAGCTGCCGTACGCGGCGGAACTCGTCGAGGTCGCCGACGACCAGCGCGCCACGTGGGCCGGTGCGGCCGAACGGGTGCTGCGCGGTCTCGGCATGACCCTGCTGGTGCCGCACGAGCACCGCCGACGGGTCGCGGAGTTCGTCAACAAGACCGATCTCGGCGGCGTGCTCGAGTTCCGCGCCTACGACGAGAACGCGACCCACGAGGTGCCGCGGTCCGGGTCGCTGGCGGCGAAGATGACCGTCGACCGAGCGCATCCCGCCGGCGCCTGGCTGTCGGGGGTCGTGGCCCGCTCGGCCGACCACACCTGCGTCGACAATCCCATCGAACTCGATCGCCACGATCTCGCGGTCACGCCGCAGGGATTGGTCAAGGCGGGTCGTGATCGCTACCGCAAGGACGACCGGCGCCGCGTCGACGACCGCACCCACTGGATATTCGGCACCAACACCGACGGCAAACGGGCCGCGCTGGAGGAGTCGCTGGGCGCGCTCCGGCACCGGTACGAGGAGACCAGGCAGATCTCGCAGGACATGCGGGACCTCTTGGAGGACAACCGCGAACGCGCCAAGGCCGCCGACGCCCTGGCCGGCTATTCGTCGTGGACGGAGCTGAACTGGTGGTCGTCGCGCCGCGACGCCGACGAGCTCAACCGCCGGATCGACGCGGTTCGCGAGAACCGTGTCGACCTCGCCGAGCTGGAGGAACAGGTCGACATCGCGCGCGCCGACTGGCGTGAGGCGGTCGCGCGGGTCGGCGCGATCAACGACCAGTTGCGGCACATCGGCTCCGACTGGGACCGGTGGCTCGCGGAACTCGAACAGAACCCCGAGACCGACGACCTCGCCGACGACGACCGCGAGTACCTCGAGCGGGTGCTGGAGTCGGTGCTCGCCACCGGCCAGAAACACCTCACGTTGGCCACCTACGGCGAGGTGCGCTCGGATCTGCGCAACGCGCTCGAGTCCGTCCAGGCCGACGCCAACGCCGAGCGCGACACCGCGGAGAACCGGATCGTCCGGGCGGCGGAGGCCTTCGTCCGAGAATGGCCGTCCGCGGCGAACAATCTCACCGCGACCATCGAGTGCGCGAGCGACCTCGTCTCGATCCACTCCGGTCTCGTCGAACACGGTCTGGCCACCACCCAGGAACGGTTCCGGCAGCTCATCACCACCGACATCTCGCACTCGGTGTCGAACCTCTACAAGGAGATCGGCGACACCAACAAGCGGATCCGCCGTGGCATCGCCGAGGTCAACTCCGGTCTGCGTCGCGTCGACTTCAACACCGGCACGTACCTGCAGATCGCGGTGCAGCACAACCCGACCGACGAGGCGATGGAGTTCGGCCGCATCGTCGACGCGATGATCCGGGACGCACCCTCGGCGCGCTCGGGTGACGGCGCCGTGTTGGCCCGACAGTTCTACCGGATCAAGAACCTCATCGTGCGGCTCACCGCCACCGACACCGAGGGACGCCGCTGGTGCGACAACGTCCTCGACGTCCGCAACAGCTACTTCTTCTACGGCAAGGAGATGTCGGTGGCCGACGGCGCCGACGCGCCGCCGGTGCACACCTACCGCAACACCGCCACGAACTCCGGTGGTGAGCAGGAAAAACTCGTGGCGTTCTGTCTCGCTGCGGCACTGAGCTTCTCGCTGAGCAGCCCGGACGACCACCGGCCGGGGTTCGCCCCGCTCATGCTCGACGAGGCGTTCAGCAAGTCCGACGAGACGTTCTCCAGTCAGTCGTTGCGCGCGTTCGAACAGTTCGGGTTCCAGCTCATCATCGCCGCCCCCATCCGCATGGCGGGCATCGTGGAACCGTTCATCGGCCAGGTCATCCTCGTCGACAAACGGGTGGACGCCGACGGCGCCCGATCCGACGCGCGCACGGCGACGTTCGGCGAGATCGCATCGGCCCGTTCGACCGGCGGACGCTGACACGATGGCCGCTGATGCGCCGGTGGCGGGCGAGGTCACCCTCGGGCAGTGGAACCGGACGTTGCTCGCACGCCAACACCTGCTGAGTCGGGTCGACGAGGACGCCGTCGAGGTCCTCGACCGGTGCGTCGGCCTCCAGTCGCAGGATCCGCGGGCCGCGTTCTACGGATTGTGGTCGCGGATCGACGGATTCGACCCCGCCGAGCTCGACGACCTGATGACCGACCGCGAGGTCGTGCGGATGGCGTTGCTGCGCAGCACGGTGTTCCTGATGGACTCGCAGGACGCGCGCTGGGTCCGTCCTCTGGCCCAGGCGGCGATGGAGGGCGAGGTCCGCAGTAATCATCTGAGGCGTCTGGTCGACGCGACCGCACCCGAGATCACCGCCCACGCCCGAGAGTTGCTGTCCGGCGGCGCACTCACCGCGCGAGAGCTCGGACAGAAGCTGGTGGCGCGGTGGCCCGACGACGCGCCGTCGACCCTCACCGCGGTCGCGCGGTGCACGCTGCCGCTGGTCCAGGTCCCGCCGCGCGGGCTGTGGAACGGTCATGCCACCGCCACGTACCGACTCTTCGACGACTGGGTCGGTCCCGGCGAGCCCGCGGTCGTCGGCGACGAGGCCCGAAAGGATCTGATCCGGCTCTACCTACGGGGGTTCGGGCCGTCGACGATCAAGGGCATCCAGACCTGGGCGGGCATGACCCGACTCCGCCCACTGGTGGAGGCGATGGAGGCCGACTGGGAGCTCAACCGCTTCCGTGGCCCCGACGGCGTCGAACTGTTCGACCTCGACGGCATCGACATCATCGACGCCGACGAACCCGCCCCGGCACGACTGCTCGCCCCGTTCGACAACGTCGTCACCGCCCAGGCCGACCGGCGCCGCATCATCGACGACGAGGTGTACGCCCAGCTCGTCACCCCGAACGGTCTGATGCCCGGGCTGGGACTGGTCGACGGCCGTGTCGTCGCACGCTGGTCGGCCGACGACACCGGAGCGGTACGGATCGAGCCGCTGGCCGCGGTGAGTGCCTCGGACGCACGGGCATTGGACGACGAGGCGCAACGCCTGACCGAGTTCCACCGAGCCCATCCGGCGGGCTGAGACGCCTCAGCCGAGGGTGCGGGCGAACCCGATCAGGGCCGCGCTCACCTCGCGCGGACACTCGGCCATGATGAAGTGGCCGGCGCCGTCGTAGGTGTGCACCGCGCGCAGACTCGGCATCGTCTCGCGCATGCGGCCCATGGTCTTCTCTCCGGCGATGGTCAGCGCCGGATCGTTCTCGCCGTTGAGGAAGTACGCCGGGACGTCGAGAACCGGATCGTCACCGGCCATCTCGGCCCAGTTGACGTCGGCGGCGCGATACCAGTTCAGTCCACCGGTGAAACCGGTCTCGGAGAACGTGGTCTCGTAGACGGTGAACTCCTCGACGGTCAACCACGGCCACGGCAGCTCGGGGGCCGGGGGCAACGCGTCGAGGTAGCCGACACGGGCGCCGTCGCGAACGCTCGGGTGGTCCCACGTCTGCAGGTAGGGCGCATCGCCGGACAGCGCGTGGAAGACACGCGCGAGGAACTCGCCGGGTGCGGCGTCGAGCTCGGCGTCGGCGACCCCGGGCTCCTGGAAATAGTCGAAATGGAAGAAATGTCTCTGCGCCACATGGGCGTACGCCTGCGTCGGGGGCACCGGGAGCCGATCCGGGGCGTACGGCATGGCCATCAACATCAGTCCGCGCACCCGGTCGCGGTGGTGTCGGGCCAGCGTCCACGCCGTCGGTGAGCCGAAGTCGTGGCCGACCCCGAGCACGTCGTCGATCCCCAATTCGTCGAGCAGGGCGACGATCCGCGCGGCGACCGCGGCGAACGAGTACTGCGCGATCTCGTCCGGACGGTCGGTGCCGCCGTAACCGGGCATGTCCAGGGCGATCGCCCGGTATCCGTCGGCCGACAACGCGCGTACCTGGTGCCGCCAGCTGTAGGCGAGGCCGGGGAAGCCGTGGCACAGCAGGACCGCGGGGCCGGCGCCCTGGTCGATCATCCGCCAGCGAAACCCGTCCACCTCGACGGTCCGGTATGCGAGTGCGTCGGCGGTCATGCGGTGGGGAGTTCGCCCGTGCGCGGATTGCGCGAGGTGATGCAGTAGCGGCGACCGGTCGGGTCGGCCATCACCGTCCAGTTCGGGAACTCGGCGAGCACCTCCGCGCCCCAGTCCTCATGACGGGAGACCTCGTCGGCGGGATGGGTGCTGGCGAGGTCGACATGGCCGCCGATCTCGCCGGAATCGATGCGCTGCAGCAGGATCCGGATGGTGATGTGGTTCGGGCGGTCGAGATGGCGGAACATGGGGCTGTCGTTGTCGGTCAGCTCCCACCCGGTCAGTCGTTGCCAGAACTCGCATTCGGTCTCGAACACGCGGGCCGGGATGTCGATGCTGACCTGGTCGATGATGCTGATCGTGTCGCCCGGCCAGCGGATCGGACGCGACCGGGTCTTCTGCCCCTCCCAGGGCACCAGGCAGAAGACGAAACCGCCCGGCGAGCGCATCGTCACCACGTCCGGGTACCGGTGTACCTCCTCGGCGCCGAGTCGGCCGGCCTCGACCACCGCGGCCTCGAGATCGTCGACGTGCAGGTCGAGATGCACGCCACCGTCGCCTGATTCGAGACGCTGGACGCGGAGGTGCGGGTCGCCGTTGAACGGCTCGAGCGTCGCGAACTGTCGCTTGTCACCGCGCGGCGGTGAGACGGTGCTGCCCGCGATGGCGCGCCAGAACGTGACCTCGCTGCCGAACTCGTCGGCGGGGAAGTCGAGGAATGCGGTCAGCCAGCGAACTTCGAAAGTACTCATCGTCCTCGTATGCGGTGTCGGCTGTGCCAGTTCTCCAACACGGCGGCGTCACCCCGGGCGGTGGTGATGTCACCGCCGCGGTTCCACAACCCGGCGTACAACGCGGCCGCGGCGCCGCTCCACCAGACCTCGGCGTAGTCGTCGAGCTCACGCTCGGCGGTGAGGGCGGATTCGGTGACCCGCAGGGTCCAGGCGTGGTCGGTGTCGTCGGGGGCTATCACGATGCGGAACGGCGCGCCGTCATAGAGCTTGGATCGGCCGCGGGACAGGAAGCTGACGACCAGCTCGTCGAGTCCGTCGGCGGCGAACGCCGGCGTCACGCCCATGGCCGTGGGCGGCGGGATCTCGCCCCGGGCGGCAGAGATGGCGTCGAGTGCGTGGATGGTCGTCTCGTGGGCCTGACGACGGGCCCAGAACTCCAACGGGGTCCGCCCGGTCTCGATGAACACGAAGGCGTCGAGATCGGCAGGCGCCGCCGAGAGTGCGTCGACGAGCTCGTCGGATCCCTCGGCGAGCCACTCCGGTAGTTCGTCGGGATCGACCTCGGCGAGAACGGCGTCCACGTCGGCGAACGGCGGCTCGGTCGCGGTGATGTGGGCGTGTGCCCACCGGTGCACCATGCCCTGGTGGGCGAGGAGGTCGGCGACGGTCCACTCCGGGCACGTCGGCACCGGGGCGTCGGGACCCGCGGCCAGGGCCGCCGCGGTCATGCGACCGGTCGCCGCACCGATCGCCCGCAGATGATCGTCGAAGGCCACCGTGGCTGACATGGGAGTCAGTCTGACATGTCGGGGTCGGCGCCTACAGCTGCGGCAGCACCTCGGAGCCGATGAGTTCGACGTGGGCGAGATCGGACAGGTCGAGCACCTGGAGGTAGGCGCGGGTGGCGCCCACGTCGGCGAATCGGCCGATCTTGTCGACGATCTCCGCAGGCGAACCGGTCAGGCCGTTCTCCCTGAGGTCGGCGACGTCACGTCCGATCGCCTCGGCGCGCCGCGCGACCTCGGCGTCGTCGCGGCCACAGCACACGACCTGCGCGGCGGAATGTCGGATCGGGGTGGAGCGCTCGACGAGCTCGCACGCCTCGTCGACACGTCGGTAGAGCGGTGCGGCGTCGTCGGGTGACATGAACGGCGTGTTGAACTCCGCGGCGTACCGGGCGGCGAGCGCGGGGGTGCGCTTCTTCCCTGCGCCGCCGATGATCACCGGCGGGCCGGGCTGTTGCACGGGCTTGGGCAGCGCGGGGGAGTCGGTGAGCTGGAAATGGCTGCCGTCGAACGTGAACCGGTCCCCGACGGGCGTGGACCACAGCCCCGTGATCACGGCGAGGTACTCCTCGAGTCGGTCGAAGCGCTCGCCGAGACGGGAGAACGGGATCCCGTAGGCGGTGTGCTCGGACTCGTACCAACCGGCACCGATGCCGAACTCGACCCGACCGTTCGACATCGCGTCGACCCCGGCCACCGAGATCGCCAGCGGTCCGGGCAGTCGGAACGTCGCCGAGGTGACCAGGGTGCCCAGCCGGATCCGAGACGTCTCCCGTGCGAGGCCGGCCAGGGTGATCCAGGCGTCCGACGGGCCGACACCGTCGGCGACGTTCATCGCGAGGTAGTGGTCAGAGCGGAAGAAGCCGGTGTAGCCGGCCGCCTCCGACGTCTGCGCGACGGCCAACAGCTCGTCGTAGGTGGCACCCTGCTGCGGCTCGGTGAAAACACAGATCTCCATGACCGCAAGCCTAGAGTGACTTCCATGAGCGACGGACCGTTGACGAGGCTGAAGCACGCGCTGGGCGCACCCCGTCCCGATCGGGTCGCGGTGGTCCGGCTCGAGGGCCACATCGGTGCGGTCGGCGTGGGACGTGGAGGTCTGACGGCCGACGGGGTGGAGAGTGTCCTCAAGCGCGCGTTCACCGGGGAGCGGGTCAAGGCGGTCGTCCTGGTCATCAACTCCCCAGGCGGGTCGCCGGCGCAATCGGAGTACATCGCCGAGCGCGTGCGCCAGCTGGCGTCGGAGAACGGCGTCCGGGTGCTCGCGTTCTGTGAGGACGTCGCGGCGTCGGGTGGTTACTGGATCGCGTGTGCTGCCGACGAGATCTTCGCGGCGCGCACGTCGATGGTCGGATCCATCGGTGTCGTGTCGTCCGGCTTCGGCGCGGCCGAGTTGATCGGCAAGATCGGGCTCGAACGCCGCATCTACAGCGCGGGCAGCAACAAGGCGCGGCTCGACATGTTCTCCGAGGAGAAGCCCGAGGACGTCGAGTGGTTGTCGGGCATCCAGGCCGACCTGCACCAGGCGTTCATCGCGTGGGTACGTCAGCGGCGGGGCGCCAAGCTCTCCGGTGACGACGAGACACTGTTCTCCGGAGACGTCTGGATCGGTCGCCGAGCGGTGGAGGTCGGACTCGTCGACGCCGTCGGCGTGCTGCGATCGGTCATCGCCGAGCGGTACCCCGACGCCCACGTCGACGTGATCTCGCCGTCGAAGCCTCTACTCGCCCGACTCACCGGCGGTCAACTCGAGATGGCGGCCGCGGTGGACGGTGTGGTCACCGGCGCCTGGTCGGCGATGGAGAAGCGTGCCCGGTGGTCGTCCGTCGGTCTGTGAGCAACTGCTGTGACCTTCGAGATCTATCCACAGGGGCGGTGTCGCGCCGCAGGCACAGGGCGTGGCAGCCGACCCTCAACCTGTGGATGAGGCTGTGGAAACTGTGGACAAACCGAGCCGTACGGATCAATTTAGTGAGCCTGGTCACTGAAATTCGTGCAAGTGGGACGGTTTTGTTGAGCGGAGCAAACCATCGTTTGCATACCGCACAGCACGGACGCGGTGCCGAACCTGTGCATAACTTGTGGAGCGATCCGGTCGTGGGACGTCGCGGCCGGTGGCGTGCCACCATGGACGAGTGATGGACTTCTGTCCGCGCTGTCGCATCCAGGCACCGCACGACCCGCGCCGATCGGGATGCCCGCGCTGCGGCGGCCCGTTGATGGTCGTCGACGACCCGTCCCGTATTCCGCCGCCCCCGCAACGGGTCGCGCCCGGCCCTCC
>NZ_JAEMTF010000177.1 GCF_016462415.1 Williamsia sp. | reverse complement strand
AAGAGCATCCACGAACTCTCCCGCGACGACATCATCATCCCCGACGGCTTCGAGAAGCGATTCGGTGTGACCACGGCGTGATTCATGGTCATGTCGGATGAACCGGGCATACGACCGCTGCGCTCACCCCGGCTCGCTGAACCGTGGGGTGGGTCAGCGAGCCGGCGGGAGCATCTGTGGTCGGCCGTCGAGCTAGCTCGAGCCGAATCCGCCACCGCCGCCGAGGAGAGAGCCCAACAGACCGGTCAGCAGGTCTCCGATACCGCCGCCGCCGCCCAAACCTCCGCCGAGGATGCTTCCGATGATTTCACCGATCATGTTCGTGCCTTTCCGAGATGGTGCCGATAGCCGGTCGGCGGGATTCGGTTGAGATGCAGCTCAGTGCAGTTCAAGCTGGCGAATTGGACCTTAACTCTCGCGGAGAACACCACGTCTGATTACGGCGAGATTCACCGATGCCGATAACGGTCGAGCGACAGTGGAACCGGAGGCGCCCACGAATCCGCCGGGAAGTCTGCGCGTAGGCAACCGAGCGATCGCTCTGGACTCCTGGAGTGTTGGGACATATATTGAGATTTGTTCCAACGACTTCACCGTGGCAAAGGAGCCCGACACCGATGGCCGACCAATCCGCACCTGACGCTGCCACCCCGGAAACGCCGCTCGACGGCTGGAGCGACAACCCCGTGACCTGGGCGGCGTCGGATCCGGATCGCGTCGCCGTGGTCATGGCCGGTTCGGGGGTCACCACCACTTACGCCGAGCTCGCCGACCGCGCGGTACGACTGGCCAACCTGCTGAGGTCCTACGGACTGCAGCGCGGTGACGTGGTCGCGATGCTGTCGGAGAACTCGCATCGCTTCCACGAGGTGTTCTGGGCGTGTCGTCTCGGCGGGTTCTACTTCACGCCCGTCAACCGCCATCTGACGGCGAACGAGATCGCGTACATCGTGAACGACTGCGCCGCACAGGTCCTCGTCGCCAGCGCGAATCTCGACGCGTCGGCCGAGCTGACCGATGACCTCGTCCCCACGGTGACCCATCGCCTCGCGCAGTTCGGTCCGATCGACGGATACCGCGACTACGACACCGAGCTGGCCTCGGCCGACACGACGATCCCGCCGGCGGCCGGTGAGGGTGACCTGCTGCAGTACTCCTCCGGAACGACCGGACGCCCCAAAGGAATCCGGCGTCCACTGGCCGATGACCCGGTACCGGCCGAGGCCGACCCGATGGTGCTGTTCCTGCGCGGCATCGGGGCCCAGGAGGGCACGGTCTACCTCTCGCCCGCCCCGCTGTACCACTCGGCTCCGATCGGATGGTCGATGGGAGCGTTGCGCCTCGGTGGCACGGTCGTCGTGATGGAACGGTTCGATCCCGTCGAGGCGCTGCGCGCGATCGAGACGTACAAGGTGCAGACGGGTCAGTTCGTCCCGACGATGTTCGTCCGGATGTTGAAACTGCCCGAGCCGCAACGATTGTCCTTCGACGTGTCCAGCCTCGCAGGCGTGGTTCACGCCGCGGCCCCGTGCCCGATCGAGGTGAAGCGGGCGATGATCGACTGGTGGGGTCCCATCGTGTTCGAGTACTGGTCGTCGTCGGAGTTGGCCGGGTTCACGTTCATCGGCGCCGACGACTGGCTGGCCCATCCGGGGTCGGTGGGCAAGTCCCTCATGGGAACCCTGCACATCTGCGACGACGAGGGCGTCGAACTGCCGGTGGGTGAGGTCGGTGCGATCTGGGCGGAGAACTCGCCGCCGTTCTCCTACCTCGGCGATCAGACCAAGGAGCAGGAGACCACGAACGCCGACGGGTGGCGCAGTGTCGGTGACGTCGGCCGTCTCGACGCCGACGGATACCTTTACCTGACCGACCGATCGTCGTTCCTCATCATCTCCGGTGGAGTGAACATCTACCCGCAGGAAGCCGAGAACGTCCTCATCGAGCATCCCGCGGTCCTCGATGCCGCAGTGATCGGAGTGCCGCACGACGATCTCGGCGAGGAGGTCCGCGCAGTGGTCCAGCTCGTCGATCCCGACTCGGCAACAGACGATCTCGCGGCCGCGCTCATCGCGCACTGCCGGTCGCACATCGCCGCGTTCAAGTGTCCCCGCAGCGTCGACTTCGTCGCGCAGCTGCCGCGGACCGAGGCGGGCAAGCTGCTCAAGAAGCAGCTGCGCGCGGAGTACCTGCCGTCGGCCTGAGGGGTCACACCCCGTCGACCGGGTCGAAATGCTCCACGACCGGGAACGGGTCGTAGAAGTGGTGGAGCAGCGCCCGCCACCGTTCGTATTCCGGTGACCCGCGGAAGCCGTCGGTGTGGTTTGCGAGCGTCTGCCACTCGACCAGCAGCAGGTAGGTGTCGGGACTCTCGATGCCGCGCGACAGACGCAGACCCGAGAAACCGGGCATACCGGCGATGATCGACTTCGCCTCTGCGAACGCGGCACGGAACTCCTCACCCCGACCCGGTGTCACCTGCAGGAGCGCATGTTCGACGATCATCGGGTCACTCTCGCATGGCATGGCATGGTGAAGTGGTGAGTGTTGACGAAGCGATGACCGGTGTCCGGGTGACGACCAGGGCGGGCGTGGTGCGCGGACGACGAGTCACCGTCGGTGACTCGGTGGTGCACGCCTTCCTCGGGATCCCGTATGCGGGTCCGCTCGTGGGCGCCGCCCGGTTCGCGGCGCCGAGCCCGGTCGAGCCCTGGGAGGGCGAGCGACCTGCGACCGACCACGGACCGACCCCGCCGCAGGGCCCGTACCCGGCGCCCACCTCGGAGCTGCTGCCGAGTGTCATCATCGATGGCGACGAGTCGCTCAACCTGTCGGTGTGGACACCGGAGCCGGGAACCGGCCGACTCCCGGTCATGGTGTGGATCCACGGCGGGGCGTTCACCCGGGGCACGCACCGACTGCCCACCTACGACGGTGCCGCCTTCGCCCGCGACGGTGTCGTGGTGGTCGGCATCAACTACCGTCTCGGCGCTCTGGGGTTCCTGAGCCTGGCCGGGGCGCCCGACAACCGCGGTCTACGTGACCAGATCGCGGCGCTGGAGTGGGTGCGCGACAACGTCGCCGACTTCGGCGGCGATCCCGACCAGGTCACCGTGTTCGGCGAGTCGGCGGGCGCGATGAGCATCGCGGCACTACTCGCCTCACCCCGCGCCGAGGGGTTGTTCCGCCGCGCGATCGTGCAGAGCGGGAACGGGACGTCCGCGTCGGACCTGGGCGACGCGCGACTCGTCGCGAGCGAGTTCACCGAGACCCTCGGTCTGCCGCCGACCGTCGTCGGTGTGGCCGACCTGACCACCGCTGAACTCCAGCGGGCGCAGGACGCGCTCGGTCTGGCGCTCGTCGGCGACCCGAACCCGAGTCGGTGGGGCGCGAGCACCATCGCCCGCGGACTCGGCGTGATGAGCATGTTCCCGACCATCGACGGCGATGTCCTGCCCGCCCTCCCGATCGATGCCATCCGGGCCGGCGCCGCTTGCGGCGTCGAGGTGCTCGCGGGCACGACACGCGAGGAGATGCGGTTCTTCCTCGTCCCCAGCGGTCTCGCTGCCGTCGTCACCGCCGAGATGCTTCCCGGGATCGTCGGCCGACTCGGTGTCGGACCCGAGGCGGTCGCGACGTACACGCGCAATCGACCCGATGAGTCGCCCGGTGACGTGATGTGTGCGATGTTCACCGACTATTCGTTCCGTTCCGGCACAGCCGATCTCGTGGACGCCATCGCGGCGCGGGATCAGCCGGCCTGGCAGTACGAGTTCGCATGGCCGACCCCGGTCCGAGACCTGCGCGCGTGTCACGCCCTGGAGTTGGCCTTCGTGTTCGACACCCTCGACGGGTCGTCACAGCTCACCGGGCCCACCCCGCCGCAGGATCTCGCCGACGACATGCATTCGACCTGGGTCCGGTTCGCCACCACCGGCGATCCGGGATGGGATCGCGTCGGCTCGAGTCGCCCGGTCCGCACGTTCGGCGACTCATCGCTCGGCGCCGACGCCGTCGTCACCGACCCGCGTGCCGACGAACTGGCCGTCTTCCGGCAGCCCTGAGCGCCGCCGGTAATTCGATCGACTCGGTGGAGTCCGCGATCTAGCGTCGCCTCATGCAGATCCACCGGCTCGGCGTCGACGACTGGGAGCAGTATCGCGACATGCGTCTCGCCGGACTCGCCGACACCCCGGAGGCGTTCGGCGAGACCCTCGACCACGCACGCGGGGCCACCGAGGACGACTGGCGACACCGGTTGGCGCGGATGCAGGGGGAGCGCGGGCTGGGCGTCGTTGCCGTCGCGGAGGACGGATCCTGGACGGCTTCGATGCGCGGTGAGATCACCGACGACGACGCCTGGCTCTACGGCGTCTACGTGGTGCCGTGGTGTCGCGGGACCGGTGTCGCCCAGCTGCTGCTCACGACGATGACGAACTGGGCGAGGCCCCACACCTCGCGGATGTTGCTGCACGTGGCGACGACCAACGTCCGCGCTCGACGGTTCTACGAGCGCAACGACTTCGCGGTCACCGGTCGTTCGACGACGAACCCGGCACATCCGCATCTGACCGAACTCGAGATGGCGCGGTCGTTGCGGGCGTGACG
>NZ_JAEMTF010000176.1 GCF_016462415.1 Williamsia sp. | reverse complement strand
CGACGGTCGCTCTCGGCCTGCGAGATCGCCCCTTCGAGGCGTCCGCTGGTCCCGTCGGCGATGTCGAGGTCCGCGCGCAGGTGCTCGGAGCTGGAGTAGGTCTCGACCGGCTCCGGGATGCCCAGGTTCAGGGCGTCGTTGATGAGCTTCCACTTGTGCAGCTCGTCCCAGTCCACGAGCGTGACCGCGATACCGGTACGACCCGCGCGGCCGGTACGGCCGATGCGGTGCACGTAGGCCTTGTCGTCCTCGGGGCACTGGTAGTTGATGACGTGGGTGACGTCGTCGATGTCGATACCGCGGGCGGCGACATCGGTGGCCACGATGACGTCGATGCTGCCGTCACGGAAGCGTCCGAGGGCCTTCTCGCGGGCGACCTGACCGAGGTCACCGTGGACGGCACCGACCTTGAAGCCGCGTTCTTCGAGGTCGTCGGCGACCTTCTGCGCGGTTCGCTTGGTGCGGGTGAAGATCATGGTCGCGCCGCGGCCCTCGGCCTGCAGGACGCGGGCCACCAGTTCGGCCTTGTCCAACGCGTGGGCGCGGTAGGCGTACTGCTTGGTCCGGTCGTGCACCGCGGAGTCGCCGGCGTGCTCGGCGCGGATGTGTGTCGGCCGGTTCAGGAAGGTACGGGCCAGCGTGACGATCGGGCCGGGCATGGTCGCCGAGAACAGCATCGTCTGACGCTGATCGGGCAGCGATCGCATGATGCGCTCGATGTCGGGCAGGAACCCGAGGTCGAGCATCTCGTCGGCCTCGTCGAGGACGAGGATCTGCACCTTGCCCAGGATGAGGTGGCCCTGCTGGGCGAGGTCCATCAGTCGTCCGGGAGTGCCCACGACGACGTCGACACCGGCCTGTAGCTCGGCGATTTGCGACTCGTAGGGACGACCGCCGTAGATCGAGGTGATCGACAGCTTGCGCTTCGGCTTGGGCTGCGGGTCGACGTCGAGCTTGGCCGCGGCCACCTGCAGGTCACCGGTGACCTGGATGCAGAGTTCGCGGGTCGGGACGATGACCAGCGCGCGAGGGGTTCCGTCGAGCGGACGCAGTTTGCCCTCGCTGCCGGGCGACACCATGGAGATGCGGTGCAGCAGCGGTACTCCGAAACCCAGGGTCTTGCCCATGCCGGTACGGGCCTGACCGATGAGGTCGTCGCCGGCCATCGCCAGCGGCAGGGTGAGTTCCTGGATCGCGAAGGTGTTGGTCTTGCCGTCGTCGGCGAGTGCGTCGACGATCTCCTGGCGGACGCCGAGCTCGGCGAAGGTCGGGGCGACGTGGGTCTCGGTGTCGACGACGGTGGTCTGTGGGGTGTCGCTGTCCGGGGTCTCGGCGACGACGACCACGGCGTCGTCGATGGTCGGGTCGGTGGTCACGCCGGTGGCGGCGGAGTTTTCGGTAGTGATTTCGGTGCCTTCCGATGTTTCGGAGCACGCACGAAAAGGGCTTCACACCGCCGGGGCGAACCGGGGTTCGTGGGCGGGAGCCGAAGTTTCACGGCTCGAGATCGGTCGAGAAGTGCGCGCACATTGTGTGTGACGGCGGGCTCCGGAGGGCTGTTGATGCCCCCGCGCCAGCGCGTCTGGAAGCGATTGTACGTGGTGAGCGCCTCGTGCCCTGCACGGCACACTCCCCGGGGACGGTCACCCGCCCCCGCCGACGACGATCATCTCCTACGATCGGGCCATGTCCTCGACCTCGCCGCAGCCCGACGCGCCCCAGATCCCCCAGGACGATCCGGGCATCACGTCGTTGTTCGGTGTGCTGTTGGCCGGCGAGTTGGCGGCCTTCTACCGACTGACCGACGAGGCGCGGATGGCGCCACACATCCGCGGTCGCGTGGCGATGGCGCAGATGGCCGGCGAGGAGATGGCCCACTTCGAGGTCCTCGCCGACGAACTGACCCGGCGTGGGCAGGACGTGGTCGACACGGTCACGCACTACCGGCCGGTCCTCGACCAGTACCACGGCTCCACCACCCCGAACACGTGGTTGGAGTCGATGGTCAAGGCGTATATCGGCGACGGTCTGGCGGCTGACTTCTACCTCGAGGTCGCCCACACGTTGCCCGCCGACGCCGAGACGATCGTGCAGCGGGTGATGGCCGAGACCAGCCACTCCGAGTTCGCCTGCGAGGAGGTGCGTGCGGCCATCGCCGCCGACCCGTCGCTGGCGTCGCCGCTGCGACTGTGGGGTCGGAGGTTGCTCGGTGAGGCCATCACGCAGGCCCAGCACGTGCTGGCCTCCGAGGAGGAACTGACCGGTCTGCTGTTCAGCGAGGTCGCCGACTTCACCCGTATCTCGACCTTCTTCGATTCCATCCAGGACCGCCACGCCGCGCGCATGGCCCGTCTGGGTCTGGACTGACCGCTCGCACGAGCGCCCGGTGTTCGCCAGCAGCGGATCGAGTGCTGGGCTCGGCGACTCCTCAACTAGCCTTGGGGCGATGCGGTCCGAACTCGGATCAGCGAGCACCATGCACACGATGTTGAGGAGAACGAACCGTGACGGTTGACGTGAAGATCGGGATCACCGACAGCTCTCGCGAACTGGTGGTGCAGTCCGACCAGACGAGCGACGAGGTCCACGCCGCCGTGGAGTCCGCACTGTCGGGCAAGGAACAGCTCCTGCGTCTCACCGACGACAAGGGCGCCCGCTACCTCGTGCCGGTCACCAAGATCGCCTACGTCGAGGTCGGCTCCTCCGAGCGGCCGAAGGTCGGTTTCGGCGCGGCCTGAGAGGGTCAGGACTCCCCGGAGTCCTTCATGAGCGGAACGTGTGACAAGCCGCCCCACAGCAGCTCGACGGTCGTGTCCACGGCCTCGCGCTTGCTGATGGGGCGCTTTGCGTCGAGCCAGTAACGGGCGTTGACCTGACTCGCGCCGACGAGTCCGGCGGCCAGCATCCGCGAGCGGTAGGGGTCGAGGCCGGAGTCGTGCATGACGAGTCCGTAGACGGCGTCGACGCATGCCTCGGTGGCCCCCTCGACCCGTCGGATCGCCGCGGGGTCGAGGGCGTCGGACTCGAAGATCAGGCGGTAGCCCTGGTGGTCCTGGTCGATGAAGTCGAAGAACGCGTTGACCGCGGCCCACACCCTCATCTTGTTGTTGGTGGTCATCTCCAGCGCCTTGCGCACCTCGACCACCAGCGAGTCGGCGTGTGCCTCCAGGACCGCGAGATAGAGGTCCAGTTTGCCCGGGAAATGCTGGTACAGAACGGGTTTGCTGACGCCGGCGTGCACCGCGATCTCGTCCATGCCCGCGGAGTGGTAGCCGCGTTCGACGAAGATCTCACTGGCGGCGTCGAGCAGTTGGATGCGACGGGCACTGCGCGGCATACGGGTGTTGCGGCGGCTCGCCGAATCGGTTGCGACACGGTCAGGGGAGCCAGGCATGCGTCGACAGTACTCGGTGCTCATCGCCGTCACCGGGCGGTGAGGCATGCTGGAGAGGTGTCGAGCACCGACCCCGCTGTGACCCAGCCGGGTAGCCACCAGCCGATGTCTGATCCCTCCGATTCCCCGGGCCCGTCGCCGTTACGCGACCTGCTCGCACCCCTGGACCGGGACACCGACCTGTGGCCGGGCCGCCACGTCGACCTCGCTCCCTTCCGGATCTACCTGCGTCGTGTGGCGCGGGGTTCCGACACCGCCCCGGCGGTCGCCGGACGGGTTCTCTACGTCCACGGTCTCGGCGGCTCGTCGCTGAACTGGACCGATCTCGGTGAGGTGCTCGCGCCGGTACTCGACGGCTACGCCATGGACCTACCGGGCTTCGGGTTCTCCGATCCTCCGGCCGACGGCGGCTACTCGCTGACGATGATGACCGACTCGGTGATCGCGGTCCTCGAACACCTCGGTGGTGCGCACGTGGTCGGCAACTCCCTCGGCGGCGCCATCGTCGCGCGGGTCGCTGCCGCCCGTCCCGACCTGGTGCACACCCTGACGCTCATCTCGCCGGCCTTCCCGGACCTGCGTCCGCGGGTGCGCAGGCTGTCGTTCATCCCGTTGACGCTGGCCACCGTGCCGCGCGTGGGACCGGCGGTGTTCGGCTACCTCGGCCGCGCGCACCCCGAGCGGCAGGTGGCGCAGACGCTGCGCGAGATCATGGTCCGACCCCAGACACTGGGCGCCACCCGGATCGCCCAGGCCGTCGAACACGCCGTCGCCCGCGCCGAACTGCCGTGGGCGCCGGAGGCGTTGTCGCGCAGCCTCAACGCACTCGTGACGAGCTGGCTGTGGATGTCGGGCCGCGATCACTGGCGACGGGCGCGGCAGATCACCGCGCCGACCCTGGTGGTCTGGGGCGGCCGCGACAAGCTGGTGAGCTCGGCGATAGCGCCGCGGTTGATCCGTACGATCGCCGGATCACGGCTGGTCATGTTCGGTGCGGTCGGTCACGTCTGTCAGATGGAGATCCCGGTGGAGACCGCCCGTGAGATCGCCCGACACCTCGAGGTGCACCGCCCCGCTGCGACCCCCGCCTGCTGAACGCCGGACCGCGACACCACCGCGGGGTCGAGGCGGTTCGGTTCCCTCAGAACGCCGTTGCCCTGTGAGAGGGTTGTTCGGTGAGTACCGCAGGCGGCGGACCCCGCGTTCCCGGCCCGGCCGGCGAACGGTCCACGGACCGGCGCGCCGCCGTGCCCGCGGCACCCGAGCGCCCCCGATCCTCCCG
>NZ_JAEMTF010000175.1 GCF_016462415.1 Williamsia sp. | reverse complement strand
CGCAGCTCAAGTGTGGCGGAACTGCACGCAACCCGGGTCGGGTCTTCACCTTCCCCGGCACCATCACCCCGCCGGACACGAACGTCAGTCTGGTCGCCGACTAGTAATGCCATCGAATCGCTTGACGTTCCGGCCTGCTCGGCGGCGGCATCGGAGAGAGAAGAGACGTTCCATGCGTAGATCCAGCGCGGCTGCACTCTGTGCGAGCCTGATGGTCACCGGCGGTGCCCTGGCCGTGACCCCCGCGGTCGCATCCGCGGGGGCTCTTCCGGGTGTTTTCGAGTTCAATGCCTCGGTCGTGGACCCCACAGGCGTCCTCAACCCGCCGGGAACCGATGAGTCGAGGTACGGCAACAAGGTCACCGTGTCCTTCAAGGTGTATCGCCAGACCCGAGGTGTCGTGGGCTACAGATTCAAGGCTCCGGTGAAATGTCTCCTCGAGACCACGAATCAGGAGACGGGCGCGTCGGTGTCGTCCCGGGTGACGATGAAGGCGCAGTACAGCAACACCGTATTCGGCGGCAGCAAGACCACCGCCGCCTTGTCCCCGGGCGATTACACCGTGACTGCCCGCTGCGACGATGACGGTTTCGTCACGTCCAAGGACGCCTCCGTGACAATCGTCAATGCTCCACCGGCGGTCATCTCCGGGACCGCGCGCTGCTACTCGCAGGCCAAGCAGCGCTCCGTCCGTCCGGTCGGGCTGGAATTGATCCGCTACGGCCAGACCTACAAGGTCCGGCTTCGTGGGGCGACGTCGGGCGATCAGAAGGCCTCGACGTCGACGTTCAGCTACGACTCGTACAGCAGCGGGCCTTACTCCGCGCGCCTCATCTGTTCGGGGTCCGCAAGCAACCCGCGTGACGTGGTGGAGTTCGACGGGCCGTTCTCGGCGCCCTCCACCATCGCGCTCGTCCCGAACTGACCCGAGCGCAGCCGGGCGCAGCCTCGGTGGGCATGTGAACAGAGGCCGGCACTCCACGAGTGCCGGCCTCTGCGCGTTCACCTGATGTCGCGTCGCCGCGTCGTGTCGAGAACCGATCATCCGGCGTGAGGGAACAGGTAGGGGACGCAGCGCAAAGGCCCATTCACCTATTGTTTACCCTGCAGAACAAACAATAAGAACGATTGTTCACGCGTTCGAGTGATTGCATCGCATCAATGTTTCTGCAGCTAGAGGGCCCGCTGAGATATTTCCGTGATTATCGGGTTACTCGTCGTTAATTATTCCGTAATACCGGTTTTGCGGTTTCTGATCGTTTACAGTTCGCTCTAGATTCGCCATTGCGGCATCACCGACCTGTTGCTCTCGCTCCGAGATCGAGTCGCTTCGCGAAGACGGCCACGCCCGTGGCGGCAACGGTGGAGGAACACGTGATCAAGAAGATGATCGGCTCGCTGTGTGCGGGTCTGATGGTGGTGGGCGCGTTCGCCACGATGAGTCCGGGAGCCGCCTCGGCAGGGACCGGCGGCTACGCCCAGAGCTTTCTCATCGCCCCGAATGGGGCCGAGCAGCCACTGAACTCCCAGTTCGGCAACAAGCTGGAGGTGGTCGTATCGGCACTGTTCACGGCGGACAGGCCGACATGCACGCTGACCGTGGCCACGTCATCGGGGAAGATCGCGTACACGTCCACCATCCCCGTGAAGAAGGATGGCTCGGATTACGGCAGCTACTTCTACGGCCAGAAGACGACGTCGAAACTCGCCACGGGCTCGTACGCCTCGTCCGTGGTGTGTGTGGTGAAGAAGAACCAGATCTTCAGGAACGACGAGGGTTTCGCGATCACCGCGGCGCCGGCCCTGATCTTCTCCGGCACGGCAACGTGCTTCGACGAGGCAAACGAGAAGAAGGTACGGCCGAAAGGGCTCGACGTACGGGCGGGTGAGTACACGTACAAGGCGCGTCTGACCAACGCGACCACGGGGCCGGACCGCGCGTCGGTGTCGAACTTCCGCTATGAGTCCTACGACATGAACGTCACGCCGATCCTCAAGTGCCTCGGCACGGCGTCGAAACCGCAGTACACCCCCGACCTGGGCAGCTTCACGCTTCCGGCCGTTGACGTGGCACTGCAGGGCAAACCCTCCTTCTAGGTGTCGCCACGCGTGCACGGAAAGGCCATTGCGAAATCCCGATCGGTCGGGACGCCAGGCACCACAAGTCGGCTGCACCAGCAGCCACAGAACAAGGAAAAGATATGCGCAAGAAACTGATTGGCTCAGTGTTCGCAAGTCTCATGGTCGCTGGAGCGGTAACCGCCATGAATCCCGGTGTCGCAATGGCAGAGGTCGGGGGGTACACGGGAACGCAACTGGTAGATCCCGCCGGTGCTGACCGCGGAATGGACTCGCCGTTCGGCAGCAAACTCAAGGTCTACGTGTCGGTGAACACCATGGATCGGGTGTCATGCCGCATCGCCCTCACGCCCGAGGGGTCCGAGACCGCCGCCTACCAGACGTCCTTCTCCCTGCGGAATGACGGCGGATTCGTATCCGGCGTCAAGGTGACACCCCGGCTGTTCACGAACAAGTATGCCGCCACGCTCATCTGCCGCACCTCTAAGGCGACGGTGTACACGGACTCGTTCGACGTCAACATCCAGAATGCGCCGCCGTTGGTGTTCAGCGGCACCGCCACCTGCTTCGACTCGGCGAAGGAGGCCTACGTCCGACCGAAGGGTCTCGACGTCCAGATCTACGAGTCGACCTACAAGGTCACCCTGAGGAACGCGACGACCGGCGACGATCGTGCATCGACGTCGACCTTCGCCTACCAGGCCTACGACACCTCGGTGCGGCCGACACTCAAGTGCCTTGGCACCACGTCGAAGCCCGGGTACACGACCACCTTCGACAGCTACACGCTGCCGGCCACCGACGTGGTCCTCAAGGCAGGCGGGGTCGAGTCCCGCTGACAATTTCGCTCCCCATCAATGCAACCCCGGTCGCACGACGACCATCCCGGAGAAATAAGGAAAAGATATGCGCACGAAACTGATCGGTTCGGTGTTTGCAAGTCTCATGGTGGCCGGCGCGGTCGTGGCCATGAACCCCGGTGTCGCCATGGCCGATGTCGCCGGGTACACCGGCGTCCAGCTGGTCGACCCCTCCGGTGCCGACCGGGGGCTCGACTCGCCCTTCGGCAGCAAGGTGAAAATTTATGTCGCCGTCGATTCCACCGATCGAGTCACCTGCAGTCTCGCCCTCACACCAGCGGGTGCCGACAAGCCGTCCTACAAGACGACGTTCAGCTTGCGGAGCGACGACAACTTCTCCGCCGGAGGCAAGGTGACGTCGAAGCTGAAGACGAACCAGTACGCGGGAGTCGTCACCTGCCGTAACTCGAAGGAGACCTTGTACACCAACTCGTTCGACGTCAACATCCAGAACGCCCCGCCGTTGGTCTTTAGCGGCACCGCGACCTGCTTCGACTCTGCGAAGGAGGTCTACGTCCGGCCGAAGGGTCTCGACGTCGCGGTGTACGAGTCGACCTACAAGGTGCCCCTGAGGAACGCGTCAACCGGTGAAGATCGCGCATCGACATCGACGTTCTCTTACGAAACGTACGACAACACGTTGCGGCCGACACTGAAGTGCCTCGGCACCGCAGCGAAGCCCGGGTACACGACCACGTTTGACAACTACTCGTTGCCGGCCACCGGCGTCGTCCTCAGGGGCGGCCAGGAGATCAAGTGAGCACCTGACATGAGGTCGATGGCCGGCACTCATTCGAGTGCCGGCCACACCATCCCGGTCGCACGACGACCACCAGAGTAAGAAATGCAATGCGTAGGAGCATAATCGGCTCGGTGTGCGCGGGCCTTGTGGTGGCAGGGGCCGCGGTGGCGATGAACCCCGGAGTCGCGGCAGCCGACGACGACATCGACATCGCGGGTTACGAGGCCTCGATCGTCGATGCGAGTGGTGGGATCCAACCGATCGGCTCGCAATTCGGGAGCAAGTTGAGGATTGATCTGCTGGTGGACGAAGTAGGTTCCGTACGTCCGGCGTGCAAGTTGACGGTGTCTCCTGATGGCAACGATCTCGCCAAACCGGTGTACTCGGCGACTCTGGTGACGAAGAAGGGGCCAGCCTCCGATGAATACAACGCGACGAAGACGACCCGGGCCCTCGAACCGGGTACGTACTACGCAGTGACCCGCTGTAACGGACAGGGGGATGTCAGAACCACCCCCTTCCAGATCGTCGACGCCCCGGCGCTGGTGATCTCAGGTACTGCGACGTGTTATCAGGGCAATCAGGAGGGCGGCAAACCTGAGTTCATCCGGCCGGTCGGACTCGATCTCGTTCAGGGAGACAAGATCAACTCGGTGCGACTGACCTCCACCACGGTCGACGGCCGTAAGGCGTCGAAGTTCACCTACAAGTCCTACGGCGCAGGCCCGTTCACCGCGACGATCAAGTGCGGCGGCACCGCCCGCAACCCCGGCCGCGTGTTCACCTACCCGGAGCCCGTCACCGCACCCAGCAGCGGCATCTGCCTGGTCGCCGACTGACAGAACAGATCGACCTGATCTGGATCACCCCGGAGCCGGCACTCGCCGCGAGTGCCGGCTCCAGTGCGTCGCCGGGTGGCGACGAGGCGCGACCGCCGCCTGTTCGCGATTTCGGTCTACGGTGGAGTAGTTGCTCCTGAAGTCAGTCGGGTCGACCGAA
>NZ_JAEMTF010000090.1:17139-18267 GCF_016462415.1 Williamsia sp. | reverse complement strand
ATCCCCGGTCGAGCGCTACGCCGGAACCGTCGCCCGCGCCCGCCGGAACCGGTGCCCCGCGCGGCCGCGCGAGCAGCTCGCGTCCCGACACCGGCGGCTGGAGCCTCGGCGACAGCGGCATCCGGCTCGGCGGAGCCATCAGTGCCCGGCCCCCGAGCGGCGGCGACCAACCCCGCCCCAACGGATCGCCTGCGGTATCCAACGGAGCGCCCTCAGGCCCCGCAACCGGACGCGGCCCGGAGCCGATGCCGGTGCGCGGCGGACGCCCCGTGCCGCCCGAACGCACCGGCGCCCGACCTCCCGTCGGGCCGCCGGTCCCGTCCGCGTCCGATGACCGCGGCCCGCTGGGACGGCGTCCGTCCCTGCAGGACCAGCGCAACGGTCGGCCGTTGATCGCGTCGCTGAGTCCTGAGGACGATCCGCGCGACGACGACCGGTCCAACGCACGTACCGACGACCACGATTCGAGTGGCCGTCGGCACGAGCGGGGTGAGGATCGTCAGATCAGCGTGCAGGAGCTGCTGCGTCGCCGGAACAGTGGCGAGTGACCTCTGGGAGAGAGGCCTACGTCACCGCGGGTGACGAGGTGTCGGCCGGGTCGCGACTCAACACCCGGGCGTAGCGGCCACCGATCGTCAGCAGTATCAGTCCGACGACGATGAACGCGCCCACCCGGAATGCACCATCGAGGGTGGCGAGGTCGAAGAGCATCAGCTTGGCGACCGCTGCCGCGGCCAGGGTGAGCCCGGCCCCGACCGGCACGATCCGCGCCGATCCCGCCGGGACCCGCGTGGCCTGCACGAGGGCGGCCGCGGCGGCGATCACCCAGCAGATCGTGGCTGCCATGTGCCCGGCGAGGAAGCCGGCGTCGACACCGCCGACGGCCACGCCCGTGGTGACACAGACACTCGTGATCGCGTACAGCGCAACCGCTCCCGTCAACGCCCAGAGCCACTGAGCGGCCGGTGCGACAGCCTCGGAACGGACCCACGCCCACGCCGTCACTCCCGCGGTCGCGGCCAGCAGCACGCCCGCGACAATCGTCGACACCGCCAGCGTCGCGCGGACGTCGACAGGGTCGACCACCATCGACATCGGCGACTGGCCCACGAACGCGAGGCCGCCGAT
>NZ_JAEMTF010000090.1:0-17039 GCF_016462415.1 Williamsia sp. | reverse complement strand
CGCGACACGGGTGTTCAGGCGCGGCAACACCACAACGGTGGAGCCGAGCGTGAGGGCGGCGTTGACGGCGCAGGCGCCGGCCAGCAGCCACATGTCCGCACCGGATGCCGTGCCCGCGAGGGCGGTGGCCGGTACGAGCCAGATGGTCCCGGCGACGACCCGCACGACGTGCAGGTACAGCCAGTCGGTACCGAGATGTGCGGGCAGGGTGACCGCGGACAGGGCGAGCATGAAGCCGACGAGCGTGAGGTTCACACCGTCGGCGACGAACGGTGCCAGGAAGATCAGCGGGACCAGCACGCCGAGCGCGAGGTACTCGGACTCCCAGCGGCGTGCCAGGGCCAGTCCGGCGCCACCGACCACCGCGGCGATCGCGAGTCCGGCAGCAGCCGGTAGCCACTCGTAGATCCGGGTGACCGCGATGATGTCGAGGTACGCGGTGGCAATTCCCGTCGCCGCGAGAGCGAGAGATCCGATCCGCCCCTCGGCGCGGCGGTGCATCCGCCAGCCTGTCGCGACGAGGAGGCCGGCGAGGACGGCCCCCGCCCCGACCCGGACCTCCGGGCGCAGGATGCCGGCCTGGGCAGCCAGCACGAGCATCAGGACCACTCCGACCAGGGTCACCGCGACACCGGCAGCTGCCAGGATCGCGCCGACGAGGCGGCCGTCGGCCGCCGACGCAGCCCGCTTGAGCAGGCCCGGTCGCGCCGGTGGGCGCGGACCCATCGGGTACTGCGGCATCGGTGCGCGAGGCGGCATCGGCCGCGGGGGGACGTTCTGCATCGGTGGCCGCTGTGTCGGATGCTGTCGCGGCGGGAACTGCCCTGTCGGGGACTCCAGGCCCGAACCCGGCCGCATCCAGTGCGGCAGATCCGGCGGGTACATCTGGGGTGCGGGGTGCGGGACCTGCCGAGCCGGCGGAGCAGTGGGCGCCGGAGTCGGAGTCGGGACAGTTGTGGGTGTGGGCTGGACGGCCGTCATCGTGGACTGCATCTCGATGAGGTGCGACGACATCTGCGCCATCTGGCGCGACAGGGATTCGAAATCCGCCGAGACCCGGGACAGGACGGTCCAGTCCGGGCGAGCGGGACGAGCATCTGATTCGGTCATGCCGTCGATCCTCGCCAGGATCGCCCGTCGGCAGATGAGTACGACTACTCACTCACCCTGGGGACTTCTCCGGGGCGTTCCGCCACTGAAATCGTCCGATATAGACGTCATCGAGGGCATATTGCCCTCGGCGACCCTGTATTCGGACGATTTCAGTCGCATAGGGTCGGGGAATGTCGGGCAGAGCGCGTGACTACTCGTCGAGACCGTGCTCGATGGCGTATCGGGTGAGTTCGACCCGGTTGGCCAACTGCAGCTTTCGCAACGTGGACTGCACATGGTTCTCGACGGTGCGGTGACTCAGTCCGAGCCTTGTGGCGATCTGCCTGGCACTGAGCCCCTTCGCGACGAGGCGTAGCACCTCGGTCTCGCGCTCGGTGATCACCGGCGTCTGCTCGTCGCGCCCCGTGTCACCCGCGATGCGCCGGAACTCCCCCAGCACCAGACCGGCAAGGCCGGGCGTGAACACGGCCTGCCCGTCCGCGGTCGCCACCACGGCGTCGACCAGCTCGGTCCGCGACGCACTCTTCACGAGATAGCCACTGGCGCCGCTCTTCACCGCCGCGAGCACATCATCACGCTCGGCCGACGCCGACAACACCAACACCTTGGTCGTCGGCGACACCTCGAGCACTGCGAGGGTCGCGTCGACGCCGGTCCCGTCCGGTAGCTGCATGTCCATGAGAACCACGTCCGGTCGAACGGCCGCTGCCCGTGCGGCCGCCGCGCGCACCCCGTCGGCGGTGGCGACGACGTCGAACCCGTCCTCGGCCAGATCCCGCGCCACACCCTCCCGCCAGATCGGGTGATCGTCCACAACCATGATCTTGACAGGAGGGCCCGCCTCGCTCCGGGCCTCGCTACGCTCGATCCTCACTTCGGCGACCCTCCTGTGACTCTGACAGGAGGGCCCGCCTCGCTCCGGGCCTCGCTACGCTCGATCCTCACTTCGGCGACCCTCCTGTTACTGGCACTGTCAGCTCCCACTCGGTCCCCATGTCCGGCCCGGTGTCGAGGACGGCGGTGCCGCCCAATGCCTCGATACGTCCGATGATGGACTGCGAGATGCCCATCCGGCCATCGGCGACCGCCTCGGGTAGTCGGCCGGGCGCTATCCCGACACCGTCGTCGCGCACGCTCACCACCACCGAATCCGACAGATCTTCGAGCAGCACGAACGCTTTCGCCCCGGCACCGGCGTGATGCGCAACATTGTCCAGCGCGTTGTCCACCGCGGCAAGCAGTTCCGACACCCACAGCGGATCCAACAGCACCGGGTGGGCGGGGGCGCTGACGGTGACGTGATCGGACGCCCGCGCACGCAGCAAAGCCGACAGATCACTCGCGCCGTCGGCGGCCGTCGCGATGGACGGCCCGGCCTCGCTGATCAACGACCGCAGCGCACGTTCCTGGTCGGCGGCCAACACCGCGAGATCCGCAGTCGGACCGCCGATCTCGCGTCCCCGACGGCTGATGAGCGCCAACACCTGCAGGACACCGTCATGGACGTGTCGCGACAGACGGTCCCGCTCGGCCGTGGCCGCCGTCAGCCGGGCGGCCTCGGCCAGACGTTCCTGGGCACGCCGGGCGGTCACCGCGCCCATGCCGATCACCAACCCCACCGCGAGCAGGATCACCACGGCCGCATTGCGACCGAGGTCGACGTTGACGAAGCCCTTCGCGACCGTGCTGGAGACGATCACCGCGACCGCGGCCACGCCGCCACCTACCGCGCCGAGCTGGATCGCGGCGGAGATGACGGCGTTGGCCGCCCACAGCGTGGTCGGGATCGACTGGTTCGCCTCCCGCCACCCCGGGGAGGCGATGAACACCGTGGCCACCATGAGCAGGCACACGATTACGACCTCGGCGATCACCCACGCCCGACGTCGACCGAAGCCGGCGAGGTAGGCCACCGTGCACAGTCCCGTCCACACGGTGAGCACCGCGAACAGCGTCGCGCCCAGTGCGCGGTGGTCGAGATCGTTGTTCACCGCGATCTGGAACCCCAGCGCGTAGAGGTAACTGAGCAGTCGGAACGCCTGGGCGGCACGCCACAGCGGCGCGACGGCGTCATCGGCCGCCGCATCGGCCAACCGGGCAAGCCGGGTCGGAAGGCTCGTGCGATCGGCGGCTGTCATGGCGGGTGGTGTCAGGCGGTCGTGTCGGGGCGAGTCGGTGGATCCGAGTCGTCGGGATCCGCATCGGCGGCCCCGTCGTCATCGGAGGTGCCGGGTGGGCCGTTGAGACCCGGGGCATCCGAGGAGTCCCATGTCGGCGGATCGGCCTTGGCGGCGTAGATGCCCACCTGCACCTCGTCGTCCCCGGCCTCGGCCGCCTGAGCGGTCTGCGTGTACATCGACCGCACCGCGGTGTTGAGGAATGCGATGAGCGGGACGGCGAGGAGCCCTCCGATGATCCCCGCCGACACGATGCCCGCCGCGATGCCCAGGACCACCGCCACCGGGTGCAACCGCACCGACCGGCCGAGCAGGAACGGTTGGAGCACATGGCTTTCGATCTGCATCACTGCGACGACCACGGCCAGGGCGATGACCGCCGCGATCCACCCCTTGGTCACGAGCGCGACCAACACGGCGAGACCACCGGTCACCAGCGCACCGACGATGGGGACGAACGCGCCGATGAAGACCAGGGACGCCAACGGGAGGGCGAGGGGGACCTGCAGGATCGCCAGGCCGGTGCCGATGCCGATCGCGTCGACGAGGGCCACCGCGACGGTCGCCCGGACGTAGCCGACCAGCGTTCCGAACCCGGCCCGACCGGCCTCCAACACCTTCGGGCGGCTGCCCGACGGGATGAGCCGTGTCGTGAACTCCCAGACGTGCCCGCCGCCGAAGAGGAAGAAGATCATCAGGAACAGCAGCAGGACGCCCGCGGTCGCGATCTTGGTGACCACACCTGCGGTCGCGATGGCGCCGCTGGTGATCTTGTCCTGGTTGCGCTGGATCATCGCGATGATGTCGTCGCCGACCCTGTCGATCTGCGCCTGCTTGAGCCCGGGCGGGCCGTTGACCAACCAGTCCTTGACGGAGTTGACCGACTCGGTCGCCTGTGTCGACAGATCCGGCAGTCCGTCGATGAACTGCTGCACCACGAACGTCAGGATCCCGCCGACCGCGCCCAGGAAGACGATGAGCGTGAACGCCACCGCCACTCCGCGATTGACCCCGTGACGATCGAGCCAGTCGACCAAGGGGATCAGGAAGGCGGTGCCGAGGATGGCCAGCGCCACCGGGACGATGACCTCTTCGTAGCGGTTGGCGAGAGTGGCGAGGAGGAAGACAGCGACCGCGACGACGATGAGTCGCCACGACCACTCGGCCGCCGCACGCACCAGTGGGTGGACCTTCTCGCGGTCGGACTCGGCCATCGCGGTCTCGCCCGCGGACCGTTTCCGTGCGGCGCCGATGGCAGCCGCTATACCCGATCTACGCTCTGTCACCTCGCAACACTAGCCCGCAGCGCAGCTCCTCAAGACCGGAGAAATCAGGCGCGGTGCACCCGACTGGGCAGGCCGGTCGATAGGGTGTGAGTCCATGACGGCCGAGTACAGTGACGCCGCCGATGAATCCACCGATCTCGGCGACGAGGCATCGGTCCCCTCGGCGGCCCCCGGGCGGCGCCGTTTCTGGTGGTTGCGCTGGGTGGCCATCGCCCTCGTCATCGTCATCCTGACCGTCGAGGCGATCCTGGTCTGGCCGAAGCTCGAAGAGGCATGGCACAGCATGGACCGCCTGAACTGGCCGTGGATCCTCGCCTGCATCGTCGCCGCCGGGTTCTCGATGGACAGCTTCGCCCAGGTGCAGCGCACCCTGCTCCGTTCGGCCGGGGTCAAGGTCAAGCAGCTCAAATCGCTCTCGGTCGTCCTCGCGGCCAACTCGGTCAGTCAGACGATGCCCGGTGGCAACGTCCTCGCGCCCGCGTTCACCTACCGCCAGACCCGCAAGTGGGGCGCGAGCCCGGTCGTCGCGTCGTGGCAGGTCGTGATGTCGGGTCTGCTGATGGGCGTGGGTCTCGCGGTCCTCGGTCTGGGCGGCGCGCTGCTCGCCGGCGCGAAGACGAGCCCGTTCTCGGTGATCTTCTCGATCAGCGGTTTCATCGCCTTCGTCATCGCCGCGCAGTACGTGGCCGGACACCCCGAATCGATCCAGGGCCTCGGGACACGACTCCTGCACCTGGTGAACCACTTCCGCGACAAGCCCGAGGATCACGGCGTACAACGCTGGCACGAGATCCTCGAGCAGTTGCGTGCGGTGCAGCTGAACGGTCGACACACCGGCGAGGCGTTCGCCTGGTCGTTGTTCAACTGGATCGCCGACGTCGCCTGCCTGGCGTTCGCCTGTTACGCCGTCGGCGGCGAACCGTCCATCTCCGGCCTGGCGGTCGCCTACGCCGCGGGTAAGGCCGTGGGCACCGCGTTCCCGCTGCTGCCCGGCGGACTCGGCGTGGTCGACGCGGTCCTGGTCCCGGCCCTCACCTCGGCGGGCATGGGTGCGGGCGAGGCCGTCACCGCCGTGCTGGTCTACCGACTGGTCAGCTACCTGCTGGTGGCACTCGTCGGCTGGGTGGTCATCTTCTTCATGTTCCGGCAGGCCATCGGTGACGTGGAGTCCGATCTCGACGCCGACGCCGACCCGGACCACGACACCTCGCGCGACACCGTCGATGAGCCCGGTCCGGCCACCGCGTCGGGGTCCGACCCGCCGACCAGCAGTCGGCAGGACCCGCCCGAGTCCGGCACCTGACCGGGGCCCTGAGCGGCTACCGTGTGCGCATGAGCCGTCCGTCTGCCGCCCCGCGCCGCCGCCGACTCCGACCGGCCGCCGAGGCCGGCGCCTACGACGTGATCTCCATCCTCGTGTTCGTCATCATCGGGCGCTTCAATCACGACGACGGGCTGAGCGTCGGCGGGATCTTCACCACCTTCTGGCCGTTCGCGGTCGGTGCGGCCCTCGGCTGGGCCATCGGATATCTCGTCTCGCATCTGCGATCCGGCGACCTCGACGAGCCGGACTTCCGCCCGTCGCGACTTCTTCCCGAGGGTGTCGTGATCTGGCTGTCCACCCTGATCATCGGCATGGTGATGCGTGATCAGTTCGGTCAGGGCATAGCGGTCAGCTTCGTCATCGTCGCGACCATCGTCCTGGGCGTGTTCCTCATCGGTTGGCGGCTGGTCAGAAAATCGGTCGCGAGGCGCCGCGCTGCTGCCTAGCATTGCCCCTCATGTCCACGCGATCGGTGACTCTGTCCGCGCTGGGCTTTCGATTCCCGGACGGCAGCCCGATCTTCGATGACGTCTCGGTGTCGCTGAGCGGTCACCACGTCGGGATCGTCGGCGCCAACGGCGGCGGCAAGTCCACACTGATGCGTCTGATCATCGGTGAACTGACACCAACATCCGGGTCCGTCGACCGTCCACCATCTGTCGGCTATGTGCCACAGGACATCTCGATGCACCGCCGCCGACGGATCGACGACCTCATCGGTGTCGCGGAGATCCGCGGCGCGCTGGCACGGGTCGAGTCGGGGTCCACGGACCACGCCGATCATGAACTCGCCGAGGGCAACTGGGACGTCGATGAGCGTGCGGTGACCCTCTTCGATCAACTCGGGCTCGGGCACCTGGTCGCCGAACCGGGCGACCTGACCCGTGTGGTCGACGAGCTGTCCGGTGGTGAGTCCACCCTGATCGCCCTGATCGGCGCACTCATCGCCGGCCCGCAACTGCTCGTCCTCGACGAACCGACCAACAATCTCGACGCCGCAGCGCGCCGTCTCCTCCTCTCCGCCATCGAACGACATCCAGGTCAGGTGCTGACGGTCAGCCACGATCGCGACCTCCTCGAGCACGCCGACGCGATCGCCGAGGTCCGCGACGGCGCCATCCGCGTCGTCACGGGCAACTATTCCGATTTCGTCGACGTCGTCACCGCGGAACAGGACCGCGCACACGAGGTGCTCGCACACGCGAAAAGCGATGCGGCCAAGCAGAAGAAGGAACTGATCACGTCACAGACGGTCATCGCACGACGGCAGCGGTACGGCCGGAAGATGAATGAGCAGAAGCGCGAGCCGAAGATCGTGATGAACCAGCGCAAGCGGTTCGCGCAGGAGGCGGCCGGGAAGCTGACCGGTGGCCATCAGCGCCGGCTGGACGAGGCACGTGCTCAGGCCGGTGCCGCCGCGGACGCGATCCGCGACGACCGTGAGATACGGGTCGAACTCCCCGACACCGTCGTCCATCCCGGACAGGTGGTACTGGCCCCGCGGCGTCTCGCCCTGCCCACGGGTGAGATCGACATGTCGATCGTCGGACCGGAGCGCATCCACCTGCGTGGTCGCAACGGCGCGGGCAAGACGACACTCATCCGGGCCGTGCTCGCGGCCCCACCCGAGGTGTCCGTCGGCTATCTCCCGCAGGTGCTCGACGGCCTCGACCCGGGCGCCTCGCCCTACGACCTGGTCGCCGCCTCGAGCCCGTCCTCGACCACACAGCAGCGCCGAGCAGGTCTGGCCCGCATGCTGTTCCGCGCCGATGGCGCCGACCGTCCGGTCCGCGACCTGTCCGGCGGGGAACGCGTACGCGCGGCGCTGTCGGCGGTCCTGCTCGCCGATCCGGCCCCTCGTCTGTTGATCCTCGACGAACCGACGAACAACGTCGACATCGTCACCCGCGATCACCTCGCGCAGGCTCTGGGCGACTTCCGCGGCGCGCTCGTCGTCGTCAGCCACGACGACCACTTCGTCGACGACCTGGACGTCACCCGGGTCATCGACCTCGACGGTCTGTCGACGTCACCGGGCGTATCTACCGAGCCAGTCCAGAAGGGCATGGCGCAGGGTGATGGTGCCCGCGGTACCCGTTGAGGATGTGTCCCCGATGCCGTGCTCCAGAGCGGGTAGCTCGACGTAGCGGGTCGGAACACCTGCGGCGCGGACCTTGTCGGCGAAACGTTCGACCGGCGCTGCGAGGACCAGATGGTCGGCACCGCCCTGCACTATCAATGTCGGCGGCGACTGCGGCGTGATGTGGTTCGCGGAATCGACGAAGCGGTAGCGCTCGGGGAACTGTTCGGGTGATCCCCCGATGAACTGTTGACCGACGGTCTTGCCGATGGCCGAGTCCGCGTATGCCGTGGTCAGATCAACGGCCGGGTACCCACCGACCGCTGCGACGATCTTCGGCAACTCATCGGGACGACCGCAGGTGGGGTCCAGCGTCTTCGACGCCGTCATGTAGGCGGCATTGATGGCCAGGTTGCCACCCGAGGACTCCCCGAACATCACGACGCGGTCGGTGTCGAGCCCCGCGGCGGCACCGTTGCGGGTGAGCCACGTCAGGGCGCAGCCGACGTCACCGACCTGCGTGTCCCAGTTGTGGACCGTGTCCGACGCGAGGCGGAACTCCACATCGAGCACTGCGTACCCGTGATCGGCGAGATAGCGGTTGTAGGGATTCGGCCCCGGCTTGCCGGCCACGAAAGCGCCGCCGTGCACGAACACCACGACCGGGTGCGGTCCCGGGCGCGAATTCGGCTGGTAGAGATCGGCGTGCAGTGTCGTCCCATCCGGTGAACCGGTCACGACGCGGCGATCGGCCGTCGCACCGAGGTCACCGCCGGGGGCCAGGGGCGTGAAGAACGCGAATCCCGCGCCGGCCTGTGCGACACCCACGCCGACGACGATGCAGGTGACGACCGAGGCGATGAGGCCGAACCCGGCGAACCCGGCGGTGATCGTTCGCCGCCGGCTCAGCCCGTCCGGACGCATGCGTCTCGGCCGGACCGTACGCATGATCAGAGCGACCGAGATCAGCGCCAGGAGCACGTTGTACATGCCCAGGCTGTCCCGCAGGGTGCCGATCGCGAGGAACACCGTCTGGAAGAAGCCGGCCTGCAGGATCCATGCCATCCACGGCACCGGTGTCAGCGCGAGGAGCTGCGCGACCACCGTGTAGAGCATCACCACAACGCCGAGGACGGCCGCGAGGATCCTGGAGAATTTACGCATGAGCACATGATGTCGTGAAAGGGTCACCACCGGTCAAACCCGAGGGCACCATGGCGGGGCCGGGCTCTCGGTCCGTGGCGGACCCTCGTGAATCCGATCAGCGGACGCGCAGGTACTTCTGGACGACCTGCAGTGCTGCGGTGCCCGATCGCTCGCCGGCGCAATGGACCACGAGGACCTTGCCGCCGTCGATTCCCACGAACCAGCCCGGACCCTGGGGGCCGTTCGTCCCGACCAGAGCGCGTAGCCCCGGCGCTCCGGTCAGGTCGCTGGCGTCGCCGCTCGTCGCCGTCTTGCGCATCGCGGCGCCGATGGCCGAGGCCACCTTCGCGTCCACCGGTCCGAGATCACCGCCGGTCACGGTCGTGCCGACCCCGCGAACGAAGGTCGGTGCGACCGAACTCGACCGGGCGATCGCGACCCCCAGTGCACCCATCGACACCGGCGAGACCGTGAGTGAGCTCGGGTTGTACGACGCGGCGCTCACCGAGGCGGTCGTGTCGTTGCCCGACAACGGCATCGAGACCCCGGGGATCTTGTAGCCGACACCCAGGCCGAGTCGGTGCAGCTGTTCCTCGGCCGCGTCACGGTCGCCACCCGCAGCGGAATCGATGGCCGCGATGACCGGATCGAGCGTGGTGCCCGGCGTGGTCGACGTGGTCAGCGACATCCCGGCGGAGGTGGCCGCGTCATTGGCCGCGGCGGCGAGGATGGCGCCCGACCGGGCGTCGAGCACCATCATCGTGGCCGGCTGAGCCACCTCGACCACCGAATCCACGAGCGACAGTTGCACTCCCGGGTCGAGGGTCGTCCGCACGTCGGGCGAGGCAGGCCCCTGCGCGCCGGCGAGCCGGTTGGTCGCGCCGTTCGGGGCGACCATCTGTACCGCCCACCCTGAGGTCGCGTCGCGGATGGCCTGCCAGTAGTTCGTCGTTCCCGCCGTCAGCGGTGAGGTGATGCGACGGTCGGTGACCAGCAGGGCCGAGGTCTTGTCGACGTCGACGCCGGCGACACGGTTCGGGTCACCCGCGAGGACCGTCATGTCCGAGTCGCGCAGCGACACCACGGTGACCGGCTTGCCCGGGGCGGCGGCGAGTCGATCGGAGATCACCCGGGGGGTGATCAGAGGGGCGATGGGGGCGATGACCCTGGCGAGATCGAGGGTCGTCCGCGCGAGGTCCGGTGTCGTCGACGGGTCGATGACGATGTCGTTGACCGGCTGCAGCGCCATCCAGCGGCGGTCGGCACCGTCGCGGACCGCCGGGGCGGGAGTGGCGTCGGTGCGAACGGTGGCCAGGTGACCACCGGCCTGCATCCCCGAGGCAAGCAGCGTCGGTTCCCACTGCACACGCCACCCGGACGTCAGCTTCCGCGCGGTTCCCGACGTCTGCGTCGTGTACTCACGGTCCTTGCCCATGACGTAGCGCGTGGTGAGGTTGTAGGTCGCGGTGTGGTCGGAGTACTCCACCGGGTCGGTGACCTTCACCGACACCGTCGCGGCATGCATCCCGGACAGGGTCGCGCCGATCTGCTCGGCCGCCTGGCCGGGCGCCGACGTCAGCTGCGCTGCTCGCGAGGCGTCCTGCGCACCGAGAGCGGCGGCGAACGTGTCGAGCATGCGCGCCGACTCGGTCTTGGGTGCGTCGGTGAACACCCCGCACGACGCCAGCACGAGAACACCACTGACCACTGAGGCCGCGGCGATACGCGCGCGACCGGACACTGCCACATTCACGTCCCTCATTTCACTCTGGTCACATCACGAATGACACCGTTGGTGTTCCCGATTCGCTTACAGTCCCGTCACGAACGCATAACCAGGGCAAATGCACGTATGGGCACGGTCGAGGCTTGACACCAGATGTGGTGTCAGACCATCCCTCCGCGATCGCCGACCTCGCTCCCCGATCGCATGCCCCCAGGGGTACTAGCCTGGGGGTGACCGTACGGAAGGGATCTGCTGATGACCGGTGACGACGAAACCCAGGCGCTCGTACTCAACCGCCTCCGCCGGGCGCACGGCCAACTCGCCGGCGTCATCTCGATGATCGAGAACGGCCGCAACTGCAAAGACGTCGTGACCCAGCTCGCCGCGGTCTCGCGCGCGCTGGACAAGGCCGGCTTCAAGATCGTGGCCACCGGCCTGCGGGAGTGCATCACCGGCGACGCGGCCGACAACTCCGAACCACTGACCGAGGCGGAGTTGGAGAAGCTCTTCCTCGCGCTGGCCTGAGACGCATGGACGCCACGTCGTCGTGCCGTGTCATCCGCTCGGAGGAGCGCGCCCGGACCACCACGGACTGGCTCGAGTCCCGCCACAGCTTCTCGTTCGGAGACCACTACGACCCGGACAACACCCACCACGGCGTGTTGATGGCGTTCAACGAGGACGTCGTCGCACCCGGCGCGGGTTTCGACACCCACCGGCACCGCGACATGGAGGTGCTGACGTGGGTGGTCTCGGGGACGATGGTGCACTCGGACTCCGCTGGGCACGCCGGGGTCCTGCACCCCGGTCTGGTTCAACGGATGAGCGCCGGCTCGGGCACGGCGCACACCGAACGCAACGATCCCTGGCCCGAGAGGCCGGGCGCGGGAACAGCGTCCGCGCACCTCGTGCAGAGCTGGGTGATCCCCGATCGTCCGGGTGGTGAGCCGGGGTACCAGCAGCACGACGTGACCACCGAACTCGATGCGGGCGGGTTGGTCCTCGTCGCATCGGGCGACCCGGGTCGCGGCGCGGCGGTCGACATCGGGAACCGGGACGCATCGCTGCACATCGGACGTCTGACCGCAGCCGCGTCGGCTGCGCTACCGGTCGCACGGTTCGTGCACCTGTTCGTCGTGACCGGCGAGATCCGACTCGGCGACGGGACGCCGCTCACGACCGGCGACACCGCCCGGTTCACCGACCACGGCACGGAGTCGGTCACCGCGACGTCGGACGCGGAGATCATGGTGTGGGAGATGCACCGCGGGCTCACCGATCAGATGACCGGCACCTGACGGATCGCGGATCCGGTGCCAGGATGGTCGGGTGACCTCAGCGACTGACACTGCCAACGCCACCGGTTCCACACCGCCCTCGGGCATCGACCTCGAGTGGGTCGACGAATCGGTGCGCGCCCAGGACGACCTGTTCGAGCACGTGAACGGCGTCTGGATCCGCGACCACGCGATCCCCGACGACCGTCCGCTGGACGGATCGTTCCTCGCCCTGCGCGACGCGGCCGAGGAGAACGTGCGCGATCTGGTCGTCGAGTGCGCCGAGTCCGATGCCACCCCCGGCACCGACGCCGCGCGGATCGGCGACCTGTACGCGAGCTTCATGGACTCCGAGCGCGCCGACGCCCTCGGCATCGACCCGATCCGCGCAGACCTCGACCGCATCGCCGCGGTCGGTTCGGTGGGCGAGCTGGCCGGCGTCATCGGGGGCCTGCAGCGCACCGGCACCGGTGGCGCGATCGGCTTCTACGTCGACACCGACTCCAAGAAGTCCGACCGCTACGTCGTGCACCTGACGCAGTCCGGTATCGGGCTGCCCGATGAGTCGTACTACCACGACGAGAAGCACGCGCAGACCCGCGAGCAGTACGTCGAGCACGTGCGAAAGATGTTTGCGCTGGCCGGTTTCGATGACTCCGAGCAGCGCGCGCAGACCGTCATGTCCCTCGAGACCGCAATCGCCGGTCACCACTGGGACGTGGTCCGTCGACGCGACGCCGAGCTCTCCTACAATCTGCGCACGCTGGCCGAGGTGACGTCCGAGGCAGGCGGTTTCGACATCGCCGCGTGGTTGCGTGGACTGGGTGCCGACGACGCCGCCTTCGCCGAGATCGTGGTCGGCCAGCCCTCCTTCATCTCCGGGGTGGGCGCCCTGTTCACCGAGCGGGACCTGGCCGAGTGGATCGTGTGGGCGCAGTGGCGACTGCTGCACTCGGCCGCGCCGTACCTGTCCGGCGAGGTCGTGGAGGAGAACTTCGACTTCTACGGCCGGAACCTGTCCGGCACCCCCGCGATGCGCGAACGCTGGAAGCGTGGCGTCGGCCTCGTCGAGGGCGCCCTGGGGTTCGCGGTCGGGAAGCTGTACGTGGACAAGCACTTCCCGCCGACCGCCAAAGCTCGCATCGACGAGTTGATCGCCAACCTGGTCGAGGCGTACCGCCGTAACATCTCCGATCTGGACTGGATGAGTTCGGAGACGCGCGAGAAGGCGCTGGCCAAGCTCGACAAGTTCACGCCGAAGGTCGGCTACCCGGACACCTGGCGTGACTACGACGGCCTCGACATCGACCGCGCCGACCTGATCGGGAACGTGGCCCGCGCCAACGCATTCGAGCAGGACCGAGAGCTGGCAAAAATTGGGACGCCGGTCGATCGCGATGAGTGGTTCATGACACCGCAGACGGTCAACGCGTACATGAACCCCGGCATGAACGAGATCGTCTTCCCGGCCGCGATCCTGCAACCGCCGTTCTTCGACCCCGACGCCGACGACGCCGCCAACTACGGCGGGATCGGGGCGGTGATCGGCCACGAGATCGGTCACGGCTTCGACGACCAGGGCGCGAAGTACGACGGCGACGGCAACCTCGTCGACTGGTGGACCGACTCCGACCGCACCGAGTTCGGCAAGCGCACCAAGGCCCTGATCGACCAGTACAACACCTTCACACCGAAGGGTTTGGACGAGAAGTACTCGGTCAACGGCGAATTCACCATCGGCGAGAACATCGGCGACCTGGGCGGGCTGTCCATCTCGCTGGCCGCCTACCGGATCGCCACCGAAGACGCCGAGCCGCCGGTGATCGACGGCCTGACCGGGCTGCAGCGGGTGTTCTTCGGGTGGGCGCAGGTGTGGCGCACCAAGACCCGTGAGGCCGAGGCGATCCGACGGCTGTCCATCGACCCGCATTCGCCGCCGGAATTCCGGTGCAACGGCGTCATCCGCAACATCGACGCCTTCTACGACGCGTTCGACGTCTCCCCCGGAGACGCGCTGTACCTCGAGGAGTCGCAGCGCGTTCACATCTGGTGAGGCACGCGGTTCACCGACCCGGCGGGGACATGGTCGTCAGGTCACGCTGAAGTCGGTGAGTCCGTCGCCGGGGTCGGCACGACCGCCGACGGTGTTGCGCACGATGACCGGCGCACCCGTCGGGGCGTTGTCGAAGAACCACTCGCCGTCGGCGAGGCTGACGTTCAGGCAGCCGTGGCTGGTGTTCGACTTGCCCTGCTGCGCAACCGACCACGGCGCGGCGTGGACGAAGATGCCGCCGTCGGAGATGCGGGTCGCGTACTCGACGTAGGTGCGGTATCCGTCGGGTGAGTCCACCGGCACGCCGTATGTCGAGCTGTCCATGTACATGTCCCGGAAGCGTTCGCCGACGGTGTAGGTGCCGTTGGGCGTGGGGTGGGCGTTGCTGCCCATCGATGTCGGCATCGTCCGCACCACCGCCCCGTTCACGGTGACGGTCACGGTGTGCGTGTTGTCGTCGGCCGTCGCGACCCATGCGTCACCGATGGTGAACGACGACCTCGTCTTGCCTGCCTCGACGGTCACCCGGGTGTGGGCGGGCCACAGTCCGCCGTCCGGCTTCCACCGCACCTGCCTGTTGCCCGTCCAATAGAGGTGACCCGCCACCACCGGACGAGTGGTCACACGGATGGCACGTTGCGCGGCCTCGCGGTCGTCGATCGCGTCGTCGAAGGTCAGGATGACGGGTTGCGCGATACCCACGGTCGCGCCGTCGGCGGGCGTGAACGTGGGGATCGAGAAGTTGGCGCGACCCACCGGAGGCGGGCTCGCCGACACACCGGGGACCGATACGCCCGGGATGTCCGGACCGCCGGGCCACAGGGGATCTGCGGACACCGACGGGATGGTGGTCATCGCCGCGGTCGTGAGGGCGATTGCCGCGGCCGCATGGACCGTCCTGCGCCATGGGGTCAGGCTGGAATTGGTCATCGGGTCACCTCGGTGTAGCGGCCACGGAGCGGTGAAGCTGCAGGCCAGGCGGGCGGCCCGCGTGGTCTCGGGGTCGACTTGTGTCATCGGCGTCGCCATTATCCGATCACCCGGCCACGGGCCCGGCGCGCTGGCTACACTCTCACCATTGACTTCGTTGGCAGCGCGGTCACCGTTGAAAGTGGCCGTGCGCCTGGAACGAACAGTAGATGAGATGGATCAGTTGAGTCAGGAAGTCGCGGAAAAGACCGCAGGGGGAACCATCATGGAGACCATTGCCGAATCCAACGGTGAAGTCGCCGACGCCGGTGTCCTGGCCCAGACGCCGCGTGCGGCCGACGTGACGCCGATCGCGGCCCTACCTGCCCAGATGGCCGACATCGCCCGTCGCCTCCGGTCGGAGAGCAAGGACACCGAGACCATCCTCCGTGCCATCAGCCTCTCGGCCGTCGAGTCCATCCCCGGTGCTGAGTACGCCAGCATCACGCTGGTCACCGGGGACGCCACCGTGGAGAGCCCGGTACTCATCGGCGATCTCGCCCGGGAATCCGATCGGCTGCAGGCGGAGCTCCGCGAGGGTCCGTGCATCCGTTCCGCACTCGACTCCGACACGGTCTGGATCAGCGACATGCGGTCCGAGGATCGGTGGCCCGCGTTCTCCAGGGCGGCGGCCGACCTCGGGATCCGGTCGATGCTGTGCTTCTGCCTCTACGTCGAGGGCGACAACTTCGGCGCACTGAATCTGCACTCCACCCAGGTCGACGCCTACGACGACGACTCCCGGTCGATCGGCAGCCTGTTCGCGGCGCACGCCGCGATCGCGTTCTCCGCGGTGCGGGAGAAGGAACAGATCCGTGCCGCCCTGACCAACCGCGACATCATCGGACAGGCCAAGGGCATGTTGATGGAGCGCTACGCCCTCAACTCCGACGAGGCGTTCCGGCTCCTCGCCCGGCTCTCGCAGGACTCGAACACCAAGCTGGCCGACGTGGCCCTACAGGTCGTCGACGCCGGCCCCGGCGAATAACCGATCCAGGATCTGCCCTCTCAGCGGCCGAGGAACGCCAGCACGGCGCTCTCGAACGCGGCCTTGGCCTCGATCATGACCCAGTGCCCGCACCGTGGGAACACGTGTAGCTCGGCGTCAGGAATGGTTCGCATCGGCAGCAACGCCATGTCCGGCGGGCTGACTCGGTCGTCGCGCCCCCAGGTCAGCAGGGTCGGGCAGGCGACCTTGTGCAGCATCGACCAGTAGGGCGGGGTGTCGGACGACGCCATGAACTGCTGCTGCATCTCGAACGCCGCCGAACCGTACATCGATCGTCCGGTCTCGAGCGCGTCGGGATTGTTCGCCGCCTCCCAGCGCTCGGCGATCAGCTCCTCGGTCACCAGCGCCTTGTCAAAGACCATGCCACGCAACCAGCGCACCAACTTGTCCTTGTCGGGGGCGTCGGCGAACTCCTGCAGGAGCTGTAGCCCCTCGGTGGGCTGCGGACTGAAAAGGTTGGCGCCGACGCCGCCGATGGTCACCAGCTTCGACACCAACGCGGGCTTGCGGATGGCGAGGTTGACCCCGACCACGCCGCCCATCGAGTTGCCGATGAACGCGGCGGAGTCGATGCCCAGCGCCTTCATGAAGACGTTGACCGACTTGCCCGCGTCGAGCACCGGCATCCCGCCCCAGGCGTCGCTCACCCCGAAGCCGGGGAACTCCAGGACGTAGCAGTGGTGATGCTCGGCGAAGGTGCCCAGGTTTCCGCGGTAGTTGCGCCACCCGGTGACACCGGGACCGGACCCGTGCAACAGGATCAGCGGCGGCCCCTCGCCGGCCTCGTGGTAGCGCAGCACGCCGTTGTCGGTGGTCAGTTCCCGTGCGGTGTCCTCGAATGTCACGTCCACACCCGACAGACTAGAACGTGTTTCAGTT
>NZ_JAEMTF010000089.1:1981-18287 GCF_016462415.1 Williamsia sp. | reverse complement strand
GTGTTGTGCAGCCGTCGCGGATCGATGCCGGCGTCGCGCCACGCCTCGTACGCCCACGGTGTGTAGAGCACCTTCAGGGGCAGGCGGTTCACGAGAGGATTGATCAGGCGCATGAACGCGGCGAACCTGTCGAACCGCCGCTGCAACCGGTCGTTCCACTCGAGGTCGCACACGTCTCGCATCTGCTGCGGCAGCGTTCCGACGACCACGGTTCGGATGAATGCGTTCAGCGGCGCCGACACCACACGCCAGACCGGCGCGGGCACCCGTCGCGGTCCGGGCACACCCTTCCGGATGTAGCCGGTGGCGTAGACGATCGTCTTGTGCGGGACGAACCGTTCGAGCATCGAGTCCCAGTACGTGCAGAACTCGTCGTAGGTCTGCGGTTGATCGCGCGCGCTGATCCCGTACAGCGCGTACCAGGTCTTGCTCTCCTCGAAGATCTGCGACTTCTCGGCGTGGCTGAGACGGCGGATGAACGTGTCGGTCACGTAGAGCACCTGGTCGACGAAAGTCGCGTGCGCCCAATAGAACAGCTCCGGGTTCAGCGCGTGATAGCGCGAGCCGTCGCTGATTGTGCCCTTGATGTCGCGGTGGAAGTCACGCACGGTGCGACCCCACTCGACGGCGTCGCGGTGGTACACCGTGCGCATGATCGGCGGTCCGGTGCGTCGAGCGCGGCCGAGGAAGTCGCCGAAGATCACCGAGTGGTCCAACACGCCCTGGCCGAGCTGCTCGATGCAGTTCTCGGTCCCCGCCAGGCGTTGGAAGCCCAACAGCCCTCGCATGTCGCCGTAGAACTTCCACGTCAATGTCTCCGGGCCGAGCTGCGGTTGCTCCGCGGCCTCAGTCGCATCGACGATCACCGGCTCGGCTTCGCGTATGCGGGCATCGAAGCCCGACGCCGGCACATGATCGACACCCTGGGTCATCGGAGTCGTCCCTTCACTGTTCGTCTCGATGAGACGAACTCTAACATTCGTCTCAACCGATACGCTCGCGAGAACCGAAGAGCAGGAGGCTGACGAGTGCGGATCCTATCGCTCGGCGAGCTCATCGACACAGCGGTCGTCGTCGCGCTGCCGATGCGCGAGCGCTTCCGCGGCATCACCGTTCGCGAGACGATGATCTTCAGGGGTCCGCACGGCTGGGGTGAGTTCGGTGCGTTCGTCGAATACGGCGACGCCGAGGCCGCGTGGTGGCTGGCCGCCGGGATCGAGGCCGCATTCGTCGGCCCGCCGGCCGCACTGCGTGACCGGGTATCGGTCAACGCCACCGTTCCCGCCGTCCCGGCCGACGCCGTGGCGGAGATCCTCGCCCGATATCCGGGTGCGAGAACGGCGAAGGTCAAGGTCGCCGAACCCGGCGACTCGCTCGACGACGAGGTCGCCCGGATCGACGCCGTCCGGGCCGTCGTCCCCACGGTCCGCGTCGACGCCAACGGCAAGTGGTCGGTCGACCAGGCCATCCGGGCGCTGAAGGCGTTGGGGGAGTTGGAGTACGCCGAACAACCGTGCGCGACCATCGAGGAGCTGGCCGCGGTCCGCGCCGCGGTCGACACCCCGATCGCTGCCGACGAGAGCATCCGTCGCGCCGATGACCCGCTGCGCGTGGTGCGTGCCGGAGCCGCCGACGTCGCGGTGCTCAAGGTGGCGCCGCTGGGCGGGATGCGTCGCGTGTTGGCGTTGGCCGAGCAGATCGATCTGCGGGTGGTGATCTCGAGTGCGCTCGACACCGCGGTCGGGATCTCCGCGGGAGTGGCCACCGCGACCGCGCTGGCGACGCCCCCGCTCGACTGTGGTCTCGGGACCGGCAACCTGTTCGTTGCCGACGTCGCCCCGCCCATCCCGGTCGTCGACGGGGCGTTGCTCGCCGGCGCCGTCGTCCCGGACGGCCGCGCCCCGCTCGCCTCCGATGACCGGCGGGAATGGTGGCTCGATCGCCTGGCCCGCGTGCACGGACTGCTCGCCGCCGGTCATCCTGCGGCCGCCTCGGAAATGTGACCTGGTAGACAGCGGCGCTCCTCAAAGATACGATTATCGGTATCTGTTCCAATGGAGGTGCACAGCCATGACAACCGCGTACTCACAGATCCCGGCCGACAGCGATCTCAAAGAGGTCCAGTTCTCGAAGAAGAGCGGGATCAGTTCGGTCCTCGGGATGCGCAAGGACCCGTTCGCTTTTCAGCGCAAGCGCGAGGAGGAGTTCGGCCGCGTCTCCGGGATGAGCGCCTTCGGCAAGAAGTGGGTCGTCGCCTCGGGCGCGCCCGCCGCCGAGGAGGTCCTGATGAACAAGAAGAAGGCCTTCGCCAACGGCCCCGCGTGGAGCTACCTCATCGGACCGTTCTTCAACCGCGGCGTGATGCTGATGGACTTCGACGAGCACCGTAGCCACCGACTGATCCTGCAGCAGGGATTCAGCACGGCCGCGCTCAAGTCGTACATGGACCTGATGCAGCCGATGATCGCGAAGCGGATGCAGGACTTCCCGACCGGGAAGGTGTTGCTGTTCAAAGAGTTCAAGGCACTCACCCTCGACGTCGCGCTCGAGGTCTTCCTGGGTCTCGAGCTGCCCAAGGACGAGGCCGACCGGATCAACAAGGCGTTCCTCGAGACCGTGCAGGCCGGTGTCGCCGTGATCCGCAAGCCCGTCCCCGGCACGCGCTGGTGGAAGGGCATCCGGTCCCGCAAGATCCTCGAGGAGTTCTTCTACTCGCACATCCCGGCCAAGCGGGCCACCGCGACCGACGACCTGTTCTCGGTCCTGTGCCGCGCGGAGAGCGAAGAGGGTCAGACGTTCACCGACGAGGACGTGGTCAACCACCTCATCTTCGTGTTGATGGCCGCGCACGACACGTCGACGATCTCGATGACCCAGATGTGTTACCGGATGGCCAAGTCGCCCGAGTGGCTCACCAAGGCCCGCGAGGAGTCCCTCGCGCTCGGCCCCGAGCTCAGCTACGACGATCTGAACAAGCTGCCCGCGCTCGACGCCATCTTCAAGGAGTCGCTGCGCATGTGCACCCCGGTGCCCGCGCATCCGCGGATGGCGGTCGAGGACACCGAGATCCAGGGGTTCTTCGTGCCCAAGGGGTCGATGGTCACGCTGACCGCCCTGTGGAACCACTACGACGAGTCGGTCTACACCGATCCGTGGAGTTTCGACCCCGACCGCTTCTCGAAGGAGCGTGCGGAGGACAAGAAGCACCGCATGGCGTGGAGCCCGTTCGGTGGCGGCGTGCACAAGTGCATCGGCCTCTACTTCGGCCAGATGGAGATCAAGACGATCATGCATCACCTCCTTCGCAACTATGACTGGACCGTGCCGTCCGACTACGAGCTGCCGATGGACTACAGCTCGCTGCCGATCCCCAAGGACGGCCTGCCCGTCACCCTGCGGCGGCTGTAGGCCGTGGCCGAACCGTCACCGCTGCGCAAGACGCGGAACACCAACAGCCCCTCCGATCAGGAGGGCGCGATCGTCGCCGCGGCCGCCGCCGAGTTCACCGAGGTCGGTGTGCGGCGCACGTCGGTCGACGAGGTGGCCAAACGCGCGGGCGTCAGCCGGAGCACCCTGTACCGACGCTTCCCCAACAAGGAGGCGCTGCTGCTCGCCGTCGCCACCAGCCTGTACCTCGACGGGATGCGGACCCTGGAGGCGTCGATCGTCGGACTCGATCCGAAAGAGGCCATCGCCGAGGCGTTCTCGGTCGGTGCGCAGATGATCCTGAAGGATCCGCTGATGCACCGACTGGTCATCGACGACGCGGAGATGAAGGCGATCATGTCGTCGTCGGTGACGGCGATGTTCATCGACGTCGTCACCGCCCGCACGGTCCGCGCCCTGCGCAGCGTGGGGGCGACGCGGCCCGACGAGGAGTTGCACGAGGCGGTCGAGATCGTCGTCCGGTTGGTGATCTCACTGCTGGAATCGCCGGCCACCGACGAGCGACGGCAGGAACCCGAGTACGTCCGCGAGTTCGCGAGACGCCATCTCGCCCCCATGATCTGGTGACCGCCGCGCCGGTGACCTGACCGAAGATCCATCCGTTCGACCAACGATCGCCCGGCACCGAACGCCGTGCGCCTATGAGGAGTACCCACATGCCCCGCAACAAGAAATCCACCACCGACGTGCGTGGGTTGGTCATCGCGATCACCGGCGCCGCCCGCGGTATCGGGTTCGAGACGGCCAAGACCCTGCAGGACCGCGGCGCGACCGTCGTCATCGGCGACATCGACTCCGAGGCCGTGGGCAAGGCGTCCGCCGACCTCGGCCACGACGGGTTCGACGTCGACGTCACCGATCCCACGTCGTTCGAGAAGTTCCTCGACCAGGTGGAGGCATCGGCCGGCCCGATCGACGTGTTGATCAACAACGCGGGCATCATGCCCACCGGCCCGCTGCTGAACTACGACATCAATGTCGTGCGCCGGAACTTCGACATCGACCTGCTCGGCGTCGTCATCGGCACCCAACTCGCCGCCAAGCGGATGGTCGCCCGCGGCGGCGGCCAGGTCATCAACATCGGGTCGATCGCGGGTCGGCTCGCCGTACCGGGTCTCACGATCTACAACGGAGCGAAGGCCGGCGTGATCGCGTTCTCGGAGGCCGCCGACGCCGAGCTGGCCGATTCCGGGGTCCGCGTGAAGACGGTCAACCCGACCTTCACCCAGACCGGTCTGATCTCGGGCATCAAGACCAACAAGTTCACCCAGACCGTCACGCCGGCGCAGGTGGCCGCGCAGGTGCTGGCCAGCATCGAGGGCGACAAGATGCACGCGACCGTTCCCAAGTCGGTGTCCTGGGTGCATGCGACCGGGATCATGCCGCGGTCGATGAAGAGGGCATCGCTACGGATGACGGGGATGGACAAGCTGTTCATGAGCTACGACGCGACCGCGCGGGCGGAGTACCTCAAGCGGGTGAACGGCAACCCGACCCCGAGCGGGAAGCTCTGACACATCTCGCTCCCGCACACACGACAACGCCCCCGACCAATGCATCCGGTCGGGGGCGTTGTCGTTGCTCAGGCGGCAGCCTTCAGGTCACCAGTCCTCGAGACGGGTGTACCCGTCCTGGATGGCGCGCGCGAAGAGATTGGCCTTGGAGCGCGCCGGACGGCCCGCCGCGGCGTACTTCGCCCGGATACGAGTCAGGTGGGTGTTGACCGTCGACGCCGTGATGAACAGCGTCTCGGCGGCCTGCGCCTTGGACTCCGCGGCCAGCCAGGCCAACAGCACCTCGACCTCGCGGGCCGACAGGGTGGGGCGACCACCGGCCACCACCCGCAACACCGGCTGCCGGTTCATCTGTTCAGACGATGTCGTCGGCGACGGCAGCACGAAATGATTAGCGATTGACATGAAAATCCCTCCCGGGAACCCTTTTTCCCTGCACAGATGTGCGACCTGGCCATACTCTCTGGTGAAACTGCCGAGTACCAGCTGAGAGGTCGGTTTTCGGCAAGTCCATACGCAGGTCCATACGGTTCTGTGATGGTGTGCAGCTCAGAGAGGTGGCGGGGTGAGGCCTGAGGAGGTCCGGACACGGGAGGATCTGGCCCGCGGACTCACCGAGATCCGGGAGAACGCAGGTCTCTCCATCCGCGAGACGGCGTCGCGGGCGCAGGCGATCGCGGGCACCCTGTCGGGCTGGTTCACCGGCAAACACGCCCCGACGGCCGCCAACGAGAGCGTGTTCCGAACCGTCCTCGCGGTCTGTGGGGTCACCGAGTCGGCCGACCAGGACGCGTGGGTCGCGGCGGCGACCCGCGCCCGCAAACCCGGCGCCCGCCGTTCCCTGGTCACCCCGACGCCCTATCGCGGTTTCGAGGCGTTCCAGGTCGAGGACGCCGACTGGTTCTTCGGACGTGAGGACGTCGTCGAGCGACTGGTCGACACGGTGCTCGATCAGGTGGAGCGACCGACCGCTGTCGTCGCGGGGCATGAACGCACACCGATCATCACCCTCGTCGGCCCGTCGGGCGCAGGGAAGTCGTCGATGCTGCGGGCCGGTCTGTTGTCGCAGGTCGGTGAGGAGGGATCGTTCGCCGGGTGGCGGTACGTGCTGATGACCCCCTCGGCCGACCCGGCTGCGGCGGTCGCCGCCGCGGTGGCGGGATTGCCGGCCGGGGACGGACCGGTCATCCTCGCGGTGGATCAACTCGAGGAGCTGTGGACCCTCGTCGACGAGGCCCCGGTGCGGATGTCGTTCGCCGACGCGCTGCTGTCGCTGGACGCGCAGGTCGACCAGCTGGTCATCGTGCTGGCCATCCGCGCCGACCACTACGGCTCGGTGGCGGGCAATCCGCGACTGGCGACGGCGCTGCAGAATGCGCACGTCCTCGTGCCCGGACTCGACGACGCCCGCCTGCGTGAGGTGATCGTCGGCCCGGCCCGGACCGCGGGGCTCGACGTCGCCGACGACCTCGTCGAGCTGCTGTTGGCCGACCTGCGGCCGGCCGGTGCCACCGTCGGATACGCGGGATCGTTGCCGCTGCTCTCACACGCACTGCTGTCGACGTGGTCGGTGTCGGACAAGCGGCGACTCACGATCGCCGACTACCTCGCGACGGGGCGGATCCGGGGTGCGGTGGAGCAGACCGCGGAGAAGGTGTACTCCGAGCTCGACTATGCGGAGAAGCAGGTCGCCCGCCGACAGATGTTGGCGATGAGCCATGTCGACGACGAGGTCGCGACCCGACGGCGTGCCGCTCTGGACGAGCTGGGGTTCATCACCACGGCGAACACGACCATCAAGCGGGACGTCCGGCAACGGCGTGCCGCCGAGGTACTCGAGCGGTTCGCCGGGGCCAGGTTGGTCACCGTCGCCGACACCTACGCCGAGATCACCCACGAGACGCTGTTCTCGGCGTGGCCGCGGCTGGCCGGATGGATCGACGAGGATCGTGCGAACCTCGTCATCCACCGCCGACTGAACGCAGCGTTCCAGATGTGGGAGGAGGGCGACCGCAGCCCCGACCTCCTCCCGCGGGGCGGCCGCCTGTCCGCGTTCACGGAGTTCGCCGAGGCCCCGGAGAACGGCACGCGGCTTCGTCCTCGAGAGCAGCGTTTCCTCGACCTGGCGACCGATCGCGAGAAGCGCCGGGAGTCGATGCAGCGTCGACACGTGCGCCAGCTGCGCCGCGTGGCCATGGCGGCCACGGTGTTCGCGGTGGTGGCGCTGATCGCGGCGGTCGTCGCCGTGGTCGCGCAGTCGGAGGCGGTGTCGCAGGAGCGCGCCACCGATCAGCTCCGTCGGGACGCGCAGAGCGCACAGCTCGCGGCGCAGGCCGACGAACTGCGGGCCACCGATCCGTCGCTCGCGGTGCAGTTGGCGATGGCGGCGTACCGACTCTCACCCACCATGGAGTCGAGGTCGAGTGTGCTCGACGCGTCGGCGGAGGCGATCCCGGTGCGTCACTTCACCGCGGCCGGACCCGGTGCCATCGCCAGGTCGCCCGACGGGTCGATGATCGCGGTGGTCAACTCCGACAACCGGGTCCGACTCTTCGCGACCGGGGCCGACGGTGTCGGGCGGTCGATCGCCGAGTTCGGCGGGGCCGACCGTGACCTGCCGCTCTACGCGGTCGCCTTCGGCGCGGACTCGCGGACCCTCTACACCGCGGGCGCGGCGCCGCTCACGATCTGGGATCTGAGCGATCGCGCCCGACCCCGTCCGGTCGAGAATGCCCCCGTCATCACCGAGACGGTGCGTGACCTCGCGATCGACCCGACGAGCGAGTTGTTGACCGCGGCGGTCGAGGGGGCGGGCACGCTGGCCTTCCGCAAGGTGGCGACCGCGGCCGACGGGGCGCGCAGGCCCGGTGTGGCCGCGCCCACGCGATGGGAACCGGTCGGGCTGCCCGCGGATGTGGCCGGAAAGGGCACCGCGGTCGCGTTCTCGCGCAACGGATCGCTGCTGGCCACCGCACGCGGCGGCAACAAACGCGTCGACCTGTACCGGGTGCTCGCCGATCGCCTCGATCGGATTGCCTCGATCCCGCTTCCCGGGTCGGACAATGTCGAGGCGCGAGCTCTGACGTTCTCGCCGACCGGTGATCTGGCGGTCGCGATCAACTCGCGCGACGTGAAGCTGTACTCGCTCGCCGACCCGGCCCGCCCGGTCCTCACCCGCGATCTGACCGGCTTCACCAGCTACGTCAACGACGTCGACTTCAGTCCCGACGGCAGATTCCTCCTCGGCGCGAGCTCCGACAACACCACGCGGGTGACGGATCTGCGGGGCGACCGCCCCGACCGGGTGCTCAAGAGTGGTGCTGTCGTGAGCTCCGCGGTGTTCGCCGGCGATCACGTCGCCGGATTGTCCGAGGACGGCTATCTGCGGGTGTGGGGCCCGAATGATCCCGGGGTGCAGGCCGGCGTCGATCCGACGTTCCAGTTCGCGTTCGACGCACGGGGGACCGATTTCATCAGCGGCAACGCCGCTCCCGACGGGTCGCTGTCGCAGTGGACGGTCGGGGAGGGACCCGACATCACCCGCCGTGGTCCACTGCTGGCACCGCCGGCCGGTGACAAGTTCGCCTCGCTGTCCTACGGCGCCTCGGGGCGACTCGCTGTGGCCGGGTCGGTGACCGGTCAGGTGTTCCTCGCCGACTACTCCGACCCCGCGCGCCCGGTTCTGGCCGGGCCGCCACTGCGGGTCCTGCCCGATCTGGCCGAGACCGTCGACATCAGCGAGCGGTCGAAGCTGGTCGTCGCCGGGACGCTGTCGTCGAACCGCGTCGCCGTCGTCGACATCACCGATCCGTCGCGCCCCACGTCGGCCGCGGCCGTCGACATCGGCGACGGAGTCGCCTGGGCCAACTTCGACGCCGCCGGTACACGCGCGATCGTGACGACGCCGCGCGGTTACGTCGTGCTGCTCGACCTGAGCGACCGGCGGGCGCCGCGCGTCCTGTTCCGGGAGAAGATGTTCGACACCCTGGCACTGGCCGCGCGGTTCAGCCCCGACCAACGGTCGGTCGTGGTCACCTCCGCGACCAAGCAGGTCAAGATCGTCGACATCGCCGAACCCACGCGACCGGCGGTCATCGACGAGATGACCGGTCCGAGCAGCACCATCTACGGCGGTGCCTTCTCGCGTGACGGGCGGTTGGTCGCGGCCGGTGCGGCCGACGGCGATCTGTGGCTGTGGGACGTGGCCCATCGCGGCCACCCGGTGGTCATCGCGCGACTCCGGGCCTACCCGGGGCGCATCTACGACGTGCAGTTCGGCGCCGACGACCGCACCGTGCTGGCCACCGGCGCGGCCGGGGTCATCCAGTCGTGGACGGTCGATCCCGATCGGGTCGCGGCGTCGGTCTGCGCATCCGGCACGACCTTGCTGACCAGAGGCGAGTGGGCGCGCTACCTGCCGACCGCCGACTACGTCAGTCCGTGCGGCTGAGGCGCGAGGGTTCCACTCAGCCCGGCAGGACGATGACCGGAACGGTGGCGCCGCCGAGGATTCGTGTCGCCGTCGAACCGAGGAACACGCGTTTGACCGGACTGCGTGGTGTCGTCCCGATGGCCAGCACCTCGCCGGCGGGCCAGTCGATCGCGGCCAGCGCTGCGGTGTAGTCGGCGCCGGTCCCGATGACCGTGGACACCGACGGGTCGATCAGCCCGGACGTGCGCAACGCGGCCTGCGCGGCGGTCGTCTGGTCCACCCACGCGGCGAGCACTCCGCGTTCGGCGTCGAGGCCGACCTCGGGCGGGTACATGTCCGCCGGGGCCACCCCGAAGCTGGCCACCCGCAACCGGACCCCGGCCGAGGCCGCGATGGACCGCGCGCCGGCGACGACATCGGCACCGTCGGCGGTGGCCGAGTAGGCGCAGGTCACGCCGCTCAGTCCGCTCGGGGGTGCGGTGTAGTCGGGAGGCGCGAGGGCGAGCGGGATCTCGCTGGAGTGGATCATCCGGCTCGTCGTCGACCCCAGAGAGAAGCCCCCGCGGGCGCGGTGGCGGGTGCCCATCACGAGGAACCGGGCCTCGAGATCGCCGGACACCTTGGTCAGCGCGACGCTCACCGAGCGTTCGGTGATGCGATGGACCCCGACCGGCGTGGTCACCGAGTGCCGGGCGAGCGCTGCCTGCGCGACCCGTTCGGACTCGTCGCCGAGTCGCTGGGCGTACGAGGCGAATTCGGCATCGACCTTGGCCATCGACGGGGTGCTCCACGGTCGGGGGAGAGCGATCACGATCTCCAGACGCAGGTTCAGCGACGAGGCGAGGGCGATCCCGAGTTCCAGCGCCTCCTCGCCGCCGTACCCCGGGCGGTATCCGACGACCACGGTCACGGGGCTGCCTCCGTCGCCGGGGTCCCCAGGCCGGAGTCGTCGGGCCCGGGCTTGTTCAACGCGGAGTGATGGCGTCCCCAGAGCAGGTAGAACGCGAGAACCGCGCCGACCCAGATGCCGAAGAACACGAAGGTGTACCAGTGCAGACCGTAGAGGATGTAGGCGCACGCGGCGATCGCCAGGACCGGGGTGACCGGGTACAGCGGGACGCGGAACGGGCGCTTGAGATCGGGTTGCCGCCTGCGCAGGATGATGACGCCGAGGCTGACGACGATGAACGCCACCAGCGTGCCCACCGAGACCATGTCGGCGAGGTAGTCAAGCGGGATGAACCCGGCCAGGATGGCGACCACGATCGCCACGACGATGGTGTTGTTGACCGGCGTGAGCGTCCGCGGGTTCACCTTGGTGAAGAACTCCGGCAGCATGCCGTCGCGGCCCATCGCGAACAGGATGCGGGTCTGTCCGTACAACGTCACCAGGGTGACCGAGAAGATCGAGATGACCGCGCCCGCCGACAGGATCAATGACGGCCAGGTCTCACCGGTGACGTCGGTCAGGATCTGCGCGAGACCGGCACTCTCCTGCTCGGCGAACCTCTCGCTCGGCTGCGCGGCGACCGAGGCCAGCGCCACGAGCACGTAGACCAGGATCACGATGACGAGCGCCGCGAGCAGCGCCCGCGGCATGGTCCGCTGCGGGTCCTTGACCTCCTCGCCCGCCGTGGAGATGGTGTCGAGGCCGATGAAGGAGAAGAAGATCGTGCCCGCGGCGAGGGTCACGCCGTGCGCGCCGTCGGTGAAGAACGGGGTCAGGTTGTCGTCGTTGAACGCCGTGAACGCGATGACCACGAACATCGTCAGGACCGCGAGTTTGATGGCGACCATGATGGTGTTCGCCCGCGCGGATTCACTCGCGCCGCGGATCAGCAGCAGGGCGCACATCGCGACCAGGATGATCGCGGGCAGGTTCACCACACCCGGGTCCTTGTCGAACGGCGCGGCGCTCAGTGCGTGCGGTATCTCGGGGATGTTCAGGTCGCCGAGCAGCTCGTTGAGGTAGCCGCTCCACCCCACCGACACCGCCGCCGTCGACACCCCGTACTCGAGCAGCAGACACCCGGCGACCGCCATCGCGGTCAGCTCGCCGAGAGTGGCGTAGGCGTAGGAGTACGTCGATCCGGAAACCGGTACGGCCGAGGCCATCTCGGCGTAGCAGAGCGCAGCGAGACCGGCGGCGATGCCCGCGAAGATGAAGGAGATGATCACCGACGGGCCGGCCTCGGGCACCGCGACCGACATGACGAAGAAGATGCCGGTGCCGATGGTCGACCCGATGCCGAAACTCGCCAGCTGCACCGTGGTGATGTTGCGTTTGAGGCCGGTGTCGGACTCCACCGCCCATCCGGTGGGGATCGGTTTGCGACGGAGCAGGGTCGACCGGGACAGAGGTGCCGGGTTGAGTGGCGCCGGGCCGGTCGGACGTGCAGCCATGGGTGTCCCCTCCTGAAGGCGAATGCCCTATGAAACCACCGGCTGCGTGGGGTGTCAGCGCAACCGGACCATCTCGGTCGCGGCATCTACGATGGCGCCCGTGGTGCCCTTCCGGGTGACCGTGCGATGGGTGAGTGTGGAGGTGGTCGGTGGCGCAGAGCCCATTCGCGGCCGAACGCGCCGCGCGCCGAGATCTCGCCCGCGCCCGTGACGAGGTCGATCGGCTCACCGGCGAGAACCCGTCGTCCCGAGGCGGTGTCGCTGGGTGGTTCGGCGTCGCGGTGGCGGTGGTCGTCGTGCTCGCCGTCGTGGCCGCGGTCGCCGTCGGTTGGCGTGCACAGCGGGACACCTGGTCCGACGCCGACTACCGCTCGTTCGCCACCGAGACCGTGGGCCAGTTGTTGACGCCTGACGCCCGCGACCCCGATCGCGCCCGGCGCATCCTCGAACTCTCCACCGGCACCTTTCGCGACGAGTTCGCCCAGTCCACCGGCGCCTACAGCGCCTTCGTGGCGCGTCTGGGGACGGTGGCCACCGGGGTCGTCGACGGCGTAGCCATCGCCGGGCGCGACGGCGACACGGTCAGCGCGCTGGTGACGTCGGTGGTGACGACGCGGGTGGCCGCGAACTCGTCGGGTCGGGACACCGCCGAGCCCAGGCGGTTTCGGCTCCGTGTGCAGATCGAACCGGACGGTGGGGCATTGCGTCTCGCCGCCGTGGAGTTCCTGCCGTGACACGCCTGTCGCGGGTCGGCGGGGCGTGGACCGCCGTCGGCGCACCGGTCGTGGGTGTCGGGGTCGTGATCGGCCTCGGCGCGATCAGTGGGTGGCCGGGCTGGTGGATCTCGCTGATGGTGCTCACCGTGATCGCCGCCGTCGGATACGGGATCGTGTGCCGACGGCACGGCCGCCCGCCGCCACTGCTCGCCGCCGCGGTGACCCTCGCCGTCGTCGTCGCCTCGGCGGCGATGATGCTGACCACCGTGGCGCACCTGCGCGCCGAGGGTGCGGTGACCACCGACCGCGCCGATGTCCGCCGGATCTCCGGTGAGCTGATCTGCACGACGCTGCGTACCGGGACCGACGCCGATCGGGCCGCCGCGCTGCGGGTGGCCACCGGTGAGCTCGCGGCCCGACTCCGATCCGGCGCTGCCGCGGCGGGTCCGGACCAGACGCGAACGACCACACGCTGCACCGCGGCCCGGACCGGGCTGGGTGCGGTCACCTCCGAGCACGCCGACGTCGTCGTCGCGGCCAACCTGACCGAGCGCGTCGGCTCCGACGACACCGCGTCGGGTCGGGTGATCGCGGCACGTCTCGACAAGGTCGGCGGTACGTGGAGAGTGGCGACGCTGGACGTGATCCGATGAGCGAGGACACCGGCTCGACCACCTCGGTCCGACTCACCGCGGCGCGAACGCGGCTCGCCGAGGCGACCGAGGCCCATGCGGCCGCACGGGACGCCGCCGACGAGGCCCGCCGAGCGCGTGGGCGCCGCGCCGAGCGCGTGGTCCCGGTCGTGGCGGTCGTCGGTCTGGTCGTCACCGTCGCGCTCGTCGTCGCGACGGTCATCCTGGTCTCCGTCGGCGGTGGCGGTGGCGGTGGCGCCGAGTCCGATCGTGCGGCCGCGGTGCTGGCCTCTGCGCGTGACGGCATCACCACCGCGCTGACCGCCGACCCGGCCCGACCGGGCGAGTACGTTGAGTCCGTTCTCGGGGTGAGCACCGGCGAGTTCCGTCAACGGGTGACGTCGTCGCGCGCCGAGATCGAGTCATCGGTGGCGTCGCAGGCGTTCGCCGGGACGGGCCAGGTGATCTCCGCGGGGATCGTCGGACCCGACCCCGGGTCGTCGGCCGACGTGCTCCTGGTTGCCGAGGCCACCAATCCGCAGTTGCTCGGTGGTGGCGCCGGCGATGCGCGCGTCGTGCTGCTCGTGCACATGACGCGTGCCGACGGCGACTGGAAGATCGAACGGGCGCAACTGCAATGACCATTCTCCGCTGCATCCTCGCGGTCGTGGCCGCGGCCGCCGCGATCACCGTGACGGCCCTGCTGGACTGGCCGGGGTGGTCGATCGCGCCACTCGTCGTCGTGCTGGCGCTGTCGCTGATCCAACTCGTCACCGTCCGCAGGGCGCCACGTCGACCGGGGCGGGACGCCGGGATGCTCGCGGTGGCCGCGGCGCTCACCGTCGCGACCGCGGTGACCGCCGTCGTCGGGGTCGACGACAACGACCGCGACGATGTCGACCCGACGATCACGGCGACCGCGACCGCGACCTTCCGCACGCTGTTCACCTTCGGCCCGTCGGAGTACACCGCGCAGGCGGCACAACGACGGTCGGAGATGCTCGCGCCGCGACTGACCGGCCGACTGCTCGCCGACTACCGCAGTCAGGGACCCAACGTGGTGCTGCCCTCCGCGGTCGAATCGGGGGCGACGGTGGAGACGACGGTGCAGGCGGTCGGTGTCGGCGAGGCGCAGCCGGATGCGGTGCGCCTCCTCGTCTTTGCGACCGAGAAGATCACGGTCGAGTCGGCGACCCCACCCACCTCGACGGTGCCGATCGTGCGGTGGGCCGTGATGCGTAGAGTCGGGTCCACCTGGCGTCTGGCCGACATCTACCCCGCCGGAATCGGCGGATAGCCGATCGAGGTCCGCCCGGGCGGAAGTGGATGACACGAGAGGGATGTTCATGAGTGCTGGAGTGGTGATCGTCGGTGCCGGTCTCGGTGGCGCACGACTGGCGGAGAACCTGCGGCAGGCGGGGTACTCCGAGCCGATCACGCTGATCGGCAAGGAGAGTCAGGTCCCCTACGACCGGCCGCCGCTGTCCAAGGCGGTGCTGCGCGGCGAGCGGGACCTGGTCGCACTCAAGGCGGAGGAGTGGTACGCCGACAACCACATCCATCTGCTCCTCGACACCGACGTACAGGGCGTCGACCTCGCCGCCAAGAGCGTCGACGTCGGTGCGGGGGAGTCCCTGGCGTTCGAGACCCTGGTGCTGGCAACGGGTCTGGAGCCGCGCTTCCTCCCGCCCAGTGCTGTCCAGGGCGGCTCCGCCGCGGCGGAGATCGACGGCGTGCACGTCCTGCGGACCTACGACGACGCGCTCGAGCTGCGCGCCGCGGCCCGCGAGGGCGTCCGCGCCGTGGTCGTCGGGGCCGGTTTCATCGGCTGCGAGGCGGCGGCGAGCCTGTCGCTCCTCGGCGCGAGGGTCACCATCGTCGAGCCGGCCCCGAGCGCACTGCACGCCGCGCTCGGGCCGACCATCGGTGCACGCGTCGAGAAGCTGCACACCGACCGCGGCGTCACCGTCCGTACCGGTGTGGGCGTGCGCGAGCTGGTCACCGCCGATGGAGCGGTCACCGGGATCGAACTCGACGACGGGACCACACTCGACGCGGACCTCGTGCTGCTCGGCATCGGCTCGATCCCGACCACCGCGCTGGCCGAGACCATCGGCCTGGAACTCTCCGACCGTTCCGTCGGCGGGGGGATCGCCTGTGACGCACGCGGAAAGACTTCCGCCGACGGTGTCTACGCACTCGGTGACGTCGCGAACTGGTCCGATGAGACCGGCGAGTTCGGTCGGCGGGTCGAGCACTGGAACCACGTGGTCGAGCAGGCGAAGATCGTGGCCGACGCGATCGCGGGCACCGACAAGGCGTCCTCGACCCCGGTGGTCCACTACTTCTGGACCGACCAGTTCGACCTCAAGATCCAGTGCCTGGGGGCACCCGCGGCCGACGACGAGGTGCACATCGTCGACGAGGACGGCGACAAGTTCCTCGCCTACTTCAGCCGCGACGGCATCCTGACCGGTGTGGTCGGCGCCGGACGTGCCGGCGCGGTGATGAAGATGCGGGCAACCGTCGCGGCCCGGACCCCCATCTCCGAACTGGTCTAGTCGCGATGAGCGCGCCACGGCCCACCGCGACCGCGGTGCGTGCCGCCGTCGACGACCTCGCCGATCCGACACGCGCGGCGAACGCGCAGCGGTTCTTCAAGACGGGCCCCGGCGACTACGGCGAGGGTGATCGCTTCATCGGGGTCACTGTCCCGCAACTGCGTTCGGTCGCGAAAAAGTTCACCGGACTCGACGGGCGCGGTGTGAACTCGCTGCTCGACAGCGCGATGCACGAACACCGTCTGATCGGACTGTTCCTGCTGCGCGACGGGTTCGAGCGCGCGGACACCGACGAGCAGCGGGAGCGGTGGGTGGAGCTCTACCTCGACGCGGTTCGACGTGGTCGGGTGAACAACTGGGATCTGGTGGACAGCTCGGCCGATCCGATCCTCGGCGAATGGCTCGTCGATCGGCCGCGCGGGTTGCTCGCCGAGCTGGCGGCCGACGACGAGCTGTGGACCCGGCGGGTGGGCGTCGTCGCCACCTTCGCGTTCATCAAGCGCGGCGACGCGACCGCGCTGTACGAGGTGGCGCCGCTCGTCATCGCCGACCGCAGGGACCTCATCCAGAAGGCGTTCGGTTGGATGCTGCGGGAGGCCGG
>NZ_JAEMTF010000089.1:0-1881 GCF_016462415.1 Williamsia sp. | reverse complement strand
GCCTGGCAGCCGAGGATGTAGCCGTCGTCGATGTCCTCCTGGTCGAGGGCGCCTACGTTCTCCATCTCCACCGTTCCGTCGACCACCGTGCATGCGCAGGAACCACATTCGCCCTCGCGGCACGAGTACGGCACGTCGAGGCCTGCGGCCATCATGATGTCGACGAGGGTCTGGCTGCGGGGCCAGGCGAGCTCGTGCACCGTGCCGTCGAGTTCGACCGAGACCGACGCGGCGTCGGCGGTCTGCTCCTCGGTCAGCTCCACGGTGTCCGGGTCGTCGAACGGGTCACCGGACAGCGACGTGAACACCTCGGCGTGTACCTGCTTGTGTGGGAACCCGGCGTCGGCCAGGGCGGTGTGCAATGCGTCCATGAACGGTCCGGGTCCGCACATGAAGGCATGGTGGGCGGCGTAGGGGCGGAACAGCGCCGTCAGCGCGGAGACGCGGGGCAGGCCCTGGACGCTCTCGAGCCAGTGGACGACGGTGAGTCGATCGTCGTGCCGCTCGTGCAGTTCGCGCAGTTCCTCGGCGAAGATGACGTCGTCCTGACTCCGGTTGGCGTAGAAGAACACCACCGGCGCGGAGCCCTTCTCGAGGGCGGCCTTGAGGATCGACATGATCGGGGTGACGCCGCTACCGGCCGCCAGCAGCAGCAGCGGTGCGTCGAGATCGGGAGGCGTGAACACGCCCGACGGCGGCAGCACCTCGACCTCGTCACCGGCGGAGATGTTGTCGCACAACCAGTTGGAGCCGTACCCGTCGGCGGTGCGCTTGACGGTCACCTTGGGCTTGTCGTCGGTGAACGGTGACGACGCCAGGGAGTAGCAGCGGGCAACCGACCCGGTCTGGTCGCTGGGGATCCGCAGCGTGAGGAACTGGCCCGGCTTGTAGTCCATCGGCGGCACACCGTCGGAGGTGGGGACGTCGAACACCAGCGACTTGGCGTCCGCGGTCTCGGAGACCACCTCGGCGACGGTCAGGACGACACTGCGCGCGCTGTGCGGCGTGATCGGCGACATCGGACACCCTTCGCAGAATGAGAACACGTTCTAGTTTCGAGAGTACCCAGTGGGTGGCGACGGTTCCACACCCCGCTCGTTCAGAGCGCTTCCAGGCCGCTTCCGAGAATACGGCTGCCGTCGGCCAGCAGGTCGGTCAGGTTTGTCGACGGATCGACGAGCCACTGTTCGTACGACGACAGGGCGACGCCGAGCATCAGCCACCCCACGGTCTGCGGCAGGTGGTCCTGCGCCGCACCTCCGGTGCGCGTCGCGACGTACTCGGCGATCACCTCGCGCCAGCCGGTGTACATCAGCATCGAATGCGCCTGTAGCGCGGGCACCGTGAGCAGCAGCGTCATCCGCCGACGGTGTGCGGCCACCTGATCGTCGGACACCTCGTTGAAGGCGATGAGGGCCGAGCGCAGGGCGTCGGCGACGGACTCGTCCGGTGGGAGCCCCGCGAGGTGGTCGCGCATGGCCGTCAGGTGATCGTCGAAGTCGCCCCAGGGGATCGCGTTCTTCGACGGGTAGTAGCGGAACAGCGTCCGGCGGGCGATCCCGGCGGCCTGTGCGATCTCGTCGACGCTCGTCTCGTCGAAGCCGCGCTCGGTGAACAGGGTGATGGCCAGCTCGCTGATCTGCGTCTTCGTCGTGCTCGGACGTCGGCCGAGCTGCGGTGATGTCACGATCGCCCCCTTCGCCGCGTCCGATTCCGTGCGAGTGATCGCTCGGGTCTAGCTTTTGTGCACTCGGTGCCATTATAGTCCGAAGTGACCCACATCACCCGAGAGGACAATCATGGCCGAGAACACCTCCACCCCGTCTGCCGACGTCACCGCCCCCGTCGCCGATCCTGCTGAGCTGGTCACCGAGAGCCTCG
>NZ_JAEMTF010000174.1 GCF_016462415.1 Williamsia sp. | reverse complement strand
CGGGTCGGACGGGACCTCGGCCGTGGACAGGGCAGGGGTGTCGCTGTCCGATCGGGTAGTTCTCCTCGGCGGAGCCGACAGTTCGGCGCCGGAACGCTCTATGGCGCACGCCACGGTCCATAACGTCGGTCGAGTCAACCGCGTCACTCGCGGGCCCGTCGTGCAAAGGACAAGTCATGCAGGTCGACGACCTACTCAAGCCGTTCCCCATCAAAGAGTTCCATCCCTTCCCCCGCGCGATGATGGGTCCCGGGGCCCACGAGATGATCGGCCCCGAGGCCCTCAAGCTCGGCTTCAAGAAGACCCTCGTCATGACGTCGGGCCTCCGCGGCACCGACACCGTGCACAACATCGTCGAATCGATGCGCTACCACGGTCTCGAGGTGGTGGTCTACGACAAGGTCGAGTCCAATCCCAAGGACTACAACGTCATGGACGCGGTCTCGATGTACTCCGAGGCCAAGTGCGACAGCTTCGTCTCCATCGGCGGTGGCTCGAGCCACGACGCGTGCAAGGGCGCCCGGATCGCCGTGGCCCACGACGGCCGCAACGTCAACGAGTTCGAGGGCTTCAACAAGAGCGAGAACCCCAAGAACCCGCCGCACATCGCCGTGTCCACCACGGCCGGAACGGGTTCGGAGACGTCGTGGGCGTACGTCATCACCGACACCACCACCGACCCGGACAACCCCCACAAGTACGTCGCGTTCGACGACGCCAGCGTGACCACTCTGGCCATCGACGACCCGGTGCTCTACTACACCTGCCCCACCGACTACACCGCACAGTGTGGGTTCGACGTCCTCGCCCACGCCAGTGAGCCCTACGTCTCCCGACTCAACTTCGAGCCGTCGAAGGGCAACGCCCTGCACGCCATCAAGATGACCGTGGACAACCTGCGCGCGGCCACGTGGAACGGTGAGGATCTGCCCGGTCGTGAGGGAATGATGTACGCGCAGTACATCGCCGCCCAGGCGTTCAACTCCGGCGGCCTCGGCATCATCCACTCGATCAGCCACGCGATCAGCGCGTTCTACGACACCCACCACGGCCTCAACAACGCCGTCGCGCTACCCCGTGTGTGGGCGTTCAACATGACCGCCGACTACCGGAAGTTCGCCGACATCGCGGTCGCGATGGGTATCGACACCCACGGCATGTCCGATCAGCGTGCGTCGCACGCCGCGCTCGAGGCGGCCATCCAGCTGCTGCGCGACGTCGGCATCGTCGAGCGGTTCGTCGACGTCCACTCCAACAGCTACAGCAAGAACCGTCTCGGCACCGGACCGACCAAGTACTACGAGAACGCCAAGGTGATCTCCGGTGACGACAAGGACGTCGCCCGCATCACCAATCACGTCCTCGGTGACGCCTGCACCCCGGGCAACCTCAAGGAGTGCACCTTCGACACGGTCTATCCGGTGGTCGAGCACTGCATGGTCGGCGACCTCGACGACCTGATCGGCTGACCCGCCTCGAACTCCGGCGCCCCGCCCGAGCAGGCGGGGCGCCGGCTCCACCCCCACGCACACACCACCGAGGAAGGCCGATTCGTGTCGCCTGACAACGTCACCCCCGTCGACGAGAAGACCGCTCCCATCGACGATCTCGAGTCCGTGCACGACTTCGACTCCGTCGCGGACGTCACCGCACGGTTCGGCGAGACCGGCTACATCATCGACGAGCGTCTGGCGACCACGGTCTTCCTGCAGACCCGACTGGACAAGCCGGTTCTCCTCGAGGGTCCGGCCGGTGTCGGGAAGACGGAGCTGGCCAAGGCGCTGGCGCAGGTCACCGGGCGACGACTGCTGCGGCTGCAGTGCTACGAGGGCCAGGACGAGACCAAGGCGCTCTACGAATGGGACTACGGCAAGCAGCTGCTCTACACCCAGGTCCTCAAGGAGAAGATCGGTCAGCTCGTCGCCGACGCCGACACGCTCGGCGAGGCCGTGGACCGTATCTCGGCGCAGGAGAGTGTGTTCTTCTCCGAGCGGTTCCTGGCGCCTCGACCGTTGCTCGAGGCGATCCGATCGCCCGAACCGGTGGTGTTGCTCATCGACGAGGTGGACCGCGCAGACGAGGCCCTCGAGGCGGTGCTGCTCGAGCTGCTCGGCGAGAACCAGGTGTCGGTGCCCGAGATCGGCACGTTCGTCGCGAAGATCCGGCCGTACGTGGTGCTGACGTCGAACAACACCCGCGACCTGTCCGCAGCGCTGAAACGTCGCTGCCTGCACAGCTTCCTGGGGTATCCGACGGCCGAACGCGAACTCGAGATCGTGGTCTCGAAGGACACCGGACTCGCTCAGTCCCTCGCCGCGCAGCTCGTCGACGTCGTCCGCGGCCTGCGCGATCTCGACCTGCGCAAGTCGCCGAGCATCTCCGAGACCGTCGACTGGGCCCGGACACTGGCCGTCCTCGGTGCCACCGAGCTGACCCCGAAACTGCTCAACGACACCGTCTCGGTGGTGGTGAAGTACGACAAGGACGTCACGAAGGCCACGGCGGTGATGGCCCGCCTCATCGATCCCAACGCCACCATCGACGAGCACAGTCATGATCACGGGCACGATCATGGCCACGGACACAGCCACGGTCCTGGGCACAACCACGCTCACGATGACGACGCGGACTCCGGACCGTCGGGCTCGGAGATCCGCGCCGCGAAGGACGCCCCCGGTCGCCACAGCGAGAACTACTACGGCGCCACGACGGGTCCCGATCCCGCGATGGCACCACCCGCCCCGGGCACGGAGGCATCCATTGCCGGAGGACGGAACTCGTCGTTCGCCCGAGGGTTCGGTTCGAAGAAGCCCGGGCCCACCACCAAGCGACGGGACTGACACCGTGGAGCAGAGCCTGCACCGGTTCGTCCGGCTGCTCCGTATCCGCGGGCTGCGAATCTCCACCCCGGAGACAATCGACGCGATGAACGCGGCTGCACTGCCGGGCATCCTGACCGACCGTCCGATCCTGAAGGAGGCGTTGCGCAACGCGCTCGTCAAGGACATCGAGGGCGATGCGATCTTCGACGAGGTCTTCGATCTCTTCTTCGCACTGGTCCGGGTGCAGCCGGAGCAAGACGACCACGGCCACACCCACAGCCACGACGACCTGTCCGACGAGGGCACCCTCGAGCAGTTCACGCTGTCGGAGGAGCCGGGCCAACTGCCGCAGCAGGGGCACGAACACGGGGCACCGTCGGACATCCGCGAGTATTTCGATCCCGACGACCTCGCGACGCAGTACAACCTGCACCAGGAGGCCAACAAGATCGACCTGGCCTCGATGACCGACGAGATCGTGTTCTCCCAGGACGCGGTGTCGGTGCTGGGGGAGGGCAACCGGGTCCAGATCGAGACCGACCATCTGCGCGGTGCGTCCGCTCCGGGTGACATCTCCACCTCCAGCGGCACCCGCGTCGACGCCGATCTGTCCATCGCGCAGCAGGACGCGCTCTTCGGATGGCTCGACGACGTGGCCGACGACGCCCAGACCGACGTCACCGACGAGGCCGCCGATCTGCGCAGACGGTTGGCCGGCGTCCTCGAGAACCTGCCCGCCGCGTTGAAGAAACACCTCGAATCACTTCTGGCGCTGGACAACCGGGTCATCGAGGGGCACGAGGAGAAGACCGTCGCCACCGTCGACCACGTCGGCGAGCACGAGCGTGCCGAACTCGAGGAGGTCCTGCGTCGACTCACCCAGAGCCTGCACGGAGCCCTGACCCATCGTCGAAAGGCCGGCGCGCGTGGACGGGTCGACTCGTCACGCACCATGCGGCACAACATGCGTTACGACGGGGTGCCGTTCCGGCCGGTCACCGTGGCGCGCAGCGAGGACAAGCCGCGGTTGGTGTTGATCACCGACGTGAGCCTGTCGGTCCGCGCCACCGCGCGGTTCACACTCCACCTGGTGCACGGACTGCAGGACCTGGTGAGTCAGGTGCGGACGTTCGTCTTCGTCTCCGAGCTCGCCGAGGTGACCGATCTGTTCAGCGACCACTCCGTGGAGAAGGCCCTCGGTCTGGTGTTCGGGGGAGACGTCATCGACGTCGACGCGAACTCCGATCACGGCGCCGCGTTCGGTCAGTTCCTGGAGGAGCACGGCAACGCCGTCAGCCGACGGACCACGGTGGTGGTGTTGGCCGACGGACGCAGCAACGGGCTCGATCCGAACCTCGAGGCCTTCGCCGAGATCACCCGTCGCGCCCGCGAGACGATCTGGCTCACGCCCGAGCCGCGGTACTCGTGGGGCCTCGGGTCCTGCGATCTGCCGCGATACGCCGAATACTGTCAACGAGTTCGCGTCGTACGCGATCTCACCGGACTCACCAGCACGGCCGAGGCGCTGGCGGAAGAACAGGTAGGACGATGACGACGACCGTTGCCGAGAAGGACGATCCCGCGGTTCCGTTGAGCCGCTTCACCCGCGACGAGATCCCGCGGTTGGCGATGATCGTCGGATTCCTCGTGGTGTTGCACCTGATCGGGTGGGGTCTGTTCGCCCACTACAACTCGATCCCGCGCATCCACGACCTCACCGGTTCGGACGGGACGCTGGTCTACGCCGGCGCGGGCCTGCTGGCCTACACGCTGGGGATGCGCCACGCCTTCGACGCCGATCACATCGCAGCGATCGACGACACCACGCGCTTCCTGCTGCAGAAGGGCAGGCGCCCCCTGGCCGTCGGGTTGTTCTTCTCCCTGGGCCATTCGACGGTGGTCCTGGTGT
>NZ_JAEMTF010000088.1:12474-18477 GCF_016462415.1 Williamsia sp. | reverse complement strand
CTACTCCTCGGCGCCGCCGGGGTTGCACCGTGCGTCGACCATCTCCTGGTCGGTGACGACGGGCCGCCAGGGCTCGAGGTTCCAGCTCGGTTTGTCCGGCTGCAGGACACGCGCGAAGGTCCAGTGGCACTGGAATTGCATCTCCATGCCGGGAGAGTCGGCGGTCGCGTCGGCGGCGACCACCTCCTTCCACGCCACGTCCTCGTCGCCGGCCCCCTGCGCGCGACGACCCGAGGCGGTCGGGACCACCTGGAGACTCCGTCCGAGCGGGGTCTCGACCCACGTCGTCCGCTCGATGAACGGCGGCAGAGCCGCCGGCACCGACGACGTGATGACCTCCGGTGGCGCAGATGGCGAGCTGGAGACGACCGTCGGGGCGGGCACCGATTCGCCGCAGCCCGCGAGCAGCGCGGCCACGATGACCAGGAACGCCGCGGGCACCGTGTGGCGGCGATTCGCTATCAATTGAGCCTCGTTCTTCCCTCATGGGGTGGCCGGTCTGCAACCATTGGGCCATGTCGAGCCCACTGTCGTCCGACGATACGCACGACGCGTTCGGACCGATCGACGGTGGCACGTACGTCCTCGTCGACGGGCACCCCATCTGGCATTTCGTCGACGGCGACGGCGCCCCGGTGGTGCTGTTGCACGGCGCGTTCGCGGGTGCGTCGTCGTGGGGTGCGCAGATCCCGGCCCTGCTCGCGGCCGGGTGGAAGGTGTACGCGCCGGAGCGCCGGGGACACGGCCACAGCCCGGACACCCCCGAGGTGTTCTCGTACTCGGAGATGGCCGCCGAGACCATCGGCTACCTCGACGCGACGTTCGGGTCCGGTGTCCGACTGGTCGGGTGGAGTGACGGCGCGGTGGTCGCACTGCTCGTCGCCCTACGCCGACCCGACCTCGTCGACCGAATGGTGCTGCTCGGCCAGTACTACAACAGCTCCGGACGGGTCGCCGGTCCCGACACCATCGTCAACTCGTTCGTCGGTGGCGACTCGAGCGAGGCCATCGGCTTCCTGCGCGCCGAATACGACTCGGTGTCACCGGACGGCCCGGAGCACTTCGCCGAGATCTACCGCAAGACCGTGGCGATGATCGCCGTCGAACCGGAGATCGACCTCGCGACGCTGACCGGTATCGACGTGCCGACGCTGGTCGTCCAGGGCGACCGCGACGAGGTGACGGTCGAGCACAGTCTCGCGGTCGTCGACGCGCTGGCCAACGCGCGACTCGCGGTCCTGCCCGGCACCCACATCCTGCCGCTGGAATCGCCGGACGTGTTCAACCCCGTGCTGCTGTCATTCCTGGCCGGGGACGCCCCCGCCCAGTGGGACCTCTGAGTATCCGCGGAATCCCTCCCAAGCGAGCCGACGATCACGGGACGGATCCCGTTCGGTGCGGATCGGATCGTCGATGACCCGGACCACGCGGTCGTCGGCGGTGTAGCGGTCCCACCCGGGCTTGGGTGCGCCCGTATGGGCGAACGCCACCCAGTCGCCCTGCACCTGCCGGGTCACCCGACGCGCCGCTCGACGATCGCCCGCGAGCGTGAGCGCCGACCCGATCCGGGTGTCGAACGCACCGAACACCGCGAGCAGCTCAGTCGCGTGGGTGGCCCCGAAACCCGTCCAGTCGAGGATGCGCGTCGCGTAGTCATAGCGGTACATGTACGTCGGCGCATGCGCGCCGTGGCCCTGCGCGATCTGCACCGACGGCGCCCAGAAGATCATGTCCCCGGCGATCTCCCGGCACGCCTGTGCCGACGGGTATCCGTCGTAGACGCCGGTCACCCGGGTCTTGACCTCGGGATCGGTTGCGACGAAGAGCCGTTCGATCGCCTTCGGACTCGTCGGCAACACGTCGAAGACCTTCGCGAACAGGTTGGCCTCGACCCGGTTGCTGCCGATGATCAGCGGCACCGGATGGGTCCGGCCGCTCCGCGCGGCCTCGATCGGGTCGATCGGGAGGTAGTCGCCGTCGACGCTCGGGCCGTACGGCAGCGCGCCGGGCGCGATGTCGGAGATACGGCGGGTCAGGGACTGCCCGGCCCGACCGAGTTGCCCCGGGGTGGCGGTGTGCAACGCGGCCACCGGATCGTCGTGGGTCTCACGGAGGATCTCGACGTAGGTCTTGGCGAACTCCTGCGCCCAGTCGTTCGGCACGGTCAGCGCCGGCGCGGAACTCTGGGCGATGGCCTTCGCGAAGAGCCCCTCCGCGGCCGGCGTCGCCAGCAGCGTGGTGACGGCATTGCCACCCGCGCTCTCGCCGAAGATCGTGACGTTGTCGGGGTCGCCGCCGAACGCGGCGATGTTGCGGTGCACCCACTCGAGCGCGGCGACCTGATCGCGCAACCCGAGGTTGTTGTCGAAGGTCCGCGTCTCGCTGGAGAAGCCACTGAGGTCCAGGTAGCCCAGCGGGCCGAGCCGGTAGTTGATGGAGACGTAGACGACGCCGCCCGCACGGACCAGCGAGTCACCGCGGTAGACCAGCGACGATCCGAGGATGTAGGCGCCGCCGTGGATGAACACCATCACCGGGAGCGGTCCGGACCGTTCGGCGGGGGCGACGACGTTCAGGGTGAGGCAGTCCTCGCTGACCGGCTGGTGCTTGCCGATGCCGATGGTCGTGTACCGCGGGTGCTGCGGCGCCGCGTTGCGGAAGCTGTGGCAGTTCCGCACGCCCGACCAGCCGAGGGCGGGTTGCGGGGCACGGAACCGTCGTTCCCCCATCGGCGGCGCGGCGTAGGGGATGCCGCGCCAGCTGTGCAGTCCGGCGTGCGACACCCCTTCGACGATGCCGTCGGCAATGGTCACGCGTGTGTTCGATCCACTCATCTACCCGAGGGTAGTGGCCCTACGCTGAAGGCCATGCCGACGCTCCGGATCGACCTCAACGCCGACCTCGGCGAGGGCTACGGCGTATGGCGTCTCGGTGACGACGCCGCCGTTCTCGACGTGGTCACCAGCGCCAACGTGGCGTGCGGGTTCCACGCGGGTGATCCCGCGGGGCTGCGGCGCACATGTGCCGACGCCGTCGCGGCGGGCGCCCGGATCGGGGCGCAGGTGTCCTACCCCGACCGCGTGGGGTTCGGCCGCCGGTTCGTCGATGTCGCGGCCGACGACCTCACCGCCGACGTCGTCTATCAGATCGGTGCACTCGACGGGATCGCCCGATCGGTCGGTGGCCGGGTTGAGTACGTCAAACCGCATGGCGCGCTGTACAACTCGATCGTCACCCATGAGGAGCAGGCGGGGGCGGTGGTGGCTGCCCTGGTGGCCCTCGGCGGCGATCTCCCGTTGCTCGGACTACCCGACTCGGCCTCGCTGCGACGTGCCGCGGCGGCCGGGATCCGCACCGTCGCCGAGGCGTTCGCCGATCGCGCCTACCTCGCCGACGGTTCACTCATGCCCCGCGGACGCACCGGCGCGGTCATCACCGACACCGCCGAGATCTGCGCCCGGGCGGTTCGGATGGTCCACGACCACGAGGTCGTCGCCGACGACGGGTCCGTCGTGGCGGTGACGCCCGCATCGATCTGTCTGCACGGGGACACACCGGGCGCGGTCGAGCACGCACGCGCGGTCGCCTCGGCGCTGCGGGATGCGGGCGCCGAGATCGCCGCGTTCGTCGGCTGAGGAGGCCGTAGGGTCGAGACCATGTCAGGTCTCGACACCCAGCTCACCCCGTTGCGTTTCCTCGACCGTGCCGCCGAGGTACACCCCGAGGCCATCGGCATCGTCGACGGCGACCGCCGGTTGACCAACGCAGAGTTCGCCGCGGCCGCGCAACAACTGGCCGGGGCGCTGCGCGACTGGGGGATCTCACCCGGCGACCGGGTCGCCTACCTGGCCACCAATCGCGCCGAGTTGCTCATCGCCCACTACGGCGTGCCGCTGGCCGGCGGGGTGCTGGTCGCGATCAACACGAGGTTGTCACCGGACGAGGTCGCCTACATCTGCGAGCACTCCGGCTCCTCGTTGCTGCTGGGCGACGCCGACCTGCTCGACGCACTCGGCGACGTGGAGCCACCGGTGCGCGAGGTCATCTCGCTCGACGACATCGAGGAGTTCACCGCCCGAGGCGGCGACGGATTCATTCCGTGGGAAGTCGCCGACGAGACCGCAACCATCACGATCAACTACACCTCCGGGACCACCGGACGCCCCAAGGGCGTGATGTACACCCACCGCGGCGCCTACCTGAATGCACTCAGCGAGGTCATCCATCAGGGCTTCGACCACGCGACCCGCTATCTGTGGACGCTGCCGATGTTCCACTGCAACGGGTGGTGCACCACCTGGGCGGTGACCGCGGTGTCCGGTCGTCACGTCTGCCTGCCCGCCGTGCGGGGAGCCGAGATCTGGCGACTCATCGACACCGAGGGCATCGATCACATGTGTGGCGCGCCCACCGTGTTGTCGACGCTGGCGTCGGCACCCGAGGCCCATCAGCTCGACGGGCCGCTCACCGTCGTCACCGCCGGCGCCCCGCCCAGTCCGACCGTGGTCGGCCAGATCCGCTCTCTCGGCGCAACTCTGGTGCACGTCTACGGTCTCACCGAGACGTACGGCCCGTACTCGATCTGCGAGCCCCAGGACGGGTGGGGCGAGTTGAGTTCCGACGACCTCGATGTGGTGATGGCACGGCAGGGCGTCGGCATGGTCACCGCGGACCCGCTGCGCGTGGTCCGTTCCGAGCCCGCTGCCGACGGATCACTGGTCGATGTCGCACCCGACGGCGTCGAGATGGGTGAGATCGTGATGCGCGGGAACTGCGTGATGAAGGGCTATCTCGACGACGAGAAATCGACCGCAGAGGCGTTCGCCGGCGGATGGTTCCACAGCGGCGATCTCGGGGTGATGCTCCCGGACGGTTACGTGAAGCTGCTCGACCGGGCCAAGGACGTCGTCATCTCGGGCGGCGAGAACATCTCAACGATCGAGGTGGAGCAGGCGTTGGCGAGCCACCCCGCCGTCGCCGATGTGGTGGTGATCGGTGTGGCCGACGACAAATGGGGCGAACGCCCCAAGGCGTTCGTTGTCCTCGCCGACGGCGCCGAGGTCGAACCCGACGAGTTGACCGCGCACGTCAAGACCCTGATCGCGTCGTTCAAGGCGCCGCGCGACATCGAGTTCACCGACGCCATCCCGCGTACCTCGACCGGCAAGGTGCGCAAGAACGAGCTGCGCGACGCGGAGCGTTCTCAGAGGTGATCGAGTCTGTATCGCCGGCGAGGTGGTACGACGCACTCAATCGGGCCATCCCGGCCATCTGCGCGGGATCGATCCCGATCCAGACATGCTGGCCATTGCACGAACACGATCAGACATCGAGTGGACGCTGGGCACTGCGGCCGACGTCGCCGCCGGCCAATGGGATCTGGTCACGATGACCGGTCACGCATTCCAGACGCTGGTGACCGATGACGAACTCACGAGATCGCTCGGTGCGATTCGGGGTGCACTCATATCTGGGGGCCGATTCGCTTTCGAGACACGAAATCCCGGTGCCGAGGCCTGGACTCACTGGAACGGGGAAGAGACTGTGTCGGGCGCCGATGATGAGCTGGTGACCCTCAACCGACGCGTCACCGAGGTGGCCAACGGCACGGTGACTTTCGAAGAGAGATTCACAGCCGACGCCATGGACGCGACGGTGTCGACGACACTACGGTTTCTGGACAGCGCCGAGTTGGCGAGCGTTCTCACGTCCTCAGGTTTCGTGGTGGAAACCCAGTTCGGCAACTGGGATCGTTCGCCTCTGAACGACGACAGCCTGGAGATCATCACGATCGCCACCTTGATCGCATGAACTTTGCTATGGCGCAATGGTATTCACTAAGATAAATCATATCGCCTGGTTGACGCCGACCCCTCCGATCGAATACAATCGAACATACGTTCGACTCAACGGCTCGGGGGAAACGATGGGTGACACGCAGGGGAAGGCAGCGGTTGCGCTGCAATCGTTCCTGCGGTCACTCGCCGAACAGGCACCCGCGGA
>NZ_JAEMTF010000088.1:0-12374 GCF_016462415.1 Williamsia sp. | reverse complement strand
CAGCGGTTGCGCTGCAATCGTTCCTGCGGTCACTCGCCGAACAGGCACCCGCGGAGAGCGAAGCCGAGGCGATCGAACGTATCTCGCTGTTGGAGTCGATCAAGGCGGGATGTGCTGCGGCGCAGGCTCGTGACACCATGCGGTTCGAGGAACTGCGTGTCGAGGCCGAGGCCGGCAGCGGCGTGCCTGCCGCCCGGCGGGGGCGCGGCATGGCATCGGAGATCGCGCTGGCACGCAAGGTGTCCGGCGCCCAGGGATCCCGCCACCTCGGCTTCGCCAGAGCGCTGATGAACGAGATGCCGCACACGCGTGCGGCATTGGAGTCCGGCGCACTGAGCGAATGGCGCGCCACGATCCTGGTGCGCGAGACCGCATACCTCACTCGCATCGACCGCGAGGAGATCGATCGCCGGTTGTGCAGCGACCCCGCAACGCTCGACGGTCTCGGCGACCGGGCGGTCGACGCCGCGGCGAAGAAACTGGCCTATGAACTCGACGCGCAGGCCGTCGTCGATCGGCACGCGACGGCGGAGAAGGATCGTCGCGTCAGCACTCGCCCCGCACCGGACGGGATGGTCCGCCTGACCGCTCTGCTTCCGCTGAGGCAAGGCATCTCGGTGTACGCGTCGCTGAAGAAGCACGCGGACGCGATCCGCGGGATCGACGAGCGCAGTCACGCGCAGATCATGGCCGACACACTCGTCGAGCGGGCCACCGGCGCAGCGACCGCCGAGGCCATGCCGGTCGCGGTGAACCTGCTCCTGCCCGACTCGGCGCTGAGCGGCTCCGAGGACGCAACGGCGCACGTCGACGGATACGGTCCCATACCCGCTGCGACCGCGCGGCACATGATCCGCTCCTCGATCGATGCCGAGGCAATGGTGTCCCTTCGCCGCATCTATTCGACGCCCGCCACCGGCACCCTGGTCGCGATGGACTCGAAGGCGAGGACCTTTCCGAGTGGCCTGAAGACGTTGCTGGATTCTCGCGACCACGACTGCCGAATCCCCTACTGCGACGCCCCGATCGCCGAGTACGACCACGCCGATCCGCACGCCGAAGGCGGTGCGACGAGTGAGGTGAACGGGATGGGCATGTGTCTCGGGCACAATCGCGCCAAACAGAACCCGGGGTGGTCCGTCGTCATCGGCGACGTCGACATCGGTCGCCACACCGCGACCGTAACCACCCCGACGGGGCACACCCACACGACGATGGCGCCGCCACCACCGGGCCACAGCGATCCCGAGTTCAGTCAGGTCGAATATCGATTGACTGTCCTCCTGGCTGCCTGATCACCGGCCCACCTCGACGTCAGTCGTAGATCGGCGTGAACACGACCGCGCCGTTGTTCCCCGGATTCAGATCGGGCGTGGTCGAGACGGCGTACTGGTACAGCTGCCGGCCGAAGATCCCGCAATCGATCTGCAGCTTCTTCTTCGACTGGCCAGGCGCGATGTCACCCAGGAAGACCGGTCCCGGCCCGAAGAGCCCGGGGTTGGTGAGCACGGTGACGTTCCGTGCCGTCGCCGGGCCGTTGTTAATCACGTTCAATCCGCAGCTGAACGGTTCGCTCCCGTTGGTCCCGACCAGGTCGGCGGTGAACCCGGACGCAGAGCCGGTACCCGGTGCAGCGTCCGCAACTCCGGCGCCGATGGTTCCGAGGGCCACGATCGTCGCTGCAGAGACAACAGAGAATCGTGTCGAGATACGCATGATGACCTCCTTCTACGAATGAGCTGGTACCGACAAGTACCACAAAATTATTGTTGCTCAGTCGTACAAACAAGACAAGCGTTCTGTTCTGCGGCCGGACGCCTCAGACGGTCAGGCCTGGCGACGCTGCCGAGCGAACTCGGCGAGCACGACACCGGCGGCGACCGATGCGTTGAGGCTCTCGACCGGACCGGCCATCGGGATCGACAAGATGCTGTCGCAGGTCTCGCGGACCAGGCGCGACAGTCCCTTTCCTTCCGAGCCGACCACGATGATGATCGGTCCGGTGCCGTCGTATCCGTCGAGTTCGGTGTCACCGTCGGCGTCGAGACCGACGAGCTGGGCACCGTCGGCGGCCCACTCCTTGAGCGTGCGGGTCAGGTTCGCCGCCTGCGCGACCGGGAGGCGCGCGGCCGCGCCGGCACTCGTGCGCCACGCGACGGCGGTGACGCTGGCGCTGCGACGCTGCGGGATGACCACACCGTGGCCGCCGAACGCCGACACCGACCGGATGACCGCGCCGAGGTTGCGGGGATCGGTGATGTTGTCGAGCGCGACGAGCAACGGCGGCGTACCGCTGTCGACCGCCGACCGCATCAGATCGGTGGGGTGCGCGTACTGGTACGGCGGCACCTGCAGGGCGATGCCCTGATGTAAGCCGTTGGAGCTCATGCGATCCAGCTCGGAACGCTGCGCCTCGAGGATCGCGATCCCCTTGTCGCCCGCGTACTTGACCGCCTCGCTGACACGCTCGTCGGGTACCGACCCCACCATCACGTACAGCGCGGTCGCGGGCACACCCGCGCGCAGGCACTCGACGACCGGGTTGCGACCCAACACGTACTCGGGGGCATCCTCGTCGCGGCGACGTCCCGCGGTCGACTTGCCGCGTGGCGCACCCGATGTCGCCTTGGCCGCGGCCTTCGAGCGCTTGTGCGCGGCGTGGTACGGGCGGTCCACGGCCTTCGGGGTCGCACCGCGACCCTCGAGACCACGACGACGGTTGCCGCCGGATCCGGCGACCTGCCCCTTCTTCGTGCCCTCTTTGCGGATCGCGCCCTTGCGTTTGGAGTTGCCGGCCATCAGTTGCGTCCCTTGAGATTCCATTGTGCGCCGTCGGCGGTGTCGGTCACTTCGACACCGGCCTGGGCGAGTCGGTCGCGCACCGCATCCGCGGTCGCGAAGTCTTTGTCGGCACGCGCGGTCGCACGCCGGTCGAGTTCGGCGCTGACGAGTACGTCGAGAGCCGCGATCGCGTCGGAATCGTCACCGTCGGAACGCCAGTGGTCATCGAGTGGATCGACGCCGAGGATGCCCATCATCGCGCGCACCGACGACGCGGCGGCCACCGTCGTCTCGACGTCGCCGGCCTCGAGCGCGGAGTTGCCGCTGCGCACGGTGTTGTGGATCTGCGCGAGCGCCGCCGGAACGCCGAGGTCGTCGTCGAGGGCGGCCGCGAACTCGGCGGCCACCTCACCGACGGGGACGTCCCCGAACCGCGTGACCGACCGGTGCACAAAGGATTCCACGCGCCGGAAGCCCGCGGCGGCCTCCATCAACGCACCCTCGGAGTACTCGATCATCGACCGGTAGTTGACGCTGCCCAGGTAGTAGCGCAGCTCCACCGGCCGGACCCGCTCGAGCATCGCCGGGATCGACACGACGTTGCCGAGCGACTTCGACATCTTCTCGCCACCCATGGTGACCCAGCCGTTGTGCAACCAGTAGCGCGCGAAGGGGTCACCGGCCCCGTGGGCCTGGGCGATCTCGTTCTCGTGGTGCGGGAAAATCAGATCGATTCCGCCGCAGTGGATGTCGAACTCGGCGCCGAGCAACGAGGTGGCCATGGCCGAGCACTCCAGGTGCCAGCCGGGTCGGCCGGGTCCCCACGGCGTCGGCCACGAGGGCTCGCCGGGCTTGGCCGCCTTCCACATGGTGAAGTCACGCTCGTCGCGCTTGCCGGTCGCGACCCCCTCGCCCTGGTGCACGTCGTCGAGTCGGTGTCCCGAGAGGGCGCCGTACTCGGGCAGGCTGCGCACGTCGAAGTACACGTCGCCGTTCGAGGCGTAGGCGTGTCCCCGCTCGATGAGGCGCTCCATGTACTCGACCATCTCGGTGACGAACCCCGTGGCGCGCGGCTCGGCCGACGGAGGCAGCACGCCGAGTTGCTGGTAGGCGAGGGTGAAGGCCCGCTCGTGGGTGGTCGCCCACTCCCACCACGGCCGACCCGCGTCGGCGGCCTTGGTCAGGATCTTGTCGTCGATGTCGGTGACGTTGCGGACGAACAGCACGTCGAGTCCGCCGTGCTCGAGCCATCGTCGGAGGATGTCGAAGGCGATACCGCTGCGGACGTGACCGATGTGCGGGACCCCCTGGACCGTCGCGCCGCACAGATACACCGATGCACGCCCCGGCTGCGCGGGGGTGAAGTCGCGCAGGGCACGCGCGGCGGTGTCGTACAGACGAAGGGTCACGACGTGAAACCTTACTGGCTCACAGCGGCGGGCCCACCCGCGGCGACGAGCAATGCGGTGGCGACGGCGGCGATCCCCTCGCCCCGCCCGGTCAGTCCCAGTCCGTCGGTGGTGGTCGCGGAGACCGACACGGGTCCGCCGGCGAGGTCGGACAACAGCTGCTGGGCCTGCTCGCGCCGCGGCCCGATCTTCGGCCGGTTGCCGATGACCTGGACCACCGCGTTGCCGACCTCGAATCCCGCATCGGTGACGAGGCCGCGCACGTGGCTGAGCATGGTCGCGCCGTCGACCCCGTCCCATTCGGGGCGTCCGGTGCCGAACACCGACCCGAGGTCGCCCAGACCGGCGGCCGAGAGCAGTGCATCGCACAGGGCGTGGATCCCGACGTCGCCGTCGGAGTGCCCCTCGCACCCGTGGTCGTCGGGGAAGTGCAGGCCGACCATCCAGCAGGGCTTACCCGTCTGGATGGGATGGACGTCGGTGCCGATACCCACCCGCATCAGCGGACTCCTGTCGCCTCGAGCAGCATGCGCGCGAGCCGCAGGTCCCACTCGGTCGTGATCTTGAAGGCCATGAGATCGCCCGGGACCACGGTGACCGGGATCCCGGCCTCCTCGGCCAGCCCGGCGTCGTCGGTCGCGTGGCCACCGGCCGCGTGTGCACGGGCCAGCGCGTCCGGCGCGAAGCCCTGCGGGGTCTGCACCGCACGGAGGACGCTGCGGTCCACGGTGGCGACGACCCGCTCGGGACCGCCGACCCCGACGGGTTCGACGGCCTTGAGGGTGTCGGTGACCGGCACGCCGGGGATGACCGCCGGTGCCCCGGCACGCACGGCGTCGACGACCCTGCGGAACAGGTCCGGCGGGGTGAGCGCACGAGCAGCGTCATGGATCAGGATCACCTCGGCGTCGAACGACGCGGTGGCCGCCGCGATGCAGGCACGCACCGAGGCGCTGCGCTCGGCTCCCCCGACCACGACATGGCAATCGGGTAGCAGGACCTGCGCCTCGGAGACCAGGTCGGCGGGTACGGCGACGACGACGGCATCGACGTCGGCCTCGAGCACCCCGCGAACTGCGCGTTCGAGGATGGTCTGGCCCGCGAGGTCGACGAACGCCTTGGGGCGACCGGCCGCCAGACGGGTACCCGCTCCCGCAGCCGGGATCAGGCAGACGGTTGACACAAAGAGACTCTCTTACGAGGCGGGTGCGAGAACCTCGTCGAGGATGAGGTCGGCCCGAGCGTTGTCGGTGCCCTGCGCGAGCGACAGCTCGTCGACCAGCACGCGACGTGCACGGGTGAGCATGCGCTTCTCGCCTGCGGACAGACCGCGGTCCTGCTCACGACGCCACAGGTCGCGCACGATCTCCGACACCTTGATGATGTCGCCGGAGATGAGCTTCTCCTGGTTGGCCTTGAAGCGACGTGCCCAGTTGGTGGGCTCCTCGGTGTGGGGCGCACGGAGGACGTCGAACACCTTGTCCAGGCCCTCGACGCCGACGACGTCGCGAACGCCGACGTACTCGAGCTTCGTGGACGGGATCTGCACGGTCATGTCACCGTCCGCGATCTTCAGGACGACGTACTCGACCTGCTCGCCCTTGATGGTGCGGACCACGATGTCTTCGACTAGAGCAGCACCGTGATGGGGGTATACAACGGTGTCGCCGACTTTGAAATTCAAGTTCCAAGCCCCTTTCGATTGGCCCAGCTTACCACGGGGCCCGCGGGGGCATCACACAACGGTGCAGGTCAGCGGCCTACCAGCAGCAATCCGCCGCCAGCGATCACAGGGCGGCAATGCCGTATCACGGGGCGAGCACGGTCATTTGGGCACCCGAACGCGCTCACGGCCGCTGTGGCCACTACGCTGCGTAGTGCGCCATCCGGCCGTCGTCCCCAGCGAGAAGGAAACCCGGTGTCAGTGATCAACCCCTTTCGTCACCTGACTCGCGTCGCTGCGATCGCCGCCATGGGCGGCGCACTGGCTCTCGGTACCACCGCGTGCGGCGCCGGCCAGATCGCCCAGACCACCAATCAGGCCGCCGCGGTGAACGGTTCGTTCGCCACACTCGGTGACATCGCCCTGCGCGACGTCCACGTGGTGTTCCCCTCGTCGGGGAGCAACGCCGAGTTCGTCAACGGCGGCCCGTTGGAACTCGCTTTCCTGATCTCGAACAACAGCCCGTACAAGAACGACCGGCTGCAGTCGATCACGTTCAAGTCCGGCACCGGAACCGTGACCATCGACGGCAGCCAGGACATCCCGGCGACCAAGTCGCTGCGCGCGGGCCAGCCCTCACAGCTCCTCGTCGCCTCGCCCACCGAGTCGGCGAGCCCGTCGTCGAGCACCGAGTCGTCCAGCCCGTCCTCCTCGAGCAGCGTGCCGTCCAGCTCCGCGCCGTCGAGCACGTCGTCGTCGAACAACTCCGCCGATCCCAGCGAGACCCGCATCACCGTCACGCTGACCGGCGCCGGCAAGCAGATCACCCCGGGCCTCACCGTGCCGCTGGTCTTCACCTTCGCCCAGGCGGGCCAGGTCACCCTGAACGTCCCGGTCGACGCCGGTTCGATCCTCCCGCGTGACGAGCGCGCGGTGCAGAACCCCGGCGGCGGCGAAGAAGAGGGAAGCGCGAGCGAAGGCGAGGGCTGAGTCCTCCCCTGCGCTGTCGGTCCGCGTCGCTAGTGTTGCCGCGTGGCCAAACCCCGTTCGTCCTATCGGTGCACCGCGTGCGGCCATCAGTCCACGAAGTGGGTCGGCCGCTGCCCCGAGTGCGGTGAGTGGGGCTCGATAGACGAGGTCGCCACCGTGTCCTCCACGGCGCGTGGTTCCGTCGCTATCGCACCGTCCACCCCGGCCCGCCCGATCACCGAGATCGATCCCACCGCGGCCGCGGCGTTCCCGACCGGCATCGGCGAACTCGACCGGGTCCTCGGGTCCGGAGTGGTGCCGGGATCGGTCGTCCTGCTCGCGGGTGAGCCCGGGGTGGGCAAGTCCACCCTGCTGCTCGAGACGGTCAAACGGTGGGCGGTACAGGGCAAGCGGGCGCTCTACATCACCGGCGAGGAGTCGGCCGCCCAGGTCCGGCTGCGCGCCGAGCGCACCGGTGCGGTGCACCCCGAGGTCTATCTCGCCGCGGAATCCGATCTCGACACCGTCCTCGGTCATGCCGCACAGGTACAGCCCAGCCTGATGATCGTCGACTCGGTACAGACGATGGTGGCCGGCGGATCCGACGGGGTCAACGGTGGTGTCACCCAGATCCGTTCGGTGACAACAGCGTTGACATCGTTGGCCAAGAACTCCGGGATCGCGATCATCCTGGTCGGCCACGTCACCAAGGACGGCGCGGTCGCCGGCCCCCGGTCGCTGGAACACCTCGTCGACGTGGTGCTGGCCTTCGAGGGGGACAAACACTCGTCGCTGCGGATGGTGCGCGGCATCAAGAACCGGTTCGGGGCGTCCGACGAGGTCGGGTGCTTCGAGCAGCGCGGCGACGGCATCCACGAGGTCCCCGATCCGTCCGGTCTGTTCCTGCACCACCGTGACTCGGAGGTGCCGGGTACCGCCATCACCGTGGCGATGGACGGCAAACGGCCGATGGTCGGCGAGGTGCAGGCGCTGGTCTCCCCCACCCAGAACGGCTCCCCCCGACGTGCCGTCAGCGGCCTGGACTCCCCACGCGTGGCGATGATCCTGGCCGTCCTCGAGGGCAGGATCTCCGTCAAGGTGTCCGACGTGGAGGTCTACGTGGCCACCGTCGGCGGCATGAAGCTCACCGAGCCCTCGGCCGATCTGGCCATCGCACTCGCCGTCGGTTCGGTCGTGCGGATGAAGGCGCTACCGCGCTCGACCGTCGCGATCGGCGAGGTGGGGCTGGCCGGTGAGGTACGGCGGGTTGCCGGCGTGGGACGTCGCGTCGCCGAGGCGAAGCGTTTGGGCTTCCGGCACGCGATAGTTCCCGCAGGGTCGACCGATCTGCCCGCGGGCATCAAGATCACGCAGGTGGCCGACTTGCACGAGGCGGTACGTGCCGCCCTGGTCACCAGCGCCGACAGCTACACCTTCTGACCCGGCCGTCAGGCGCCGAACCTGGGTGACGCGAACTGACTCCTGGCCCGGCTCTCGCGGAAGTGGATGCTCGGATCGACGACGATGAACAGGCCGTGCGCCCCGCCCACCTCGTCGCCGCTGCGCCCCTCGTCATCGATGAGGTGTGCGACGGCACGGACGTAGACCTTGCGGCGCTGCGTCCCGAGGATCTCGGTGCTGAAGCGCAGTCTGCTGCCCAACTGGATCGGCTTGGCGAAGTCGACGTTCAGCACCGCCGTCACCGCGGTGACGCCCATCAGCATCACGTTCATCCCCATGATCTCGTCGAACGCCGACGACAGGATGCCGCCGTGGATCATCCCCGGACCACCCTCGAAATGCGGCTCGACGATCATCTCGCCGGCGATCGCCATGCCCTCACCGGCGCGGGCGTCGAAATGCAGGCCGTTGGGCGCGTCCGGTCCGCAACCGAAGCACATGGGGTTGTGCGAGGGCATCCGATCTCCCGGCGCCGGGGCATCTGCGACACGTTCGGCGGGCTCGAGACCATCGGGTACGACAAAGGTGCTCTTCACACGCAGTTAATCTAGTCGGCGTGACCCACGACGGAGAGACACACCCATGGCGGACGTGACGCACGGCGACCTGCTCCGCGCGACCATCGCGCGGGTGGCCCCGGGCACCGGCCTGCGCGATGGTCTCGAGCGGATCCTGCGGGGTCGCACCGGAGCCCTGATCGTCCTCGGCTACGACGACGACGTGGAACGCATCTGCGACGGCGGGTTCGCGCTCGACGTGGAGTTCGCACCGACCCGACTCCGCGAGCTGTCGAAAATGGATGGCGCCGTGGTGCTCTCGACCGACGGAAGCCGAATCCTGCGCGCCAACGTACAGCTGGTCCCCGACCCGTCGATACCCACCGAGGAGTCCGGCACCCGTCACCGCGCGGCCGAGCGCACCGCCATCCAGACCGGGCACCCGGTGATCTCGGTCAGCGCGTCGATGTCGATCGTCAGCGCCTACGTCGCGGGCATCCGACACGTGGTGGAGGGATCGGACCCGATCCTGTCCCGAGCGAACCTCGCCGTGGCCACCCTGCAGCGCTACAAGACCCGACTCGACGACGTCAGTGCCGCATTGTCGCGCGCGGAGATCGAGGACTACGTCTCCCTGCGCGATGCGATGACCGCGGTGCAGCGCATGGAGATGGTGCGTCGGGTGTCGATGGAGATCGAGCAGTACGTGCTCGAACTGGGCGCCAACGGCAGGCAGCTGAGCCTGCAACTCGAGGAACTGGTCGGCGACAACGACTCGATGCGTGAGCTGGTGGTCCGCGACTACTACTCGAGTCCGGAGCCGGCGACGATCGAGGAGGTCCGGCAGGCGATCGAGGCCATCGAGGCGCTCAACGACACCGACCTGCTCGACCAGACACTGCTGGCCGGCGCGTTCGGCTACCCCACCACCCTCGACGCGCAGGACACCACGATGAGTCCGCGTGGCTACCGCCTTCTCGCGCGGATCTCGGGGTTGCAGTTCGCCCACCTCGACCGCCTGGTCCGCAGCTACGGGACCCTGCAGGCCCTGCTCGCGACGAGCGCGTCGGATCTGCAGGCCATCGACGGCATCGGCGGCATCTGGGCCCGGCACATCCGCGAGGGCCTGTCCCGTCTCGCCGAGACCACCATCGAGCGGTTCGACTAGGACCCGGCTCCCGGTGCGATCAGGCGCCGGGCGGGTTGGTGAAGTTGAACGTGATCGGCGCGCTCTGACGCTGGCCGAGTTCGCCGACGGCCTGGTACGGACCGGCACCGGCCTGCACCCGCGGCAGCTTGCAGCCGGGCGCGCTGGTCGTGCCGGACCAGACGATCGTGTCCTTGAACTGCTGCGCCGGCTTGAGCAGCTGGTTGTTGACCGTGTTGATCGGCGAGCAATCCGTCGCCGACCAGATGTAGCGGGTCCCGTCGAGACTGCGCACGGTGACGTTCTGCATGTCCTTGCCGACGTCGCGGGTGCACTCGGTCAGACCCGCATTGGTGACGACCAACGTGAAGGTCGGCTTCTCACCGGTCGTGTAGGTCGGCTTGTCGGTGTAGAGCACCACCGAGATGTTCTGGTCCGGGCACAGCCCGCTGGCCGGGACCGCGCCCGGGGCCTGCGAACTCTGCGGCACACCGGACGACGCCGGGGTCGACGCACCCGGCGCGCCGGAACTCGAGGGTGCGGCCGAACCGCCACCGGATCCGCCGGTGACCCCGGACTGCGACGGGTCGATGCTCTCGGGGAGCTGCGTCGACGACGGCGTGGTGCTGAGGCTCGCGCTGGTGTTGGTCGGTTTGTCGTCCGACCCGCCGGTGGCCAGCACGATGATGCCGACGATCACCACGATGACCAACACCGCCACACCGACGGCGAGCGCGCGGCGACGCCAATAGATCTCGGGTGGGAGAGGTCCCTGCGGTTCCAACACGATTCAACGCTATCGGCCGGGGTCGGTGGCCCGTCTGACCTGCCGCGGCGTGTCGGTCACAAAGTGGTCAGCTCACACCGTCGGGAGGGCGTGGTCGGTGTCGGGCTGGTCGTCGACCTCACCCACGACCTCACGCAACCACGCGCGACCCTCGGCGAGGCTGTAGGTGAGTCCCACGATGCCGAGTTCGCCGGCCTCGATCGCGTCGGCGATGATCTGGCTGCGGTCGGTGAGGAGCTTGGTGGTCTCCTGGACGTGGCGCGCCTCGAACTCGTCGACGCGGGTGAGTCCCTCGGCCTTACCCGACAGGACGCTGGGCGTCACTTTCTCGACGATGTCACGGATGTATCCGCCGGGGATCTGGGCCTCGTCGACCGCCTTGATGGTCGCGCCCACCGCGCCGCAGCTGTCGTGACCGAGGACGGCGATGAGCGACACCTTCAGCACCGCCACCGCGAACTCGATCGAGCCGAGCACCGCCGAGTCGATGGCCTGGCCGGCGGTCCGCACGACGAAGAGATCACCGAGTCCCTGATCGAACACGATCTCGGCCGCGACCCGGGAGTCCGAACACCCGAAGAGGACTGCCTTCGGGGTCTGCCCGCCGGTGAGACGGTTCCGGTCGTCGATACCCTGGCTCGGATGCTTGGGTTCACCGCTGACGAATCGGTCATTTCCGTCGCGCATGTCGCGCCACGCCTGTGCTGGGGTCATGGTTGCCATGTCTGACATTCTGCCGAATGCATTCCAGCAACGCCTCCTCACATGGTTCGACGTGCATGAACGCGATCTGCCGTGGCGCGCGGAGTCGGTGACACCGTGGCAGATCCTCATCAGCGAGATCATGTTGCAGCAGACGCCGGTGGCCCGGGTGATCCCGAAGTGGCTCGAATGGGTTCAGCGGTGGCCGGTGCCCTCGGCGATGGCCGAGTCCGGCGTCGGCGAGGTGGTGCGCGCGTGGGGCAAGCTCGGCTACCCGCGGCGCGCCATGCGGCTGCACGAGTGTGCGACCGCGTTGGCGACTCGCTTCGACGACGTCGTCCCCAGCGACGTCGAGACGCTGCTGACGCTGCCCGGCATCGGCGACTACACCGCACGCGCGGTGGCGTGCTTCGCCTTCGACCAGTCGGTACCGGTGGTCGACATCAACGTGCGCCGGGTGATCGCACGGGCCGTCCACGGACGTGGTGACGCCGGCAACCCGGCACGCACCGACCTGGCCGATGCGCAGGCACTGTTGCCCGATGACCCCGCCCGCGCCCCGAGGTTCTCTGCCGCGCTGATGGAGCTCGGAGCTCTCGTGTGTACGGCCAAGAACCCCCGATGCGGGGATTGTCCTGTCCCCGATTGCCTCTGGGTCGAACTCGGCAAGCCGGCGGTCACCACCGTCAAGAAGGTGCAGAAGTTCGCGGGCACCGACCGTCAGGTGCGCGGTCTGCTGCTCGACGAGTTCCGCGGCAGCGCCGGCCCGGTCGGTCGCGACCGCATCGACGCGATCTGGACCACCGACATCGGTCAGCGTGAACGGGCGCTGGACTCGCTGCTGGCCGACGGCCTGCTCGAGACCTTGCCCGACGGACGCTTCTGCCTCGCAGGCGAATCCACCCGCCAGTTGGGCACGTAACCCCGCCAGTTGGGCACGTAACCCCGTCGACTGGGC
>NZ_JAEMTF010000173.1 GCF_016462415.1 Williamsia sp. | reverse complement strand
CTGCGCTTCCCGGTGGTCGACCACCTACGCCAGTCGCACGGCCGAGGCTACCGAAGGGTCAGCCATCTGTCGCGTCCTCGACGGACGAACTCGACAAACTCGTTACGCGAAAGAAATACATTTTTTCCTGGACGAAACGTTGCCCCGGCTAATTTGTTTTCACTCTCGAGAGCCGAGGGCGTTCGCGATGAAGGAGATCACCTATGGAGATGACAGTTGACATGGAGCTGACGATCGACGAGCCGCAGGAAGAGAAGGTCGACTTCGCCGTCCTCTATGGCGGCAAGGCCGCCGGCCTCTGATCGCCGAACACGTGGGGTGCCGATCAGTGATCGGCGCCCCACGTTCGGTGTTTGTCGAAAGGGCCGAGATGATCACCATCAGTGCGCTCGGAACGTCGGAGTTCGCGTTTCCGGTCGTCAAAACGTTGCTGCGAGAGCTCGGAGTGGGACCCGGTGACGCCCATGAGCCTGCGGTCGCTCGCGGGCTGCGCATTCTGTTCCCTCTCGACGGGACTCTGGCGTCCTCCGTCCGCGGTGCCGCGACCAGCCTGACTGACGCTGCGACCACCGACTCCCAGATCCGCTTCTTCCAGCACCACCGAGCGCTCCGGAGCTTCGTCGGGACCGCGCGGTGGGTCGCCGACGTACACGGGCCGATAAGTGTGCGCGTCGTCGACGGCGCGACGCTCGCCGACTCCGACCGCGCGTTCCTCGATGCGGCCGTTCGCAGTGCGGCCTGGCGGGTCGCGATCGAGTTCGATTCGGACACTACGGCGGTCGTACCCGGAGACGACGGGGATCAGTTGCGGGTAAGTGCGCTGCTGGGGCAGTCCACCACCGCTGCCTGCGATGACCTGGTCCGCGCCGCATTCGAGTTCGTCAACGCCGGCGATGCGTGGTCCGCGGTCGCGATCGGCTCCCGGCTGATGCAGGTCGAGAAGTCGCCGCGGGTGTGGAACCTGATGGCGCTCGGAAACGCGATGCTCGACCGGACACTGGACGCCGAGTTCTATTACCGGCGCTGGGCCGACGACGGATCTGCGCTCGATCGCGTCCGAGCACTGTACGGGCTGTCGATGCTGTACGCGCGCCACCACCCTGTCGGCCTCCGGAGCATGCCGGAGAGCGGCCGACTCCTCGATGAGGCGTACTCGGTCCTCGGAACGCTCGACACCGCCACCAGGAACGATCAAGCCGTCCGGTTCGATGAGGTGTTCAACCGCAACGGCCACGCGCTCGTCCTCTTCCGTGAGGGCAGGGTCGACGAGGCCATCGAACTGCTGGAATGGGGCATCACGGAGTTGGCGTCGACCGACGAGAAGATCGCGATGCACCGCAGCGTGCTGGTCTACAACCTCGCCCAGTGTCACGTGCGACGCGGGGATCTGGCCGCGGCCATCGCGACGTACGACCGACTTCTGGAGGTCGACCCCCACATGCCGGAGTATCACCTGGAATACGCGCGATGTCTCTGCGCTGCCGACGACCTCGATGGGGCGATCGCGCAGTGCCGGATCGCACTCGACATCGATGACACACTCGCGACCGGATGGTCGCTTCTCGGTGTCTACCTGGGCCGCCAGGGTCGCCACGGTGAGGCGGCAGCGGCTCACCGTGGCGCACACACGAACACCCCGGATTCGCCGGGGCCGCAGCTCGACGCAACCTACGCATGGCTCCGGCACGGTGACGTCGCCGCGGCGGCAGAGGTGTTGTCGTCGATGGCACCACCGGCCGATCACAAGCAACGCGACCGATGGGCGCTGTTACACGCGGAGGTGCTGGTGCGGGAGGGGCGCGATTCCGACGCGCTCGCCGTGATCGACGACGCGCTGCGGGTGCATCCCGGATCACCTGCCCTGCTGGGGAATCGGGTAGCCCTTGCGGGACGGGGCTGATGCAGTTCTCGATCACCACGCGGCTGGCGGTGTACTCGCTTCTGTTTTCCTCCGGCATGTGGATGTCGAAGACCGCGCAGCCGTTGTACTTCGAGGCCGCAGGCGCACTGACCGCATTCGGTGCCGGTTACGCGGTGATGGCCGTGGCCGGTGGACTCTCGTTCTTCTGGGGTGCGCTCGCCGACCGAATCGGGGGTCTGAATCTCGTTCGCATCGGACTCGTGCTCTACGCCGTCGGACTGACCGGCCGACTGCTCACGGGTCTCGTGCCGGTCATCGTCTTCTCCGCCGTCGCGGGGTTCGGGGCGTCGGCGGCCCTGGTCGCCATTCGTCCGTGGATTCGAAGCATGGTCCCCGACGACGACATCCCGAGGTTGGTCGCGGTCCGGAACTCCACCAGCCAAGCCGGGGTGTTCGTCGGAACCCTGGGTGCCGCAGCGGTTCTCCTGCTCGGCGACACCGGGCCGACGGTTGCTCTCGCCCTCGCCCCGGTGCTCGTGCTCCTCGCTGCGCTGTGGCTGTCGGTCGGATCGGTTCCGGATGGTCAACGCACCCGCACCGATGCCGGGGACCCGCCACCGGACCACCAGAAGCCGACGCGCGGGCGGTCGCTCGCCATCGCGCTGATGGCGATCAGCGCGCTCTCCGGCCTCTACGTCAGCATGGTCACGCCCTACGTACCACTGATCCTCACCGGCGCCGGTGGCACCGCATCCGAAGCCGCGGTCGGCATCGCACTGCTCAGTGCATGCCAATTCTCCGTGTCGAGCGTGCTCGCGCGGTACGCGTCGCTGGGGTCGCGCCCGTTCGTGGCGTTCGTCGGAGCTGAGATCGCTGCCGGCGTGCTGACACTCGGGGTGTCTGCGCTTCTCGACTTCTCGTTCTGGATCGTCGTCGTCGCGTTCGTCGTCCGTGCCGCGATGGTCTCGATCGCGGTGGTGACCGAGGAGACCGTGCAGTACGCATTGGTGCCCGCGAACGGCTCGGGCCTGGTGTTCGGTCTGGCGCAGTCGGGCTTTCTGGCCGGCGACGCCATCGGTGGTCTCGTGGGCGCTCAACTATGGGAGGCGGGCGGCGGACAGCTGCTCCTGGAGGTGGCGGGTGTGCTCACCCTGGCCAACGCGGTACTCGTGGTCGCGCTGTTGGGCAGGCGGTGGAGTGCGCGATCCGAACTCGCGGCGGCGTCGACGGTCAGCTGATGATCGAGTGTGTGGCCGAGGAGGATCTCCTGATCCCCGTCGCCGTCACCGACGGCGTGTTCTGGTTCGTCGTGCCTCGCGATCGCCTGCTGTACTCCCTCGACGTCGGCGGGTACACCCGGGCCCCCCTGCCGACCATGGGCCGCGTATTCGTCGTGCCGGGTTCTGCTTGTGTGTTCCAACTCGACCATCAGGAGACGTCGATTCGGGTGACTCGCCGGTCCTTCCACCCGGATGCGGCCCCACAGAGTTGTCGGCTCGACTCTGTCCCGGCTGCGACGAGCCACGTTCTCCGCGAACTCATCCCGGGTCCTGCGACCGTCGCGGCCGTGTTCGACCCGATCAGCGGTCGGGGGCCGCGTACGGTCGTCGATCTCTGCGGCGGGGCGTCCGTATGCGTGGCTGCGGATCCCGCGTACCGCCCACATCGCCTTCTTCGTGATGGGGTGATCGCGGCACAGTCCTCGGATGGCTGGGCCCTGGTCGTCGGCGATCGGTTGTACAAGAGCGGGGGTGGGCGAATTCGCGGTACGACCGAGACCTCGATCCTCGTGTCGGACCGTCCCGATCTCGAACGTCGTTGGCGAGTGATCCACGTCGACTCCGAGACAACGGTCGCGGTGGGCGACGCGACGATTCTGAACGCGGCGATGGCTGGTGATGACCTGGTGTGCCATGTGGTCGACGCCTCAGGGCGTCAGGCGGTGGTGCGTCGGCGACACGGTACGTGGCACGAGGTCGCGTCGGGCGGCACCTCGGTGGTGCACGACATGGCGGGCGATGAGCCCGTCGTGCGCACCACCGGCGTGTCTCTCGGATCACGCTGGCGCTGCGGCGATTCGGAGGTGGCCGGTGCGGCGTCTTCGCGCCCCGAGATCGAGATGGCGGTGGTCAAGGTGTCAGGGCTGCCGACGGTGATCGTGCGCCGTCGGCAGGCCGCATCTCGTCGTCTGGTGGTGTCGCTGCACGGCGGTCCCGACAGTCACGAACTCGATGACCTGCGCTACGGCGGCCTGTATCGGGACCTCGCCGATGATGGTGCCGACGTGGCGGTGATCAACTATCCGGGGTCGGCTGATCTGGGCGTCGCTCTGCAGCGGCGCGCCTGGCACGACCGCATCGCTGTGAACGCCGCCGTCGTGTCCGCGATCGGCGGCCTCATGGCGAGCGGTCGCTACGAGAGTGTGTCGATCCTCGGCGTCAGTTTCGGCGCGTGGATCGGGTTGCAGGTGGCCGACGATGTCGGTGCCGACGTCGTGGTCGTGGCGTCGCCGGTGCTGGAGATGGGCGCACACATTCGACGCCACCGCGACGAGGTCGCCTTCGCCGAGTGGGCCGATCGGCGATTCACCTCGACTGATCTGCTCGACGGAGACCGCGACGCCGCGAACTGTCGATGCGCGGTGACCGCGGTGCTGCCCCGATCCGACGAGGTTGTCGGGCCGTCGACCGTCGCCTTCGCCCACGAGCGCGGATGGAACGTCGTGCCTGTGGACGGACGCCATTATCCGACAACGGGCACCGAGGCCATCGGTCGATGGTCGTTGCTCCGTCGGGCGTTGACGCCACCGCACCCTGGGCCGTGATGGATCCCGACGTGTCGAACGCTCAGCGATCGGCTGTGTTGTGCAGCCGTCGCGGATCGATGCCGGCGTCGCGCCACGCCTCGTACGCCC
>NZ_JAEMTF010000087.1 GCF_016462415.1 Williamsia sp. | reverse complement strand
GACGTCGAGTGGGCGGCTGCGGACGTCGAGTGGGCGGAAACGGCCGTGTGAGACGCTGAGCGACGATGAATGCGTCTGATTCCCCCCGTCCCTCGGCACTCGACTGGCTGGTCGAGGCGGCGCGCGTGCGCGATGCCGAGGGGCTGCACCGCACCCTGGTCCCGCGTCGGGCCGACGACGACGTCCTCAACCTCGCGTCCAACGACTACCTGGGTCTGTCGACCGATCCGCGGGTGATCGCAGGCGCGACGGACGCGGTGCGGACGTGGGGTGCCGGCGCGACGGCGTCGCGACTCGTCACCGGGACCACGGCTCTGCACGACGAGCTCGAACGCGATCTCGCCGATTTCCTCGGGACCGCGAGTGCGCTCGTCTTCTCCTCCGGCTACCTCGCGAACGTCGGGGTGATCACGGCCCTGATGGGTCGCGGCGACCTCATCGTCAGCGACGGGGGTGCGCACGCGTCGCTGATCGACGGGTGTCGGTTGTCGCGTGCGCGGGTCGTGGTCGTCGATCGCGGCGACCTTGAGGCCGTCCGGACCGCGCTGCGCGAGCGCACCGAGGACCGCGCGATGGTCGTGACCGACTCGGTCTACAGCATCGACGGCTCCGTCGCGCCGGTCGCCGAGCTCTACGCCGCGGCCCGGGATCATGGTGCGTTGCTCGTCGTCGACGAGGCGCACGCACTCGGCGTCCGAGGTCGCGGTGGTCGCGGGGTCGTCGAGGAACTCGGACTGTCCGGTGCGGTCGACCTGATCGTCACGGCCGTGCTGTCGAAGTCGTTCGGGTCGCAGGGCGGGCTCGTCGCCGGACCGGCGACCCTGCGGGACCACCTCGTCGACCGCGCGCGGTCGTTCATCTTCGACACCGGGTTGGCCCCGGCCGCCGTCGGGGCCGCGCGGACGGCACTCGGCGTACTGCGCGCCGAGCCCGACCTGTGTGACCGCGTGCGCGAGAACGCCCGCCGTCTGGCGGCCGCGTGCGACGCCGAGACCCCGTCTGCCGCGGTGGTCTCGCTGATCATCGGTGAGCCCGCCGACGCGCTCGAGGTGGCCCGTCGGTGCCGAGCCGACGGTGTCGCCGTGGGGTGTTTCCGGCCCCCGTCGGTCCCGCCGGGCACCTCCAGGATCCGACTCACGGTCCGCGCCGATCTCGACGCCGACCAGCTCGACCGGGTCGCCGAGGTCGTCAACCGTGCGCGCGCGGCCGTCGCCGCGGCCGATGCGGTCACCCGCTGATGTCTGTCCTCATCGTCACCGGAACGTCCACCGACGTCGGCAAGACCATCGTCACCGCTGCCATCGCCGCAGCCGCGGCCGCGGACGGCGCGTCGGTCGGGGTGTGCAAACCCGGGCAGACCGGCGTCGGCCCCGGCGAGCCCGGGGACATCGACGAGGTGGTGCGGCTGACCGGGATCACCTCGACCATCGAGGGGGCCCGGTATCCAGAACCGCTGGCACCCGAGACCGCCGCGTCCCGCGCCGGCATGGATCCGCTGACCCTGACGTCGGTCACCGACGCCGTCGCGCGCATCGCCGAGAACGACGTCGTCCTCGTCGAGGGCGCCGGGGGAGTGCTCGTCCGACTGGGTGTCGACCTGACGGTCCTCGACGTCGCCGTCGCTTTGTCCGCGCCGGTGGTCGTGGTGGCCGCGGCCGGCCTGGGCACCCTCAACCACACCGAACTCACGGTCGACGCCGTTCGCGCGCGAGGTGTCGAGGTCAGTGGGATCGTCATCGGTTCCTGGCCCGACGAACCGGATCTGGCCACCCGCTGCAATCGCGTCGACCTGCCGCGACTGACCGACACGCCGATCGTCGGTGTCGTTCCCGCGGGCGCGGGGCGTCTGACCCGCGCGGACTTCACCGAGCGAGCGCCCGGGTGGTTCGACCCACACTGGGTGCGGGGGCTGAGGGCGGCATAGGGCACACTGGGTCGCGGCCGTCACTCCCGCCGCCCCACCGGGTGCGTGTTCCCGACGGCCCCGCAGTGATCGCACGACGTCATCGAGGAGGGCCCGTGACCCAGGCTCCTGTCCGCCCGGATCAGCCGGGAACCCATGCAGACGAGGCCGACATCCTCGACCTGGCCCGCGAGAAGGTACTCGAACGCGGTGAAGCGCTGACCCAGGCCGAGACCCTGTCGGTGCTGCAGCTCGGCGACGACCGCCTGACCGATCTGCTGCAGCTCGCCCACGACGTACGGATGAAGTGGTGCGGCCCGGAGGTCGAGGTCGAGGGCATCATCTCGCTCAAGACCGGCGGATGTCCCGAGGACTGCCACTTCTGCTCGCAGTCGGGTCTTTTCACCTCGCCCGTGCGCAGCGCGTGGATCGACATCCCGTCCCTGGTCGAGGCGGCCAAGCAGACCGCGAAGACCGGCGCGACGGAGTTCTGCATCGTCGCCGCCGTCCGCGGCCCCGACAAGCGCCTGATGACTCAGGTCGCCGCAGGCATCGAGGCCATCCGCAACGAGGTCGACATCCAGATCGCCTGCAGCCTCGGCATGCTCACCCAGGAGCAGGTCGACGAGCTCGCCGCGATGGGTGTGCACCGCTACAACCACAACCTCGAGACCGCCCGGTCGCACTTCCCGAACGTGGTCACCACCCACACCTGGGAGGAGCGCGAGGGCACCCTGCGCATGGTGCGCGAGGCCGGCATGGAGGTCTGCTGCGGCGGCATCCTCGGCATGGGTGAGTCGCTCGAGCAGCGCGCCGAGTTCGCGGCCGATCTCGCGGCGCTCGAGCCCGACGAGGTCCCGCTGAACTTCCTCAACCCCCGTCCGGGCACCCCCTTCGGTGACCTCGACGTGCTGCCGGCGGCCGACGCGCTGCGTGCGGTCGCGGCGTTCCGTCTGGCGTTGCCGCGCACCATCCTGCGCTTCGCGGGTGGACGCGAGATCACCCTCGGTGATCTCGGTGCCAAGCAGGGCATCCTGGGCGGGATCAACGCGGTCATCGTGGGCAACTACCTGACCACCCTGGGCCGTCCCGCCGAGGCCGACCTCGATCTGCTCGTCGACCTGCAGATGCCGATCAAGGCTCTCAACGACAGCATCTGAGTCGATGGTCGGTGACGTCGTGATCGCAGAGTCCGCCGGGGATCGAGACAGCGGTGCCGACGTGCCCGAGTTGCTGACACCTCTGACCGAGCCCCTGCGGTTCGGCGTCTACACCGGTGTGCAGGTCGATTCCCCTGCCCAGCAGGAGATCCCGGCCGCGGCGCGACTCGGACTCGAGCCGCCGCGGTTCTGCGGACAGTGCGGCCGCCGCATGATCGTCCAGGTCGTCCCGGACGGATGGACCGCACGGTGTTCCCGACACGGTCGGGTCGACTCGACGTTCCTCGGCCGTCGATGACCGCCGGCCCCGACTTCCTCGCACCCGGACCCGACGGTCCCGTCGTCGACATCGAGCCGATCGTCGATCGGATCGACGTGCGGCAGCTCCTGCGATCGGCCGTGGTGGCGGTGATCGGTGTCGCCGCCGTCGGACTCGTCGGTGGGATCCTCTGGGGCCTGGTGGTTCCCGGGGTCACCGGTGTGGTGGTCGCACCGGACCGGGCGGGAGCGCTCGGCGCCGACACCGGCCACCGGTTCGACGCGGTCGCGATGTTCGCGTGCATCGGTTTCGTCGCCGGCGCCCTCGGCGGTGTCGGTGCGTGGTGGATACGTCCCCTGCGCGGATCGGTGGGCGCCCTGTCGGTGGCGGTCGGCGCGGTGGTCGGTGCCGCGGGGGCGGCGTGGATCGGCGGTCTCATCGCCGGCGCCCGACACCCCGGTGTCGGCGACACCGCGGTCGGTCAGTTCTTCTCCAGCGCACCGAGCCTGCGCCTGGACGGCCCTGCGCTCGACTCCGCGGGCGGGTTCGTCTTCTCCTGGGCGATCGTGGTGATCGCCCCGATCGGTGCACTGCTGGCCTACCTGGTGCTGCTGCTGGTGGTCCGCCGCGCCGACCTCGGCGTCGCGCCCTCAGGCCGGGGGACGCAGGGTCGCGAACTCGTCGGTGACGCGTAAGCCGTTCTCGGCGAAGCGGTAGAGCGCGGGAGGACGACCGCCTGAGCGTCCGGTCCGGCCGACCGTCCCGGTCGCGCTGACCACGCCGCGTCGGGACAGGATGCGCAGCAGGTTGGTCGAGTCGACCGGATATCCCAGTGCCGCACAGTAGATGTCGCTCAGCGTCGACATCGCGAACTCCGGCGGGGCCAGGGCGAAGGCGATGTTCGTGTACGACAACTTCGCGGCGAGGCGGGTGCGGGCCAACGTGACGACCTCGCGGTGATCGAAACTCATCTCCGGTAGCGCGCCGACGGGGTGCCACCGCGTGTCGGGGGGCAGGTTCGCGGTCGAGTCCGAGCGCACCAGCCCGAGATAGGTCGAGGCGATCACACGCGGGCCGGGCAGTCGGTGCGGTGCGGAGAACACCGACAGTTGCTCGAGGTGTGCGACCTCACGGACGTCGACCTTCTCGGCCAGCAGACGTCGGGCCGAGGTGGAGAGGTCCTCGTCGGCGCGCAGGATGCCGCCGGGCAGCGACCACGTGCCGCGCTGGGGATCGAGCGCCCGCTGCCACAGCAGCACCGACAACTCCGGTGCGGAGTCGGATGCGGGGGTGCGAACCTGGAAAACGGCGTCGAGCACCTCGTGGATGATGCCGTCCGCGCCCATGTCGCCCAGTCTATGTCGGTGAGCAGGTGCCCACCGACCGTCACACCACACCCGCGGCTTGGGCCGTCGCGGGCGAATCGCCACATCTGTAGGGGCCCGAGCACCGTCACCGTCATCCGTCATGCACTGTCATGGACGAACGCGTTCCGATAGTCGCTCGGGGTGGTCCGCATCGCGCGGACGAAATGGTGACGATAGGTGACCGCGGACTCGAAACCGACCCGTCGCGCGACCTGTTCCACCGACAGGGTGGTCGACTCCAGCAGTTCCAGGCTGGCGATCACCCGCTGTCCGATCAGCCACTTGATCGGTGTGGTCCCGGTCGCCTGGGCGAACTGTCGTAGGTAGCTGCGACGTGACACCGAGGCCTGTGATGCGAGTTGATCGAGTCCGATCGGGGACTCCAGATGGTCCAACGCCCACGCCATGCTCCGGGAGATGCGGCTGTCGCCGGTGGTCACCGAGACCGGTGCGTCGATGTACTGGGCCTGACCGCCCGCGCGGTGCGGCGGTGCGACCAGGCGACGGGCCACGTCATTGGCCACCGCCGCCCCTCGGTCGGACCGGATCATGTGGAGACAGAGGTCCAGTCCGGCGGCACATCCCGCGCTGGTCAGCACCGAACCGGCGTCCACGTAGAGGGGCGTCGGGTCGACGTCGATGTCGGGGAAACGCTGCTGGAGGAGGTCGACATATATCCAGTGGGTGGTCGCGCTACGACCGTCGAGAACCCCCGCCTCGGCCAGGGCGAACGCGCCCGAGCAGATCGACACCAGACGTGCGCCACGATCGGCGGCCGTCCGGATCGCATCGGTCACGTCGTGTTCGGTGTGCGCGGTGACGTCGGCGACGCTGGGGATCACGATGGTGTCGGCGTCGGCCAGGTCGTCCAGACCGTACGGCGTCGTCAGCGTCGCGCCACCGATCATCGGCACCCCGCGCGGATCGGGGGAGCAGTACTTGACCGAGTACCAGGGACGCTCGATCCCGGCGGAGAACGGACCGGTGTACTCGGTCATCCCGAAGATCTCGGCCGCGATACCGGACTCGAACCCCGACATACCCGGATAGGCGAGAACGGCGACGGAGTGCATGTCACTATCTTAACGAACATGGGCACCAGTGCCACTGTTGCGCCGTCGCCGTCCGCTCGAGGATGGGTGAATGTTCATGCACCGCCGCCGCGTCCGGCGAATCCGACGTCGCCCCGTCCCACGTTCTCTGATCGACCTCTGGGCCGGTCTGACCGCCGGGTCCGCCGTCGCCCACGGCTCACGTCCACCCCTCTGCTCGCCCGCTCGACGACGTGAGGCGTAGCGCCCCGGGCCGACGCGCGGACCGACTCATCGCCCTGAGCGATGCGCTCGTCGCGTTCGGTTCCGACGGGGTGACGCCGGGTCGCCGCGACGACGTACCGGTCCGCGCCATCGTCGGATCAGCCTCACGTACAGCAGATTTCGACGCGAGGTTCCGGCCACGTCACCGCGACGTACGGGCGCGGCACTGTCCGGTCGGCTCCACGGGCGTCCCGCCGGTGAAACTGGTGCAACTCGGCGAGCTGTACTTCGTCATCGACGGTCATCACCGCATCGGCGCCGCGATCCGGGCCCGCCTCACAACCGTCGAAGCCGACGTGGTCGGCATCCGGACGATCGCCTTCGCGTCGGCCTGTCTTCGACCGCATCACCTGGCCACGAAGGCGGCCGAACGCCGTTTCCTCGAGCGGGTGCCGCTGGACCACGCGATCCGACCGCACCTGTGGCTCGACGACCCCGAACACTGGTCGCGACTGACCGATGCCGTCGAGGCCTGGGGATTCCGCCGGGCTCTCGACACCCGCACCCCGACACCATCCCGCGAACAACTCGCGGCGGTGTGGTGGTCCGACGAGGTGTTGCCCACGGTTCGTCGGATGAGATCGCGCGACCCGAGGGCCGGCGACGGGCAGATCATCGCGTCGTACTCGTGGGCGCTGCGCCTGCGCGATCGGGGCGCGTCGATCCGACCATGACCCGGCGCGGAGGGTTTTCGGAGGGCGAGATGTGGCCGGTGCTACATTGGGGACACGTTTTCGACCGTCAGTCGAAAACCAGCTCGACCCGGTGTCAGCCACACCGAGACCCTCTCGAAAGGAGAGCGGCCATGACCACAGCGTCATCCACTTCCGGGGCCGTGATCGATCCCATCACCGACGCCGATCCCGGCGCCGAATGGGCTGCCGAGGTTCGTCGCCTCGCCACGCTGCGCGGAGCGACCCTCCTCGCGCACAATTACCAACTCCCGGCCATCCAGGACGTCGCCGACCATGTCGGCGACTCCCTGGCGCTCTCCCGGATCGCCGCGTCGGCCCCGGAGGACACCATCGTGTTCTGCGGTGTGCACTTCATGGCGGAGACCGCGAAGATCCTCGCGCCGGACAAGACCGTCCTGATCCCCGATGCTCGCGCCGGATGCTCGCTGGCCGACTCGATCACCGCAGACCAACTCCGCGAGTGGAAGGCCGACTACCCCGATGCGGTGGTGGTCTCCTACGTCAACACCACCGCGGAGGTGAAGGCACTCACCGACATCTGCTGCACGTCGTCCAACGCTGTCGAGGTGGTCGAGTCCATCGACCCCGACCGCACGGTGCTGTTCCTGCCGGATCAGTTCCTCGGCGCGCACGTCAAGCGCGAGACCGGGCGCACGAACATGCACATCTGGGCCGGCGAGTGCCACGTCCACGCCGGGATCAACGGTGACGAACTCACCGATCAGGCGAACGCGCACCCCGACGCCGACCTGTACGTACACCCCGAATGTGGTTGCGCAACATCCGCTCTGTATCTCGCCGGTGAGGGGGCGGTGCCGAAAGACCGGGTGCACATCCTGTCCACCGGCGGGATGCTCGACACCGCACGCGCCTCCGGCGCCCGCGAGGTCCTCGTCGCCACCGAGATCGGCATGCTGCACCAACTCCGTCGTGCCGCGCCGCAGATCGACTTCCAGGCGGTCAACCCCAAGGCGTCCTGCAAGTACATGAAGATGATCACCCCGGAGGCATTGCTCCGCTGCCTGCGCGACGGGACCGACGAGGTGCATCTCGAGCGTTCGGTGGCCGACGCCGCGCGCGCGAGCGTGGAACGGATGATCGCGATCGGGACGCCCGGAGGGGGCGGGGAATGACCCCTCGTGCGCGCGCGATCGACGGGGTGTCGTCGGACGAGGTCCGGTCACTGATCCGCACCGCCCTCGACGAGGACCTGCGGTACGGACCCGACGTCACCACCGCCGCGACCGTTCCCGACGGCGCGCGCACCGTCGCGGTCATCGCGAGTCGGCAACCCGGCGTCATCGCGGGTCTCGATGCGGCCCTGGCGGTGTTCGACGAGGTGATCGGTGACGATTACGAGGTGCTCGACCGGGCGGAGGACGGGACGCGGGTGCAGGCCGGTGACGTCGTGGTGCGGGTCGACGCACCCACCGCGGGGTTGCTGACCGCAGAGCGCACCGCCCTGAACCTGCTGTGTCACCTGTCGGGCATCGCCACGGCCACCGCGCGGTGGGTCGACGAGATCGCCGACACCGACACCGTCGTGCGCGACAGCCGCAAGACGCTGCCGGGTCTGCGGGCGCTGCAGAAGTACGCGGTCCGGGCGGGCGGCGGACAGAACCACCGCATGGGCCTGGGCGACGCCGCGCTGATCAAGGACAACCACATCGCCGCCGCGGGGTCGCTCACGGCGGCGCTGACCGCGGTGCGTGCCGCGGCGCCCGACCTCGCCATCGAGGTCGAGGTGGACTCGCTGACGCAGCTCGACGAGGCCCTCGCGCTCGACGCCGAACTGGTGCTGCTGGACAACTTCGCGCTCTGGGAGACCCAGATGGCGGTGCAGCGACGCAACCAGCGGGCCCCCCGGACCCGGCTCGAGAGCTCCGGAGGTCTGTCGCTCGACGTCGCCCACGACTACGCGCGCACCGGTGTCGACTTCCTGGCTGTGGGCGGTCTCACTCATTCGGTGACCGTGCTGGACCTGGGCCTGGACCTCTGAGTTCGAATCCGACAGATCGGCCATGCCGAGGTGCTTTTATGCGCATCTGGGCATAAAACCGCGGACCCGTTCGTTGGCCACTGTGTCCCGGCGCGCTGACCAGCGCGCTCCGCAAGGCCCGAAAGGACACGATTTCTGTGCCAACTGTGAACGCCGTTATCGCCACCAGCGCGACCGACCCGCTCACCATCTCGACCATCGAACGTCGCGAACTGGGACCCAAGGATGTCCGTATCGACATCAAGTTCGCGGGCATCTGCCACTCCGACATCCACACCGCGCGCAACGAGTGGAAGGGCACCAAGTACCCGGTCGTCCCGGGCCACGAGATCGCCGGTGTCGTCGCCGAGGTCGGTTCCGAGGTCACCCTGCACAACGTCGGCGACCGCGTCGGCGTCGGCTGCTTCGTCGATTCCTGTGGCGAGTGCGCGCCCTGCAAGAACGGCGACGAGCAGTACTGCGAGAAGGGTGTCGTCCAGACCTACAACTCGAAGACCTACGAGGGTGAGTTCACCCACGGCGGTTACTCGCAGCAGGTCGTCGTCACCGAGAAGTTCGTCCTCAAGATCCCCGAGGGCATCGAGCTCGACGTCGCCGCACCGCTGCTGTGCGCAGGCATCACCCTCTACGCGCCGCTGAAGAAGTGGGGCGCGGGCCCGGGCAAGAAGGTCGCCATCATCGGCATGGGCGGGCTCGGACACGTGGGCGTCAAGATCGCCCACGCGCTCGGTGCCGAGGTCACCGTGCTCAGCCAGACCACGAGCAAGGAAGAGGACGGCAAGCGTTTCGGTGCCGACCACTACTACGCGACCAAGGACAACAAGGCGCTGTTCAAGGACCTGGCCGGGCAGTTCGACCTCATCCTGAACACCGTGTCGGTGAACCTGCCGCTCGACGACTACATCGGCCTGCTGGCCATCGACGGTGCCCTCGTCGAGCTCGGTGTGCCGGAGAACCCGTTGCAGGTCGCGGCGTTCGCGCTGCTCACCAACCGTCGCTCGCTGTCGGGCTCCATGGTCGGTGGCATCGCCCTGACCCAGGAGATGCTGGACTTCTGCGCCGAGCACGAGATCGCCGCCGAGATCGAGACCATCTCCGCCGATCAGGTCAACGAGGCCTACGACCGCGCAGTCTCGTCCGACGTGCGCTACCGCTTCGTGATCGACACCGCGACGCTGGCGAACGCCTGATCGCTGCGTGAAGCAGGTCACACGCTGACCTGACAGCGACCGTCATCGGCCGTCGGATGCCTCCCCGTGGAGCACCCGGCGGCCGATGGCGTTACGCACCACCGACGCACCCGCCGTCGAAAACGGCTGGCCGGACCGCATATCCTGGACGTTCACACCCAGGCCAATCCGTTTCCCGGAGGAGATCAGCCCACCATGCTTTCCCGTACCGATCTGCGTGGCGGCGCGCTCTCAGCCGCCGACCTGCGTCGCGCGCTCCCGCGCGGCGGGACCGACGTGGACTCGGTGCTCGCGACGGTGTCGCCGGTGGTCGCCGCGATCCGTGAGCGCGGGGCGGCGGCCGCCCTGGAGTACGGGCAGACGTTCGACCGGGTCACGCCGGCCAGCGTGCGCGTCCCCGCCGAGCGCCTGGCCGACGCCCTCGACGCCGTCGACCCGACGGTCCGTGCGGCGCTCGAGGAGTCCATCCGGCGGGCCCGGATCGTGCACTCCGATCAGCGGCGCGGCACGGTCCGCACCGACGTCGTCCCGGGCGGGTCGGTCACCGAGAAGTGGGTCCCGATCGCCCGCGTGGGCCTCTACGTCCCCGGCGGCAACGCCGTCTACCCGTCGAGCGTCGTCATGAACGTCGTCCCGGCCCAGGAGGCGGGCGTCGGCTCGCTCGTCGTCGCCTCGCCGCCGCAGGCCGAGCACGGCGGCTGGCCACACCCGACCATCCTCGCCGCCTGTGCGTTGCTCGGCGTGACCGAGGTCTGGGCCGTGGGCGGCGCGCAGGCCGTCGCACTGCTGACCTACGGGGGCACCGACACCGACGGCACGACCGAACTGGCACCGGTCGACCTGATCACCGGACCCGGCAACATCTACGTCACGGCCGCGAAGCGCCTGTGCCGCAGCATCGTCGGCATCGACTCCGAAGCGGGCCCCACCGAGATCGCGATCCTCGCCGACGGTGACGCCGATGCCGTGGCCGTCGCCGCCGACCTGATCAGCCAGGCAGAACACGACGTCCTCGCCGCGTCCGTGCTGGTCACCGACAGCGCCGATCTCGCCGATCGGGTGGACGCCGAGGTCACCCGACAGGTGGAGACCACCAAGCACCGCGAGCGCGTCCTCGCCGCGCTGGCCGGACCGCAGTCGGGGATCGTCCTCGTCGACGACATCGACCACGGTGTCGCCGTCGTCGACGCCTACGCCGCCGAACACCTCGAGATCCAGACCCGCGACGCGGCCGATGTCGCCGCGCGGATCAGCAACGCGGGTGCGATCTTCGTCGGCCGCTACTCGCCGGTCAGTCTCGGCGACTACTGCGCCGGCTCCAATCACGTTCTGCCCACCTCGGGTTCGGCGCGCCACAGCTCCGGGCTGTCGGTGCAGACGTTCCTCAAGGGAGTCCATATCGTCGACTACGACCGCGCCGCCCTCGAGGCGGTGTCCGGTCACGTCGTCGCGCTCGCCGACGCCGAGGATCTCCCGGCCCACGGTGACGCGGTGAAGGTACGTTTCGCCGGTGTCGCGTCGTCGGGGAGTGCGGTGTGACCGCGCCCGGCGCCCGGTTCACCGTCGCCGACCTGCCGTTGCGCGATGCCCTGCGCGGTCAGAACGCCTACGGTGCACCGCAACTCGACGTCCCGGTGGCGCTGAACACCAACGAGAACCCGCACCCGCCGTCGGCGGCGCTCGTCGCCGACGTCGCCGAGTCCGTGCGAGAGGCCGCCGCGGTCCTGCACCGCTACCCCGACCGTGACGCGGTGGCCCTGCGTACCGACCTCGCCCGCTACCTCAGCGAGCGTGTCGGCGTGCCGCTGACCGTCGACAACGTGTGGGCGGCCAACGGATCCAACGAGATCCTGCAGCAACTCCTGCAGGCCTACGGCGGCCCCGGGCGCACCGCGATCGGTTTCGTCCCGTCGTACTCGATGCACCCGATCATCTCCGGTGGCACCGACACCGCCTGGGTGAACGTGATGCGCGCACCCGATTTCTCGCTCGACGTCGACGCCGCGGTCGCCGAGATCACGACCCGCCGACCCGACGTCGTGTTCCTGACGTCGCCGAACAACCCGACCGGACAGTCGGTCTCGTCCGACGATGTCCGCGCGATCGTCTCCGCGGCGTCGGGGATCGTGATCGTCGACGAGGCCTACGCGGAGTTCTCCGACCGTGAGAGCGCGATCGGACTCATCGACGAGTTCGGTGACCGGCTCGTGGTCTCCCGCACGATGAGCAAGGCGTTCGCCTTCGCAGGCGGTCGTCTCGGGTACCTCGTCGCTGCGCCGGCACTGGTGGCGTCGCTGCTGCTGGTCCGCCTGCCCTATCACCTGTCGGTCGTGACGCAGGCGGCCGCACGTGCCGCGCTGCGCCACGCCGATGACACCCTGGCCGGTGTCGCGGCGATCGTGACCGAACGGGGCCGGGTGGTCGGGGCGCTCACCGACCTCGGGTTCGACGTGGTCGACTCCGACGCCAACTTCGTCCTGTTCGGCCGGTTCACCGACGCCGCGGCGAGCTGGCAGCGGTTCCTTGACGGCGGCGTGTTGATCCGCGATGTCGGGATCGAGGGGTTCCTGCGTGTCACGATCGGGACCGCCGACGAGAACGACGCGTTCCTGCGCGTCGCGGCCGAACTCGCCCCGACCGACCGCATCCCCCCGGCTGAGATCGCCTCAGCCGACATCACCGGCGCCGACACCACTGGAGCACTCCGATGACCGAGAACAGAACCGCCCGCGTCGAGCGCACCACCCGGGAGTCGTCGGTCGTCGTCGAGATCGACCTCGACGGGACCGGGAGCACCGAGATCTCCACCGGTGTGCCGTTCTTCGACCACATGCTGACCGCGTTCGGCGCCCACGGCAGCTTCGACCTCACCGTCCGTGCGACCGGTGACGTCGAGATCGAGTCACACCACACGGTCGAGGACACCGCCATCGTGCTCGGACAGGCGATCGATCAGGCCCTGGGCGACAAGCGCGGGATCCGTCGTTTCGGTGACGCATGGATCCCGATGGACGAGACGCTGGCCCACGCCGCCGTCGACGTCTCCGGACGCCCGTACTTCGTGCACACCGGTGAGCCCGAGCACCTGCTCACCGCCGTGATCGGCGGCAACCCGGGCGTCGCGTACAACACCGTGATCAACAAACACGTCTTCGAGACGTTGGCCATCAACGCCCGGATCGCCCTGCACGTCCGCGTGCTCTACGGCCGCGACCAGCACCACATCACCGAGGCCCAGTACAAGGCGGTCGCACGGGCCCTGCGCGCGGCCACCGAGTCCGATCCCCGGGCCACCGGTGTGCCGTCCACCAAGGGAGCGCTGTGAGCGCAGCGTCGAAATCGGTCACGATCCTTGACTACGGGTCGGGGAACCTGCGGTCGGCGCAACGGGCCCTCGAGCGCACCGGTGCCGACGTCACCGTCACCTCCGACCGCGACGCGGCCACCGAGTGCGACGGCCTCGTGGTGCCCGGGGTCGGTGCGTTCGCGGCGTGCATGGCCGGATTGAAAGCGGTCGTCGGGGACCGGATCATCGGACAGCGTCTGGCCGGCGGCCGTCCCGTGCTCGGCATCTGCGTGGGCATGCAGATCCTGTTCGACGAGGGTGTCGAGTTCGGTGTGCAGACCGCCGGCTGCGGTGAATGGCCGGGAACGGTCAGCCAGCTCCCCGCGCCGGTGTTGCCGCACATGGGGTGGAACACCGTGACCGCGGGCGAGGGCTCGGTGCTGTTCGACGGTCTCGACTCGGACACCCGCTACTACTTCGTGCACTCCTACGCCGCGCAGACCTGGGAGTGGTCGGACTCCGACTCCGCGCTCCCACCCGCCGTCACCACGTGGGCCGAACACGGCGGCCCGTTCCTCGCCGCGGTCGAGAACGGACCGCTGTCGGCCACCCAGTTCCACCCGGAGAAGTCCGGCGACGCCGGCGCGCACCTGCTGCGCAACTGGGTGCACGCACTGTGAACCCGGGTACGGCGAGGGGGACAGGGTGACCGGGTCACCCAGGTTCTCCATCGCGCGGCTGGCGATCCTCGCGATGGGCGCCGGCGCCCTCGTGCTGGGGGTCTCGGTGCCGGTGATCTATGGCGTCTCGCGTGTGTCGGCACCCGCGGCCCTGGTGGTGGCCCTGCTGGCGGTCGCGCTGGCGATCGCGGTGATGGGGATCGTCGCCAACCGGGTGGTCGAGCGGGCCGTCGACGCGGACGGCGCCGAGGCCGGTACGACCGCGGCGGGCGACGACACCTCCCGACCGGCACCGCCGGTTCCGGGAGACGAATGATGACTTCTCGATCCGCACCGGCGGACACGAGCACAGCAGAGAGGGTGCACTCGATGGGGACCACGCTGGAACTACTGCCCGCAGTCGATGTCGCGGACGGTCAGGCCGTGCGATTGGTACGGGGCGCCGCCGGGTCGGAGACCTCCTACGGCTCACCGCGCGAGGCCGCCCTCGCCTGGCAGCGCGACGGGGCGGAGTGGATCCACCTGGTGGACCTCGACGCGGCGTTCGGCCGGGGCGACAACCGGGAGATGCTGGCCGCGGTCGTCGGCGAACTCGACGTGAAGGTCGAACTGTCCGGCGGGATCCGCGACGACGACTCGCTGCGGGCGGCGCTGGCCACCGGGTGCACTCGGGTCAACCTGGGCACCGCCGCTCTGGAGGACCCGCAGTGGTGCGCCAAGGTGATCGGTGAGTACGGCGACCGCATCGCGGTCGGTCTCGACGCAATCCGGGTCGACGGGCAGTACCGCCTGCGTGGGCGCGGATGGGTGTCCGACGGAGGTGACCTGTGGGAGGTTCTCGAGCGCCTCGAGCGCGACGGGTGCAGCCGCTACGTCGTCACCGACGTGAGCAAGGACGGCACCCTCACCGGCCCCAACCTGGAGCTGCTCGGCGAGGTCGCCGACGCCGCGTCCGCACCGGTCGTGGCGTCCGGCGGGGTGTCCTCGGTCGACGACCTGCTGGCCATCGCGACCCTCGTCGACCGGGGAGTCGAGGGCTCGATCGTCGGAAAAGCGCTCTACGCAGGGCGATTCACCCTGCCCGAGGCGCTGTCCGCGGTGGCCGGTCGCGCATGACGGACACCACCATCCCGTCGGACATCGACCCACCGCGGCTGCTGTCGATCGCCGCGGGACTGCTCGACGACATCACCCCGCGATTCATCGAGGGACTCGGCGCACCGAGCGCGGTCGACAAGGGTGGCAACGACTTCGCCACCGAACTCGACCTCGAACTCGAGCGGACGCTGTCGGCCCGGCTGACCGAGGCCACCGGGATCGGTGTCCACGGTGAGGAGTTCGGCGGCCCGGACGTCACGAGCGGAACGGTGTGGGTCGTCGACCCCATCGACGGGACCTTCAACTACTCCGCGGGCCTGCCCCTGGCCGGGACACTGCTCGCCCTGCTCCACGACGGTCGGCCCGTCCTCGGCCTCACATGGCTGCCGCTGTTCGGTCTTCGCTATCAGGCGTTCGTCGACGGGCCGGTGATCTGCAACGGCGAACCCGTCCCGGCGCTGCGCCCCACGCGCCTGCAGGACTCGGTGATCGCGTTCGGCGCCTTCAACCTCAACAGCGGCGGACGATTCCCCGGCAACTACCGCGTGGAGATCCTCGGCGAGGTCTCGCGGCAGGTGTCGCGTCTGCGACTGCTCGGCAGCACCGGACTCGACATGGCCCTGACCGCGGCCGGAAAGCTCGGCGGCGCCATCTGTTTCGGACATCACGCCTGGGACAACGCGGCCGGTGCGGCCCTCGTCCTGGCGGGCGGGGGAGTCGTCACCGACCTGGCCGGCGAGCCGTGGCACGTCACCTCGTCGTCGATGCTCGCCGGCAGCCCCGGCGTGCACGAGGAGTTGGCCACCATCATCGAACGGGTGGGAGACCCCGCCGACTACCTTCCCGAGCGCACGCCCCGAACCCGAGGAGGTGCGTCGTGACCGTCGCGGTCCGGGTCATCCCGTGTCTGGACGTCGACGCAGGCCGTGTCGTCAAGGGCGTCAACTTCGTCGACCTGCGCGACGCGGGGGACCCGGTCGAGCTCGCCGCGGCCTACGACGCAGCCGGCGCCGACGAACTGACCTTCCTCGACGTGACCGCGTCGAGTTCGGGTCGTTCGACCATGCTCGACGTCGTCCGACGCACCGCCGAGCAGGTCTTCATCCCGCTCACGGTCGGTGGCGGAGTCCGTACGGTCGCCGACGTCGACATCCTGCTGCGCGCGGGCGCCGACAAGGTCGGGGTCAACACCGCGGCCATCGCCCGCCCCGAGGTCCTCGGGGAGATGAGCAGGCACTACGGGTCGCAGTGCATCGTGCTCTCGGTCGACGCACGCACCGTGCCCGCCGGGGAGCCGCCGACACCGTCCGGGTGGGAGGTCACCACCCACGGTGGTCGCCGCGGCACCGGCATCGACGCCGTCGAGTGGGCTCGCCGCGGACAGGATCTCGGGGTCGGGGAGATCCTGCTGAACTCGATGGACGCCGACGGCACGAAGAACGGTTTCGACCTCGCCATGATCACCGCGGTCCGCGCCGCGGTGTCGGTGCCGGTCATCGCCAGCGGTGGCGCCGGGCGGGTGGAGCACTTCACCCCCGCGGTGCGATCGGGTGCCGACGCGGTGCTCGCGGCATCGGTCTTCCACTTCGGCGAGCTGCGGATCGAGCAGGTCAAGGCCGCGATGCGCGCCGACGGGTTGGTCGTCCGATGACCCTCGACCCGAGCATCGCCGACAAACTGAGCCGCACCGACACCGGACTGGTGGCGGTCGTGGTCCAGGAGCGGGGCACCGGTGAGGTGCTGATGCTCGCGTGGATGGACGACGAGGCGTTGCACCGCACCCTGACGACCGGGCGCGCCACCTACTGGTCGCGCTCACGGCAGGAGTACTGGGTCAAGGGCGAGACCAGCGGCCACATCCAGGTCGTGCACGACGTTCGTCTGGACTGCGACGGCGACGCACTGCTGCTGATCGTCGACCAGACCGGACCCGCGTGCCACACCGGGACCCACAGCTGCTTCGACCCCTCGCGCGCGCTGCCGGTGACGCCGGCGTCGTCGTCGTAGGGTCGGGGCCATGCCACTGATCCAGATCTCGCAGACGCCGGGCCTGTCCGACCGGGTCAAACGCGAGACAATCGCCGCGGTGACCGAGGCCTACGCCAAGGCCACCGGCAAGAATCCCGACTCGGTGTGGGTGACTATCACCGAGGTCCCCCGATCCCACTGGGGCGTCGGCGGGGAGCCGCTGGGACAATAGGGATGTGAGTACACATCCCGCGACCACGTCGCGCGAGGTCTTCCTCGAGTTGGCGAGAGATCACCGGGTGGTCCCGGTGACCCGAAAGGTGCTGGCCGACTCCGAGACACCGCTGTCGGCGTATCGCAAGCTGGCCGGCGACCGGGACGGCACCTTCCTGCTCGAGTCCGCCGAGAACGGCCGCTCGTGGTCCCGGTGGTCGTTCATCGGCGCGGGGTCGCCCGCCGCCCTGACCGTCGTCGACGGCCAGGCGCACTGGTGGGGGACCGTGCCCGACGGTGCGCCGCGTGACGGCGATCCGCTGACCGCGCTGGCCGAGTCGTTGACGTTGCTGGCCACCGACCGGCTGCCGGACATGCCGCCGCTGACCGGCGGGTTCGTCGGCTACCTCGCCTACGACGCGGTCCGCCGCCTCGAACGTCTGCCCGACACCACCGTCGACGACCTGGCGCTGCCGGAGATGATGATGCTCCTCGCGGCCGACCTGGCCGCGGTCGATCACCACGAGGGCTCGATCACCCTCATCGCCAACGCCATCAACTGGGACGGCAGCGACGACCGTGCGGACGATGCCTACGACGACGCGGTCGCCCGACTGGACCGGATGACCGAGGCGTTGGCCGCACCGACACCGTCGACGGTGTCGATGTACACCCGCCCGGAGGCGCAGTACACCGCGCAACGGACCCGCGAGGAGTACGGCACGATCGTCACCTCGCTCGTCGGCGAGATCGAGGCGGGTGAGGCGTTCCAGGTCGTGCCCTCGATGCGGTTCGAGATGGCCACCGACGCCGACCCCATCGACGTCTACCGGGTGCTGCGGGCCTCGAACCCCAGCCCGTACATGTACCTGCTGCGAGTCCCCGGCCTGGGCGGCGAGAAGGGTGGCCGTGACCCGTTCACCATCGTCGGCTCCAGCCCGGAGGCGCTCGTCACCGTCGCCGACGGGGTCGCCACCACCCATCCCATCGCGGGGACACGGTGGCGCGGCGCCACCGACGAGGAGGACCAACTCCTCGCCAAGGACCTGCTCGCCGACGAGAAGGAGAACGCCGAGCACCTGATGCTCGTCGATCTGGGTCGCAACGATCTCGGTCGGGTGTGCGAACCGGGCACCGTGTCGGTGCACGACTACCGCCACATCGAGCGCTACAGCCACGTGATGCACCTGGTCTCCACGGTCACCGGTCACCTCCGCGACGACGCGACCGCGCTCGACGCCGTCTCGGCCTGTTTCCCGGCCGGAACGCTGACCGGGGCCCCGAAGGTCCGGGCGATGGAACTCATCGACGAACACGAACTGACCCGACGCGGCCTCTACGGCGGCATCGTCGGTTACCTCGATTTCGCGGGCGACGCCGACACCGCGATCGCCATCCGCACCGCGGTCATGGCCGGTGGCCGCGCCTACGTCCAGGCCGGCGGCGGAGTGGTCGCCGACAGCGTCCCGGACTACGAGTACAACGAGGCCCGCAACAAGGCGGGCACCGTGCTCGCCGCCGTGGCCGCCGCGGAGACCATGACCCGTGTGACCCCCGCCGGAGCACCGGCACCCGACCCGAAGGACCACGACCGCACCCCATGAGCACTCC
>NZ_JAEMTF010000172.1:3086-4850 GCF_016462415.1 Williamsia sp. | reverse complement strand
ATTCCCTACCGATCCGAGCCGCCATGGACGGCCTCTGGTACACCACCGGAGAAGGCCAACGCCTACGACTGACCCCACTGCACGACGGACGCGCCGTCCTGTCCGGAGTCCCCGACCCCTTCACCACCACCGACCCCGTCACCGTGGTCACTGCACTACCCGAATGGGTCCCGCTGGAGGCCCTGCACCCCGAGACAGCCGTCAGCGGACTCACCCTGTGCTGGTGGTGGGACGGCACCACCTGGGCATCCTCACCAACAGCCAACGCACGCAACATCGACGACCTCCGACTGCCCTGGGCAGAATCCAGCCAGGCAACCATCACCACCATCGAACAAATAGCCCTCGGAGCCGGGATCACCCCCCGTACCGACCGCATCACCCAATTCGTGCAGACCAGCGAATCCGACCCCGCCACCGCCCGCACCATGCTCACGGGGCTTTTCGCGTGACGACGCCTGCCAAGGCCCCCAACCGTCGGCCCGACCCAGAGAGCTACGCGGTGTTCGCCCGGGTGCGCGCCTCGGTCCGCCACGGCGACGGCCCAACCTTCCGCGAGATGGTTCGGACCACCCCCCACGCCGCGGACAAAGATGTGGTCGATCTGTGCTCGACCGGGCTGATCCGAGTACTCACCGGCACAGCGTCGGTCAACGCTCTACGCGAGGTGACCTCCGAGCAGGTCGAGCTGGCCGCAAACGTGCTGCACACCCGGTTCGCGCCGCTCATGGTGGGCGTGGCCTCCGCTCTGGCACCCACGCACACAGCCCATCTCATCGATGTCGCACTCAATCGCGCCGACGCATACGAGTGGGTGGTGAAGCTGGACATCCTCATCTACTTCAGATACTTCGTGGCCGGCCACCTGTTCGGTCCGCTGTCGCCGAACTGAAGACACGGGACCAGACTCAGTCCCAGAAACTGGTTTTCGGCGCCGGCCGCGCGGTATCGGGCCACTCATACGGGCCGGCCGGCATCGTCCACGTCGCGGGTAGGTCGTCGACGTGCCACCACCGGTCGTCACCGAGCCAGACAGAATAGGCCGACGAGTCGGGAAAATCTGAGTTCATCTTCATCCAGACCCGTGTCTCACCCGCCTGGCCGACGAACCACATCTCGTCCTCGGGGTCGATGGCGAATTGAATTGTGGCCGCAGCCACCGCATTCACGTCATCGATCCGATCATCGACGTCCATCTCAGTTTCCTCCTGCATTCGAGGGGCGCGCCCCGGCCGAAGTTCCGATCACATCGTCATCCCAGAGGTCGAATCCCGCGGTGTTGTCATAACCTCTGCGACGGGCAAACTCCTCGCGGAACCGGCGAGCCCCGACCGGCGGTGCCACCGAGCCCGAACTGCGCGTCACCACACCGTCGTCGCCCACGTAGAAGACCGGCCCACCAATCGTCATCGAGGCGAATGTCGACACGGTCGGGTCATAGCGGACGTACACCCGGTAACCCGCCGGAAGCCGTACCGCCACAAGTCGATCGAGCGCCATCGACGTCGCGAGACCTGCCTCTGCGACAGCCCGAAGACACGCGTCGATCGCCGAGCGCGGATCGAGCACCGGGCGCGCGCGGTCAGCCATCGCGTACCGGATCCGACCCGACTCCGCGAACATCCGCACCCACCGTGGCGCATCGACCGGCGCCATTTCGATGTCGGCTGCGTACGCCCACCGCGGTAGCAGCGACGCGGGCGGCGGCGGCCCGTCGACCGCCACCAACCGGGCGGAGGCAATATCGAGTTGCAGATGCCACCA
>NZ_JAEMTF010000172.1:0-2986 GCF_016462415.1 Williamsia sp. | reverse complement strand
TGCCGCACCAGCGCATCGGGTTCAGACGCCATCGACCGCGCCACCGCGAAGGCCGCGGCATCATGCTCGTCGACGAAGTCGGTCAGTGGCCTGTTCATCACCGAAGAGCTTAGCGGCAGTTAGTGTGAGCAACGGAAGTGTCAACACATCCGGCACGGGCGGAGACAACCAGATGATCGAGCACGACGAGTCGGCACGGACCGCGATGACGGTCACCCAGTTCGATCGCCTGTGGTCGATCGTCGCCGCCCCCATCGCCATCGCCGACCTCACCGAGCGCGGACACGCGGTGGATCGCGCGGTCGCTCTCGCGGGTGACCGTGATCTGCCGGGCCTGGCCCGGGTCGTCTCCGCGGCCGTTGCGGCTCGGATCCGCACCCTCATCCCGACCCCTGCGCCGAGTTCGTACGACATCGTCGCGCAGGCGGTGACCGCAGAGCTGGGACGTGACGACGGATCCGGGCCGACCGCGGCCCAACTCGCCACCGACCTGGAGAAGTACGCAGCCGGCGAGATCACCGCGACAGACGATCTGTTGGCTGCAGCTCTTCTCGCCGGCGCCCTCGGCGTCGACCACGCGGCCGTGAAGTCGGCGCGACGCACTCTCGTCGGCATGCCGTCCAGCGTCGACGTGACCGACTCCACGGTGCGTGCGCTCGAATCGAGCGGATGGCGGCAAGACGTGGATTTCGCTCTGGTCGGTGTCATCGGTTCGGCGGCCGCGACGAGCGAGACGCCGGTGGTCCTTCGTCGCACGGATTCCGTCGACGGCCCCGCGATCACCGTCAGTGCTCGTGCACGTCACTTTCAGGTGGAGCTGGACACCGTGACCGACGGGGGCACCGCGGCGCGCCTCGCCACCGACCTGCTGCGCCTCGCCGGGCGGACCACCCGCTACGAGAACTAGGTCCCGCCGCCCTGCTCCTCTCGCGCCTATCGCACCGGCGTCGTGGTGGGTGTCTGCCCGGGCAGGACGATGCCCGGGATCGTCGGGAGTTGGAATCCCGGCGCCGTGGTGGTCGTCGTCGGTGATGTCTGACCGCCCTCGGGATCGGTGGTCCCGTCTGACGTCGTCGTGGTCGACGTCGAGGGTGCCGTCGACGACGACGTCCGTGTGGAGGTCCGGATCGGCTCGGTGTACTCCGGCGTGTCCTCGGTGGTGCGCGGCGCCGCCGTGCGGGTGGCCGATGCCGCGGCCTTCTCGTCGTCGATGGTCTTGTAGTGGTCGGCTCGTTGGCCGTAGAGCATGAGCACGCCGACGAATGCGATCAACAGAACCGCGGTGGTGGTCCGCAGCCGACCGCCGAACAGGTGGCTCGGAATCCGGTCGCGGAAGGTCTTCTTGTGCGGCGTCTCCGTGCTGTCCGACGCCGGTTCGTTCGGGGTGGTCATGAGCTCGACTCCGATTGCGCGGGGGCGCCCATCGCCCCGGTCTGGATGGTCTCGCCCGGGGCCAGTGAGATGCCCGCACGGCCGAATGCCCGCACGATCCGCGAGCGCAGGTCCCGGCTCACCTCGAACTGTTTGCCCGGCAGCGTCCGCGCCACGATACGGACGGTGACCTCGTCGATCTCCATGTCGGTGACCCCCATCGGGGTGGGTGCGTCGAGGAGCAGCGGACGCATCCGGGGATCGGCGAAGGTCTGTTCACCGATCCTGCTCAGGATCTCGTTGACCCGGCTGATGTCGGCCCCGGCAGGCAGCGGGATGTCGACCACGGATCGGGCCCAGTCCTTGGACAGGTTGATCGCCTTCACGATCTGACCGTTGGGGACGGTGATCACCTCGCCGTCGGAGGAACGGATCTTGGTGACCCGCAACGTGACGTCCTCGACGGTGCCCTCGGCGGGCGGGATCCCGCCTGCCACCGCCAGTTCGACCACGTCACCGAAGCCGTACTGCTTCTCGGTGATGATGAAGAACCCGGACAGCAGATCCTGCACGATGCGTTGCGCGCCGAAACCCAGGGCCGCACCGAGAACGGTTGCCGGCGCCACGAATCCGGTGATCGGGACGTTGAGCAGTCGGATGATGTTGAACGCGACCACCAGATAGACGATCACGATCGCGACCCACGAGATGACCTGGGCCACCGAGTGGCGATGCTTCTCCGACTCCGACCGGACGAGTTCGTCGCTGTTCTTGAAGCCCTGGTCGATGCGGCCGGTGATGCGTGCGGTGGCCCACTGGATCGCCCGTGTGGCGATCAGTGCGGCGAGGATCAGCAGGATGATCGGCAGCCCGCGCAGCGACAGTGTCCGCACGAGATCGCCGGTGCCCGCCGGTGTCCAGGCCGTGTAGTAGACGGTGTGGTGCATGGTTTCCTAGCTGCCCTGGGCCATCCGCCAGCGGATCCCGGACTCGATGAAGCCGTCGAGATCGCCGTCGAGGACAGCGGTCGGGTTGTTGACCTCGTACTCGGTACGGAGGTCTTTGACCATCTGGTACGGGTGCAACACATACGAGCGCATCTGGTTGCCCCAGCTGGAGCCGCCGTCGCCCTTGAGAGCGTCCATCTCGGCGCGCTCCTCCTTGCGCTTGACCTCCAGCAGCTTCGCCTGCAGCACCTTCATCGCTGCCACCTTGTTCTGCAGCTGGCTCTTCTCGTTCTGACAGGTGACCACGATCCCAGTGGGCACGTGGGTCAGCCGCACCGCGGAGTCGGTGGTGTTGACCGACTGCCCACCGGGCCCCGATGACCGGTAGACGTCGACACGCAGGTCGTTCTCGTCGATGTCGATGTGGTCGGTCGTCTCGACCACGGGCAGCACCTCGACCTCGGCGAACGACGTCTGACGACGTCCCTGGTTGTCGAACGGGCTGATCCGCACCAGACGGTGCGTACCCATCTCGATCGACAGGGTCCCGTACATGTAGGGCGCCTTGACCGCGAAGGTCGCACTCTTGAGGCCTGCCTCCTCGGCGTAGGAGGTGTCGTAGACCTCGACGCCGTAGCCGTGCTTCTCGGCCCAGCGGATGTACATGC
>NZ_JAEMTF010000171.1 GCF_016462415.1 Williamsia sp. | reverse complement strand
GGCGGGCACGTCGAGCTTGCCGTTCGGGGTGAGTGGCAGCGCGGTCATCGCGATGATCTGGGCCGGGACCATGTGCGCGGGCAGACGCACGGCGGCAGCGGCTCGCAGGTCGGTCCCCGCGGTGTCGCCGACCACGTACGAGACGAGCACGTCACCGACCGGGCCGTGGACCACGATCGTCGCGGACCGGGTGGCACCACAGTCGATGAGGACCGCGTCGACCTCACCGGGTTCGACACGCAGCCCTCGGATCTGGCGTTGGGCGTCGGTGCGTCCGCGGAACTGAAGTCCCCCGGCGGTGCGGCGCACCAGGTCTCCGGTGCGATACATCCGGGATCCGTCGGCGGTGGCGACGAATCGTGCGGCGGTGAGGTCGGCACGGTGATATCCCTGGGCCAGTGCGGGTCCGAACAGGTACAGCTCACCGGTCACACCGTCGGGGACGGGCCGCAGATGGGTGTCGAGGACCGCGGTGCCGAGGGTGTCGAACGCGTCGCCGATCACGGCGTCGGGGGTGGTCGTCGACGCCGGTATCGGCCGATGGGTGGCCACCATGGTGGCCTCGGTGGGTCCGTAGACCACCTCGATGCGCCGACCGGAGTTCCAGGTCCGCACCAGATCCGCGGGAACGACGTCGCCGCCGACCCAGATCGTCCGCACGGCAACAAGCGGTTTCGGGTCGAGCGTGGCCAGTACGGCCGGCGTGATGAACATCGCGCTGACGTCGCGCACCATCAGCTCGGCGGTGCCGATGGATCCACCGACGCGATCGGGCGCGATGACCACCAGCGTGGCGCCCGCCGCGGTCGCGAGCAGGATCTCCAGGAGTGCGGCGTCGAACGTGGGCGTGGCCATGTGGGCGACCCGGTCGGTGGTCCCCAGCCCGAACACGTCCGCGCCGCCGTACAGCGCGAGCCCGCGATGGGTGACCGAGACCGCGTTGGGTACTCCGGTGCTGCCCGAGGTGAAGACGACGTACGCGACGGAGTCGAACGGCACCGGCGCCCACCCGGCGACCCCCGTCGGGTGGGTCGGCCGTGGCGGCACCCGCAGCAGCGCCATGTCGATCCGCGTGGTCAGCGCTCGGTTCTCGACCGGACCGACGACGCCCGCTCGCGGGGCGGTGATGTCGAGTATGCGGCGGACGCGGTCCTCCGGTTGCCGCGGATCGATGGGCGCGTACACGGCACCGACGCGCGCGACCGCCCACAGGGCCACCACCGATTCCACCGACCGCGACAGCGCGACGGCCACCGGGTCACCGGGGCCGACGCCGTGCGCGCGCAGATCGTCGGCCACCGCCGCCGACCAGCCATCGAGGTCGGTATAGGTGAGGGTCTGCACGCCGTCGTCTAACGCGACGGCATCGGGATGGGTGCGGACCGCACCGGCGAAGACGTCGCCGAGCGTCATCGGCAGTGATGTCGACCAGACCGATGCCAGTTCGGTCTGTGCGCGTACCTCGTCGTCGGAGCGCAGGTCGATAAGGTCGAGCGGCACGTCTGTCGAGCCGGGATCGGCCACAAGCGAGGCGATCTGGGTCAACGCCCGCCGCCATTGATCAGCGAGGTTCTCGATGGTGGTGCGATCGAACAGCTCTGTCGCGTACACGAACGCGGCCGTGAGTCGGCCCGACGAGCCCGACACGGTCAGCTGCAGGTCGAACTCGGAGTGGGGGCTGGGGGCGTGTGCGTCGCCGAGCTCGAGACCCGCCGAGCCGACGTCGGTCTCCGGAACGAGTGACAACATCACCTGCACCAGCGGATGGCGGCCGGCGTCGCGTGGTGGGTTGGCGACGGCGACGATCTCGTCGAAGCCGACGAGGGTGTGGTCGAGCGCGGCGACGTCGGTGTCACGGACTCGGTACAGGAAGTCGAGGAGGCCGATCCCGGCGGGCATCTCGGTGCGCAGCACGACGGTGGACGTGAACATGCCGACCATGTCGGCGGTCTCGGGGTGACGGCGCAGCGATGCCGGTGCCCCGATGGCGACATCGTCGACGCCCGCCCACGATCCGAGGGTGACGGCCAGCGCGGCGTGCAGGACGTGGAACTCGGTGAGCCCGACGGTCCGCGCGGTCCGGCGGACATCACTCGACTGTGATCCGAGGTCGACGGTGAGGGTCGTCGTCTCGGTGGATCGGTGGACGCCGCGTGGGCGGTCGGTGGGCAGGTCCACCACCCCGGGGTAGCCCGCCAGCGCAGTACGCCACGCCGCGAGCTCGTCGGAGCGGACATCGGCCGGGATGGTCGATTCCCACACGGCCACCGAGGGATAGCCGATGTCGAGCGGTGCCAGCCACTCCCCCGACATCGCCGTGGAGAGGTCGGCGGAGAGGATCGGCACCGACTGCCCGTCCATCGCGACGTGGTGCACGACCACCACCAACATCCGGTGGTCTCCGGCGCCGATCAGGACGCCGCGGATCGGTGGCAGCAGCGTGATGTCGAACCCGGCGCCGACCGCGGTGGCGATGGCCGCGTTCGCGTCCCCGACCGCCCCGACCACGGTGAGCGGGGGTGTGAAGGTCGGCAACGCCACGGCCACCGGGCCGTTCGGCGAATCGGGATAGATCGACCGCAGCGGGACGTGACGATCGGCCACCGCACGCAACGCGGCCCGGACGCGATGGTCGGCGAGGCCGGGTGGGACCGGGACGGCCAGCGGCACCACGGCACCCGATCTGCCGTCGGAGAGTTGGTCGACGAACCACATCCGGCGCTGCGCCGAGGTCAGCGGGACCGGGTCGGATCGGCGTGGGACCGCGACGGCGTCGAGCGGGGGTGGCTGCGGGCGGCCCGAGGTGACGTCGGTCGCGACGGCGCGGGCCAGTCCGCGCGGGGACGAGGCGTCGAACAGGGCACCCACCGACACCGGCCGACCGAGTTCGCGCCCGATGATCGAGACCACCTGCGTCGCCGAGAGCGAGGTGCCGCCGAGCGCGAAGAAGTCGTCGTCGAGCTCGAGGGCGGCGGGGTCGAGATGCAGCACGTCGGCCATGGCGGCGCGAACCGTGTGCGCCAGCGCGGAATCGGCGGTGAACTCGGCCTCGGGTGACTCGGCCGGGACGGTGGCCGGGGTGGTCGACGCGGCGACCCCGTCGAGGCGCGGGAACGGGCGCCGCGGGTCGTCGGCGACGGCGGCCAGGGTGGCGACGTAGTCGTCGAGCAGGCGCCCGGCGACCGATCCCGGCACCGCGCCGGAGTGGATCACGGTGATGCCGAGCGGGTCCCCCGGCAGCCGACCGAAGACGACCTCGACGTCGAACTTGGCGCCCACCAGCAGCTCCGGCGATCCGGCGAGTTCGACCTGCACCCCGTCGATCGGGAGGTCGAGGCGCCCGCCCAGCACGGCACCGATCTCCTGCTGGACCAGCAGCACCGAGATCAGCGGGTCGGAACGGCCGTGGTGGCCGGGGCGGACCGCACGCGCGACCGCGTCGTAGGGGATCTCGTCGTGGGCGGTGGCGGCCAGGTCGGTGTCGCGGACGCGGCGCAGCGTGTCGGAGATCGTCGCATCCGGGTCGAGGACGGTGCGCAACGGCAGGGTGTTGACGAACATCCCGACCACCGGTTCCCACGCCGGGTCGGTGCGCCCGAGGACAGGCGCGCCGATGACGAGGTCGTGGCGACCGGTCCACTGGCCGATCACCGTCGCCAGGGCGGCGTGCGCGAGGTGGAAGAGCGTGGCCGACTCGCCGGCCGCGACCCGGTGCAGGGCTGCGACCAGGTCGTCGTCGAGTTCGGTGTGGATGCGCCCACCCCGCCCGGTGCCTGATCCGGAGGCGTTCGTGTGCGGGAGTCGGATCGGATCACCCACTCCGGCCAGGGTGTCGGTCCAGAACCCCAGGTGCCGTGCCCACTGCGACGTCGGATCCTCCGGGTCGCCGAGCCGACGCAGCTGCCACTGGGTGAAGTCGGTGTAGGTGAGGTCGGTGGCACGATCGCGGCCGGGTCCGTCGAGGTAGGCCGCGACGAGCTCGTCGAGCACCGTGCGCATCGACCACCCGTCCACGGCGACGTGATGCATCGCGATGACGAGCAGCCATTCGTCGGAGCCGGCGACCTCGAGGATCTCGGCGCGAAAGCCTGGTTCGGCAACGAGATCGAAAGGAGCCGACACGATCTCGGCGATGACCGCCTCCGCCGACTCGACCGGCACCCGTCGCAGAGCGACCGTACCGAGGTCCTCCACCGCGAGCACCACCTGACGCGGTCCGTCGGGGGTGTCGGGGTAGACGGTGCGGAGGCTGTCGTGTCGGGCCGGGATCTCGGCGACGGCGGTGCGCAGCCCCTCGACATCGAGCGCGCCACGGATACGCAGGACGACGGGCACCGTGTAGGCCGTCGAGGCGACGTCGATCCGGTTCAGGATCCACAGGCGCCGTTGCGGATACGACAGCGGCAGGTCGTCCGGCACCGGCAGGTGTTCGGGTGGGGTCGTGGGCGCGACCTCGTCGAGCGAGTCCAGCAGCGCGGCCACCGACCGCACCGACCTGGCGTCGAAGAGCTGGCGCACACTGATCGGTCTCCCCGTGTGTTCGCGCAGGCGTGCGGTCGCGCGTGTGGCGGACAGCGACGTCCCGCCGAGCGCGAAGAAGTCCGACGCGGTGTCGATGCGCTCGGCGGGGATCCCGATGACCTCCGACCACACCTTGGCCACGGCGAGCTCGTGCGCGGTCGACGGCGCGGCGCCGGTGGCGGCGGTGGCAACCGGGGAGACGGCGAGCGCGGATCGATCGAGTTTGCCGCCGCGGGTGCGTGGCAGCTCGTCGACGATCGTGATGATCCCGGGGATCGATCGTCGGGGCAGGGTGACCCGCAGGCGTTCCCGGAGGTCAACAGGATCGAGCTC
>NZ_JAEMTF010000170.1 GCF_016462415.1 Williamsia sp. | reverse complement strand
GTGTCGGGGGCGGGCGGGCTCGCGACCGCCGGCGCATCGTCGTCCGCGACCGTGCCGTCCGCGGTGTCGTCCTCGTCGGCCTCGATCTCGTCGGTCACCGGCGCGCGACCGTCACGGTAGATCCCCGTCGCCGACTCTCGTCCCTTGCGCGCCAGCACGATGTAGGCGACGGCACACAGGAACACGATGGCCGCGGTGAACACGTTGATGCGGACACCGAAGATGTGCGTGGCCGCATCCTCGCGCAGCAGCTCGATACCGAACCGGCCGAGACAGTAGCCCGCGACATAGCCGGCGAACAGCCGTCCGTGCCCGATCCGGAAACGGCGGTCGATAACGACCAGCGCGATGACGACGAGGACGTTCCAGATCAGCTCGTAGAGAAACGTCGGCTGTACGACGTCGACGACCGTGCCGGTGGACTTGCCGTCGATCAGGCCTGGTCCGACATTGCCGCCTGCGTCCACGCGCTCGAAGATCTGCAGACCCCAGGGCAGGTCGGTGTGCGCTCCGTAGAGCTCCTGGTTGAAATAGTTGCCGAGCCGACCGATGGCCTGCGCCAACAGGATCGGCGGTCCGATGGCGTCACCCATGGCGGGCAGTCGGATCCCCGCGCGGCGTGCGCCGATCCAGGCACCGACCGCACCGAACGCGACCGCACCCCAGATGCCGAGGCCACCGTCCCAGATCTTGAGCGCGTCGATCGGCGCCTTGGGGCCGTCTCCGAAGTACGTCCGCCAGTCGGTCGCGAGGTGATAGAGCCGACCGCCGACGAGCCCGAACGGGACCGCCCAGATGGCGATGTCGAGGACCTCGCCATCGCGACCGCCGCGTGCCTGCCAGCGACGATTTCCCCACCAGACGGCGACGATGATGCCGGCGATGATGCACAGCGCGTAGGCGCGGAGCGGGAAGGAACCGAGGTACCAGACGCCTTGTGAGGGACTCGGGATGTAGGCCAGGACGGTCGGGTCGGTCACCGTGCCACAGTAGCCGAACGGACACCCTCGGCCAGCTCGGCCACCAGCGTCGTCAGGGCGTTTCCGCCCTCATTGACCGCGCTGACCAGAGCCGATCCGACGATGACACCGTCGGCGTATGCGGCGATCTCCGCGGCCTGTTCACGGCTGCGCACACCCAGGCCGACACCGATGGGGATGTCGGAATGCGCGCGCACACGGGAGCAGAGTTCGGGCGCCGCGTTCGAGACGGCGTCGCGTGCACCGGTGACACCCATCGTCGACGCCGCGTAGACGAACCCGCGGCTCGCCTGTGCGGTCATCGCCAGACGCTCCTCCGACGATGACGGGGCGACGAGGAAGATCCGGTCGAGATCGTGCGTCTCGGCGGCGGCGATCCAGTCGTCGGCCTCCTCGGGGATCAGGTTCGGGGTGATCAGACCGAGGCCACCGGAGGCGGCCAGATCCCGCGAGAACGCGTCGACGCCGTAGCGGAGCACCGGGTTCCAGTACGTCATCACCACCGGCGCGGCACCGGCGTCGGCGACGGTCTGGCACGCGGTGAACACGTCGGCGACGCGGACACCGGAACGCAGCGCCATGTCGGCGGCGTCCTGGATCGTCGGCCCGTCCATGACCGGGTCGGAATAGGCGATCCCCAGTTCGACGATGTCGCAGCCGGCGCTGACCAGGTCACGCAGCAGCGACAGCGAGGTGTCCAGGTCGGGGAAGCCGACCGGCAGATAACCGATGAGCGTGCTGCGGTTCTCCGCGCGGGCGTCGGCGAAGACCGGGGCCAGACGTGAGGCGGCCGTGGGTGCGGGGCTCATCAGCGCAGCTCTCCTGTGTCGGCGGAGTCGGAGACCTCGGCTCCGGAGTCGTCGAGCAGACCGAACCAGCGCGCGGCGGTGTCGACGTCCTTGTCGCCGCGTCCGGACAGGTTCACCAGGATGATCGCACCGTCGCCGAGCTCGGCACCCAGTGTCAGGGCGCCGGCGACGGCGTGCGCGGACTCGATCGCGGGGATGATGCCCTCGGTCTTGGACAGCAACGACAGCGCGTCCATGGCCTGCGCGTCGGTCACGGGCCGGTACTCGGCGCGGCCGGTCTCGAGCAGGTGTGCGTGCTCGGGTCCGACGCCCGGGTAGTCCAGGCCCGCCGAGATGGAGTGCGACTCGGTGGTCTGTCCGTCGTCGTCCTGCAGGAGGTAGGAGTACGCGCCCTGGAACGCGCCGGGGGTGCCACCGCTGAATGTCGCGGCGTGCCTTCCGGTCTCGACTCCGTCGCCGGCCGCTTCGTATCCGACCAGGCGGACGTCGGCGTCGCCGATGAACGGGTGGAAGATGCCGATGGCGTTGGAGCCACCGCCGACGCACGCGACCACCGCGTCCGGCAGCCGCCCGGTCTGATCCTGGATCTGTGCGCGCGCCTCCATGCCGACGATCCGTTGCAGGTCGCGGACCATCAGCGGGAACGGATGCGGTCCGGCGGCGGTGCCGAAGCAGTAGTAGGTGTTGTGCGCGTTGGTCACCCAGTCGCGCATGGCCTCGTTGATGGCGTCCTTGAGGGTCGCCGAGCCGTTGTCGACGGCCACGACCGATGCGCCGAGCAACCGCATCCGCGCGACGTTGAGCGCCTGACGTTCGGTGTCGACACGGCCCATGTAGACGATGCACTCGAGACCGAGGAGCGCGCACGCAGTCGCGGTGGCCACACCGTGTTGTCCGGCGCCGGTCTCGGCGATGACCCGGGTCTTGCCCATCCGCTGCGCGAGGAGAACCTGACCCAACACGTTGTTGATCTTGTGGGATCCGGTGTGGTTGAGGTCTTCCCGCTTGAGGAAGATGCGCGCACCGCCTGCGTGCGCCCGCAGGCGCGTCGCCTCGAACAACGGGGACGGACGGCCGCTGTAGTCCTTCTGCAGACGGTCGAGCTCGGCGAGGAAGTCGTCGTCGGAGCGGATCTTCTCGAAGGTGGTGGTGACCTCGTCGATGACGCCCATGAGCGCCTCGGGGACGTGCCTGCCACCGAACGAGCCGAAGTAACCCCGGGCGTCGGGGTCGGAGTCGGTCCGGGTGGACAGTCCTGCGCTCGCCGTGGGCAGCTCGGGGACGTCGATGCCGGGATGGGCGTGATCGGTCGTCATGTACCCATGGTGCCCTGCTCGGGCCCCGATATCGAAACCGCCGTCAGCGAACCGGCTTGGGGCAGGACGGGTGCGTACCCGCGGTGACCAGTTCACGCACGGCGGCCCGTGGGTCCCCGCTGGTGACCAAGCCCTCACCCACCAGCACCGCATCCGCTCCGGCGCCCGCGTAGGCGAGCAGATCGGCGGTGCCGCGGACACCGGATTCGGCGATCCGGATGGTCTCGGTCGGCAGCCCCGGCGCGATGCGGGCGAAGGTGTCGGTGTCGACCTCGAGGGTCTTGAGGTTGCGCGCGTTGACGCCGACGACACGGGCGCCCGCCTGCAGAGCGCGGTCGGCCTCCTCCTCGGTGTGGACCTCGACGAGCGCGGTCATGCCGAGCGACTCCGTGCGGTCGAGCAACGAAGCGAGCACGTTCTGTTCCAGGGCCGCGACGATCAGCAGGATCACGTCGGCGCCGTGCGCACGGGCCTCGTGGATCTGGTACGGACCGACGATGAAATCCTTACGCAGAACCGGGATGTCGACGGCCGCGCGAACCGCGTCCAGGTCGTCGAGCGAACCTCCGAAGCGGCGCTCCTCGGTCAGGACGCTGATCATGCGGGCGCCGCCGCTCTCGTAGGCCTTGGCCAGCGCTGCGGGGTCGGCGATGTTGGCGAGTGCTCCGCGGGACGGGCTGGCACGCTTGACCTCTGCGATGACGCCGATCCCGGTCTCACGCAGAGCGGCGTTCGCGTCGATGGGCGGTTTCGCGGCGGCGGACGCGGCCTTCACGGCGGCGAAGTCGAGAACTGCCTCGCGGGCAGCGACATCGGCTTTGACACCGTCGATGATCGAGTCGAGGACTGTGGGGGTGTTCATGTCTGCGCGGTCCCCTTCCGGCGGTGTCCGGGTCGAACCGTCGTCGTCGCGCTGACCCGATTCGATCGTCGGCATGCCGACTGATTTCGTATGCGACGAAGAGTAGCCCGCTCAGGCGTACGAGCCTCGATCGGGGTCGATGGCACAGTGCGCTCAGCGAGGGCCATCGTCGGCTCCGGTCGTCTCACCGGGACGCCGCCCCGGATCCGTCTCATCAGCGGCCGCCGCGGTCGGGTCGGCCCCGCTGTCGAGTGCATCCCACAGCATCCGCTCGTTGAGTCCGCCGCCGTCGCCGTCGGTCGCAGGTGCCGGGTCGTCGCCGTGCGCCGGTGTGGGGTCGGGCCCGGGGTCGGTGTCACCGGTTGTCGTGGAGCGGTCGGCGAAGATCTGCTCCTCGAGGTCGGCGCGGCGCGCTGCGGGCGACTTGTACTTCGACGACAGCCCGACCGCACCGCGGGCCGCGCGCATGATGACCACCGCCGCTGCGACCGCGAACAGGCCGGAGACGAAGACGAGGACGGCGGCCCCGGGGTGGGTCTCGATCGACGTCACCTGATAGCGACCGGGCAGATCGATGGCCTGGGCGGCGTAGGTGCCGCCGCTGTCACCGGTGAGCAACGAGATGGCCGGCGCGACACTTGCGACCCCGATCAGCGCGACGATCACCGCCAGGATGCGCAGCCCCCACCCCCGCAACGACACCGCCGCGGCGATGGCGGCGACGAGGACGATGGCCAGCGGCGTCAGATAACTGCTCCAGTCCGAGCCGTGGACGGTGAAGTCCCGGGGGACGCCGATCCCGTCGGCGGCGACCAGGCTCGCCCAGGACAGTCGCGAGCTCCCCCACAGCGCCGCGGCGGCCACGGCGAGCAGCACCGACGCGATGG
>NZ_JAEMTF010000015.1:10150-67389 GCF_016462415.1 Williamsia sp. | reverse complement strand
AACGAAGTGATTCAAAGTCCGGCGGATGGGAAGTTGCTCAGGTCCGACTGGCGACACGCAGTGCATTGCGTCGTCGACCGACACACCGTGGTCGGTGACCAGGGCGGCGAAACCGCCGGCGTATCCCTGCCCGACGGCGCGGACCTTCCAGTCGGTCCCGCGCCGGTACACCTCTGCCGCGATGACGATGGACTCGGAGGACAACCCGTCGATCGGATAGTCGTAGGCGTCCTGCCCACCGACGCGCACGTGGGCCACGGGTGCCGCGATCGGACCGAAGGTGCCGTTCTCCAGGGTGATGACCGCACGGATCTGCGTGATGTCGGCCGGGACCGCACCCAGGCTCAGACGCAGGGTGCCGATGCCCGCACCGGTCGCCAGCGTGACGCCGGGCCCGGACGGCTGATTGAAGAAGACGAAATCGGCGTCGGTGCGGACCTTCCCGGAATCGGTGACGAGGAGGGCGGACAGATCACCCGCCGCGGCCAGGTCGACCGAGATCTCCACATCGGTTCCTGCGAGGGGGCCGTTCTGTCCCTTGGTCAGCGTCGTCGCCATCAGTCACGTTCCTCAGTCGGTCGTTCGGTGGTGGTCATGTCGGTCGTGCTCACGGTGGTCAGGCGACCACGGTCTCGCGAGACCAGATCAGCAGGCAATCCAGGATCTCCTCGGCCGCGGCGATGCCCGAAGCGCTCGTAACGGACAACGTCGGATGGTGCCACGAGAGTTCCTGCAACTCGCCGTGTCGAGGCCGGATCGCTCGGTCGGCCGACATCAGCAGCGGCCGGTCCAACACCCCGTCGCCCGCCGCGAACAGGCGGTCGGTGGGATGCGGGACGTAGTGCTCGCGAACCGCGGCGATGGCTGCGGACTTCGTCACCGGGTCGGGCATCACGTAGATCTTGCGGCCCTGGCGGGACACGTTCCATCCGCGGGGTCGGGCCCATTGGCGCCACCGGTCGACCAGGTCCGGCGGCAGCGCTGCGAGTTCGACGACCGCGTAGCAGAACAGGCCGTCGGCGATGCGCAGCGACCGCAGCCAGCCGGGGTCGGCGTCGACAGCGAGGTGATCGTGCACCTCCGAGACCGGTGCGCAGGCCGCGGTCAGTCGTCGCTCGACCTCGGCTCGCCAGGCGGGATCGGGCACGCCGTCGACGAGGATCTCGCCGCCGTTGGCGGCCACGGCGAACCGACGACGGGACAGATCCGGAGTGAACGGCAGCTCGACGCGGCGTAGCTGCTCGACGCTACGGGTGGTCACCGGGACCACCGTCGCGACGTGGTCCAGCTCGTCGAGCAACTCGACCGCGCGGTGCGACATGAACGACTGCGGTCGCCCCTGATAGATCTCGACACACCGCAGGGTGGCGGCGCAGGCGTAGTCGTCCGGCTCGACGCCGATCTCGGCCGCGGCGGTCGAGTAGATCAACGTTCGATCCAGATCGGTCGCGACGAGCGCGGTCACTGCTGCCTCCCGATCACTCGAGTTCCTTGATGAGCCCCATGCACGAGTACGCCAGATCGTCGACGACCTCCACCGGAACGCCCCGACTCTCGGCGAGGGCGTGGATGTGGTGCAACTCGGGGGCATCGGGGTCACGCACGAGGATCCGCCACGGGACCCGTCGCAGCAGCACGCGCGTCGTCTCACCGACACCGGGCTTGACGAAGTTGACCGTGGTGATGCCGTACCGCGCGCGGATGTCCTCCACCGATCGCCACCCGCTCCACGACGGTGTCCGATCAGAGGCCACGAGGTCGGTGACGGCATCGTCGATGCCTCCCGCGACGTCGGGGAAAGCGCCGGACACCGCGTCGAGCAGACGGTTCGAGACATCCGAGTCGGCGAGTTCCCGATAGAACTTCGCGCCGTGGAAGTCGTTCGGGCCGATCAGATCTGCGTTCAGGACCGTCCGCGACACCAGACCGGAGACCGTCGAGTTCAGGCAGGCCGAGGCGATGAGGAAGTCGTCGCGGGTGCCGTACGTGCGGACGCAGTGACCGGGATCGGCCAGCACGGCGAGATCGGGATTGCACCGCGGCCCCCCGGCGGCCGCGACGTCGTCGAGCGCGGCGGTCAGTTCACGGGCGATGGCACCCTTGCCGGTCCACCCGTCGACGAAGACCACCGATGCGGGGTCGTGATGTGCGGCCAGGTACTCGATCGCGGTCCGGTCGATGCCTCGGTCGCGGACGATCGACACGGCGTAGTGCGGGAGTTCGAGGCCGTGCCGGTACCGCGCCCATCGGCGCATGAGGATCCCGACCGGGGTGCCGGCGCGGGCGAGGGACGCCACCACGACGTCCTCGCCGCGTTCGGCGATCACCAGTTCGGTGACGGTCGCGACCGCGGCGGCCAGCGTGCCGGCGGTCTCGTCGAGGACGGTGTCGAACAACGCCCGGTAGCGCTCATCGGGCTGGAACTCGATGGGCAGCGACTCCGCGTAGTGCGCGGTACCGGCCTGGATCGCGCGCTCGCGGATCTCGATGTCGGCCTCGAGATCGACATCGGACAGATCGGTGAGCAGCCAGGCGACCTCGTCGGGCGCGTAGCTGCCGAAGTCGGGCCCGTACAGCGGCGTGGGCAGATTCACCGACTCACACCCCGGGCCGCGGCCAGCGCTGCGAACCGCGTGTCGCCGACGACCAGCAGCACCAGGTCTCGTCCGGACCCGGTCAGCGCGGCGACCACCGAGTCGTCGGCGACGAGGGCATCGGTGTCGGCGGCGGCGTCCACGACGAGCACGCGCTGGGTGTGGGGGTCGGCCTCACCGGCGTTGTACAGGTACCGACGAGGCGCATCGATGGACGTGCGCACCTCCGGCGCGGTGAAAGCGAACCCGTGGCGCAGCGGATATCCGTCGGCGTCGCGCACGTAGGCGGGGGAGCGGGTGGTCGTCTGCGACAGCACGATCCGCCCGGGGGACTCGATTGCCGCCGCGATCCGCATCGGCAGGTACATCAGTTCCTCGTGCCCGATCACGACCACGGGGCGCCGCGGGTCGAGGTGGGGTTCGAGGGCCTCCGCCGCGGACGCGACCAGCCCGGCAAAGGCGGTTTCGTCGGCGGCGAGGAAGCCATGGCGTCCCCCATCGGGCACATCGGGCGGCCACTCGACGTCGACCCGGATCACCTCACCGTCGTCGACGGTGTCGCGGAGGTGATCACCGGAGGGCTGCCGATCGGGAAGAGCCGCGACCCGCGTGACCAGATCAGCGGGCACGGTGGCGACCCCGCGCGCCAGACTGACGAACTCGACGGTGACGTCGAGATCGGCAGCGGCGGCGGCGCAGGTCGCCACGTCGGCGTCCGATCGCATGTCGACCAGTGCGGCCACGACGTACCGGCGTCGCGGAGCGAGCTGGTGGAGTGAGCGGATGGCATCGAGTGCTGTTGCTCCCGTGGAGATCTCGTCGTCGACGAGCACCAGCGTGTCCCCGGTGCGCAGCAGCTCCGGCGACGACGGCTGGATGAGGTGGTCGGTGGCGTGCGAATGGCCCTCGGAGAACCGCGCCCACGTCGCACCGGGCGGGCCGGGGCGGCGGGTGGAGTGCAGGTAGACCGGCGCGTCGAGTCGCCGGGCGACGACGTGTCCCAGACCCGTTGCCGTCTCGGCGAAACCGAAGACGACGACCGATTCACCCGTGCCGATGCGGACCAGGTCCGCGAGGTCGGACCCGGCGCGGATGATGGTCGACGGGGCCACCGGGATGTGTTTGCCGAGGACCCGTGACACCCACAGGTGTGCGCGTTTGGGGTTGCGTCGCAGGCCCGGTTCGATCAGTGCGTCGATGCTCCACCCTGCGATCCCGTCGACGTGCGACGCCACCAGGCCGAGTTCCGTTCCGGCCCAGGGCGCCAGGGCAGGTACCGGGTGCGTCGTCACCGATCGACCACCGCGGTCAGCAGTTCGATGACCGCGACATCGGGGCGGGTGACCCCGAAGACGGTGGCGCGCGTGAGGGTGCGTTCGGCCCAGGCGCGGTGCGGTCGACGCTCGTTCATCTTGTTGCGGTACTCCGACGGGAGCACGCCGCCGGTGTCCCCGGCCGCGTCCGCTCCGGCGTGTTCGTCGGCGACACCGAGCACCGCGAGCGCGTCGACGTACTCCTCGTGCGACACCGTGCACATCGAGTGGACGACGTTGACGTGTGTCGGGTGGATGACGGTCTTGCCCTGCAGGCCGTTCGCGCGATCGAGCACCAGCTCACGCAGCAGACCGTCGAGGTCGCGACTGACCAGGTGCGTGCGGAACCGGACGGCGTCGATCTCCTTGAACGGCGTGTTGCGCAACAGCGGCCGGAACATGCGTTCGTGCGCGTTGTAGTACTCCCACACCGGTCCGGTGATGACGAAACCGGTGCCGTCGCGACGACCCAGGATGTTGACCACCGTGGCGATCACCGAGGCGACCGGATGGACGTCGTAGATCGTCAGGTCGGGATCGCGGCGGATACCGAAGGTGCCACACAGGTCGGTGGCGCCGATGCGCACGGCCAGGACGGTGTCGCGGAACTCGCCGAGCAGTTCGGCGATCGCGCGTAGCTCGCCGTCACGCGTCTCGAGGGCCAGCACCTCGGGTGTCTCGATGATCGGCATCGCGTAGAGCCGACGGCCGACGACCTCGGACGCGCGAACGATCCGGGTCAGATAGTCGCGGCCGCATGACGAACCGAACTTCGGGATCGCGAAACCCGCGAGGATGTCGGCACCCGCTGTCATCTCGGAGATCAGCGCGTCGATCTGGTCGGCCGAGCGGACGCGGACGAACAGCAGGGGGCCGCCACGGGCGGCGAGGGTGTCGAGAGCGGTCACCACGGCGTGCACCCCCGCAGCGACCTCGGCATCGGGGACGGCGTCTTCGAGATCGACGACGATCGACACCGACCCAGCGGCGGCGGCGCGTTCGATGAGGGACACCAGTCCGTCACGGATCGCCGGGATGTAGAGCGTGGCGCCCAACGCGGTGGCGAGCAGCTCGCGATCGGCATCCACCGGGATCGGCTGCGGCCGTCGATGGAAGAGACGGGAGAGTTCGCTCTCGTCGAGCATCGGGAAATGCATCACCGTCCGACCCGAGGTCGCGGTGGGGCTCATCTCCGTCTGCCCTGGCCTTTCATCTTCGTGACGACGTCCGCGACGAATGCGGCGATGTCGTCCATCTCGGTCACGTAACCCCAGTAGTCGGGGTGGGTGCCGGTCAGGCCGGTGGTGGCCCTGTCCGCTCGCGCCGCAGCCGCGTCGAGGACCGTTCCCCACTGCGGAACCAGGCCACGGTCGACGGCGAGCAACTGTGCGTCACGAATCTGGAATCGGACTCTACCCTCGACCGCCTGCGGGTCGGCCCGAACGTCGCGCAGCGTGGTGAGGCGATCGGTCACGCCGTCGATGAAGTGTTCGGCGTCGGCGAGAGCGGACCTGGCGGCACCGACCTCGGCGCCGGCCCGATCCGGGTCGGCGGCCAGCATGTGTGCCGCGGAGTCGATGTGCCCGGCGGCGGCCCGCAGGGCGTCGTCACCCCGTCGGTCGTGTCCGATCAGATCCTCGGAGCAGGCGGCCGAGAACTCCCGCAGCAACGCCGAATAGGCCTCGGGAAGGCGCTCCGCGCGTGTGCGGACCGCCGACCATCGCGTGCGTACCGACGACAGTGCCCGCTCTACCTCCACGGAGCGACGCGGCGCGGCCTCGACGGCAGACGTCAGTTCCTCGGCGGCGGCGGACAGTTCGGTGGTCGCGGTGTTCAGCTCCGCTGTCGCGACACCGGCGGCGGCGTCACGTGCGCGGTCGAAGTCGGCCCGGACGCGTGCGAGATGGTCGAGCGCCGACCGCACCGAGCTGTACACCGACAGTTCCGCCGGCAGGGCGTCGACCGCTGCGATGGCTGCGTCCGATGCCCCCATGGCGGCCCCGGCGCGATCGGGGACCGCAGCGCGCATGGTCCGGGCGCCCTCGATGGACGTCGAGTGCTCGGAGTAGAACCGGTCGAGCGCCGAGATGGACTCGTGAATGTCGCGTGAACACTGCTCGTACTCGGCCTGACGATTTCCCGGCGTCGCCGTCGGGGTGCCTGACGAGTCGCTCAGCGACAGGTAGCGGTCGATGCTGACGTAGACGCGGGTGCGGACCGGCTCGAAGGCCTGCGCCAACGTGCGGTCCTGACCCAGTTCCGTCGCCGCGTCGACACCGTCGGAGATGATGGAAAGACGCTGGTCGAGCTGGAGGAAGTCCCGGACCATGGCCTCGCGGGCAGCGTCGAGCGGAGCGACCGGGGTGCGTGACCCCGAACTCCGAGAACGTCCGAACCAGCCACTGACCACCTGCGCAATCGTACTGGGGAACCTTTGAACCGGTCGCGGCAGTTGTCCGAGGGCAGCCTGTCGCACGGTCGATCGCTCGCACCGGATGTCGGACTTCACGTACGGTGGCTGCAACGAATTCAGACTGGGTTGACCAGCTCTGACAGGCAACAACGGAAAGGACTGACATGGGCGTCAGCTTGAGCAAGGGCGGAAACGTTTCTCTGACGAAGGAGGCCCCGAACCTCACCGCGGTGGCCGTCGGCCTCGGCTGGGACATCCGTTCCACCACCGGCACCGACTTCGACCTCGACGCGAGCGCCATCGCGACCGGGACCGACAAGAAGTCGTTGTCGGACAAGCACTTCGTCTTCTTCAACAACCTGACCTCGCCGGACGGCTCCATCGAACACACCGGTGACAACACCACCGGTGAGGGCGAGGGCGACGACGAGGTCATCAAGGTGAACCTGGCCGCCGTACCGCCGGAGGTCGACTCCATCGTCTTCCCCGTCTCGATTTACGACGCCGACGCGCGTTCGCAGTCGTTCGGTCAGGTCCGCAACGCGTTCATCCGCGTCGTCGACCAGTCCAACAACTCGGAGCTGGCCCGCTACGACCTCACCGAGGATGCGTCCACCGAGACGGCCATGGTCTTCGGCGAGCTGTACCGCAACGGCGCGGAGTGGAAGTTCCGCGCGGTGGGCCAGGGATACGCATCCGGCCTCGCCGGGATCGCACGTGACTTCGGGGTCAACGTCTGATCGTCGTTCGTGCAGTAACGTCATACTGCCCATCCACGTGACCAGCACTCGGGAGTCGTGGCCGCCGATGTCGGCGGCACGACTCCCGAACTGCGTCCTCTAGCGAAAGGCCACATCCGTGGTTGTTCGTACCTTCGGGATCTCGGTCCTGGTCACCATCGCCGCACTCGTGGCCGCGTTCGTCTACGGCAGCTGGGAAGCGGTCGCGCTCTGCGCCATCCTCGGTGTGCTCGAGGTGTCACTGTCGTTCGACAACGCGGTCATCAACGCCACCGTGCTCGAGAAGATGAGCGAGTTCTGGCAGAAGATGTTCCTGACCGTCGGCATCATCATCGCCGTCTTCGGTATGCGCCTGCTGTTCCCGCTGGTCGTCGTGTGGGTCACCGCGGGCCTCAACCCGGTCCAGGCCTTCGACCTCGCGCTCAACCCGCCGGCCGAGGGGTCCGGGCAGGAGTCCTACGAGCAGATCCTCACCGACGCCCACCCGCAGATCGCGGCGTTCGGCGGCATGTTCCTGTTCATGCTGTTCCTCAACTTCATCCTGTCCGAGCGCGACATCAAGTGGCTCTCGTGGTTCGAGAAGCCCCTGGCGACAATCGGCAAGCTGGATCAGCTGTCGGTCATCATCGCCGGTCTCAGCCTGACCCTCGTCGCGGAGTTCCTCGCCGACGACCAGCACCGGGCGACGATCATGATCGCCGGCGTGCTCGGCATGATCACCTACATCGCCGTCGACGGACTCGGATCGCTGTTTCACACCGAACAACTCGAGGAGGACCACGAGCGCGACGTGGCCTCGCGCGCCGCGGGCGGCCCGTCCACACTGGTCAAGGCGACCGGCAAGGCCGCGTTCTTCCTGTTCCTCTACCTCGAGGTCCTCGACGCGTCGTTCTCGTTCGACGGTGTCATCGGCGCGTTCGCCATCACCGCCGACCCGATCATCATCGCCCTGGGACTCGGCTTCATCGGCGCGATGTTCGTCCGCTCGATCACCGTGTACCTGGTCCGCCAGGGCACGCTGTCGGACTACCGGTACCTCGAGCACGGTGCGCACTGGGCCATCGGCGCCCTGTCGGTGATCCTGTTCATCTCGATCGAGTACCACATCAACGAGATCATCACCGGCCTGGTCGGGGTCGCCTTCATCGGTGCCGCCTTCCTCAGCAGCGTCGTCGCCAACCGTCGCGAGGAGCGCTCCGACGGGGATTCCACACCGAAGGCGGGTGGGGGAGAGTCCCCGTCCGAGATGGCCACTGCGACCGACTGATTCGAGGACCGAAGTGGACCTGCTCAAGTGGAGTAAACAGCCCGCGAAAGACGTCGAGGCCGCGAGACCGCAGATCAACATCGTGCGCGGACTGATCGCGCGGGCGACGACCCCGCTGCTGCCCGACGACTATCTCCACCTGCTCAACCCGTTGTGGTCGGCGCGGGAGTTGCGTGGGCGCATCGTCTCCGTGGAGAAGGAGACCGCCGACACCGCCACCGTCGAGATCGAGACCGGGTGGGGTTTCTCGCACTCCTACGCGCCGGGACAGTACGTCGGTATCGGACTACAGGTCGAGGGCCGGTGGCACTGGCGCTCGTACTCGCTGACGTCGATCGGTGAATCGCGTCGCAAGCGCATCACCGTCACCGTCAAGGCCAACCCCGACGGCTTCCTCTCGACGCACCTCGTCGACGGCGTCCGGCCGGGCACCGTGATCCGGCTGGCGCCGCCGCAGGGCGACTTCATCCTGCCGAATCCGGCCCCGGCGAAGCTGCTCTTCATCACCGCGGGCAGCGGCATCACGCCGGTCATCTCGATGCTGCGGGGGTTGCGGGCCCGCGGCGAACATCCCGACATCGTCCACGTGCACTCCGCGCCCACCCGCGACGACGTCATCTTCCTCGACAAGCTCGAGGAACTGAGCGCGTCCGAGCACTACGTGCTCGATCTGCAGCTGACGCGTGAGATGGGCAAGGTCGACATCGCCGATCTCGGCAACCGTGTCCCGGACTGGCGGGACCGGTCGGCCTGGGCGTGCGGCCCGGTGGCCATGCTCGATCAGGTCGAGACCGTCTGGGCGCACAACGGCATCGAGGACAACCTGCACATCGAGCGGTTCGCGATCGCGCGCACCGACAAGGGTGGCGAGGGTGGCACGGTGACGTTCGCGCGGTCGGACAAGACCGCCGAGATCGACGGCGCCACCACACTGCTCGAGGCCGGCGAGAAACTCGGCGTCCAGATGCCGTTCGGGTGCCGGATGGGCATCTGTCAGACGTGCGTGGTGCCGCTGAGCGAGGGCTATGTCCGTGATCTGCGCTCCGGGGACGAACATCGTGAGGGCGACCGCATCCAGACCTGCATCAGCACCGTCTCCGGTCGATGCACACTGGACCTGTGACGACGCGATCGCCACGGATGAGACCCCAGGACAATGGCTGATCCCGACGACAACCGACACCCACGAGGACGCGCGTTCCTCGACGGCTTGAACCGCGCGCGAGCGTGGGCGGGCCGGGTCAACCGAACGGACTCGGTCGTCGAGGCCGCGCGGTCGGCTCGCAAGGTGGCGCCGGGCGAGCTGCCCATCCTCGAGGTGTCGAGCAATCCGACCCGTAACAGCGACCGCATCGCCCGACTCATCGGTGAAGCCGGATCCGCCCAGCCCACCGCCCTGCGCGAACTCGGTCTGACGGCGGTGCAGCTGTGGCAGGCGCTCATCGCACGCCGACCGGCGGTCTCGGCGCCCAGCGAATACGTGACGATCCTGTTCACCGATCTGGTCGGCTTCTCCACCTGGGCGTTGCGCGCCGGGGACGACAAAGTGCTCACCCTGCTGCGTCAGGTCAACGCGGCGACCACCGACATCGTCGGCCGCCGCAACGGTCGGGTGGTGAAGTCCCTGGGCGACGGGGTCATGGCCGTGTTCGTCGACGGCGCGGACGCCATCGAGGCGGCACACGAGGCAGGGCTGGCCGTCAGTGCGATCACCATCGACGGATACCGCCCCCAACTCCGCGCCGGCCTGCACACCGGCAAACCCCGCCGCGACGGCGACGACTACCTGGGCGTGGACGTCAACATCGCCGCACGGGTGGCCGACGCCGCCTCAGGGGGCGAGGTGCTGGCCACGAGCTCCACTCTCGACGTCACCGACGCCGACAAGTACATCAAGCGGCGCAGGCGGTTTCGGGCAAAGGGTGCCCCGAAGGACCTGATCGTGTACTCCGTTGTCCCCAAGTACGATTCGGGGCTGTGACGCGACTCGGTCAGCCGAGTACGCCGGCCCGGTCGGCCACCGTGTAGGTATAGGTGGAGACCACCGCGCTGATGACGGTCGCGGTGACCAGCATCTGCGGGTTGCTGATGACGAGACTGACCAACCCGCCGATCAGGGCGCCGGCGACGAACGAGACGTACAGCAGGAAGTATCCGAGCCAGTCCGACGCCTTGCCGCCACTGATGTGGCGTTCGATTCCCTGCCCCATCTTCACCAGCGTGCCGGTCACGTAACTCAGCGGGATGGACACCTCGCCGTTCTTGCAGAACGAGGTGTTCAGGGCGCCGATCCCGAAGGCCACGAACAGGATCGGGATGAACTCGACCTGCGGCGCATCCCAGCCGGCCATGATCAGATCGACGACCGAGGCGACGATGAGGGCGCCCGTCGTCAGCACGGTGGCGCCATGGGGATGGTTGACCCACAGATGACGTCGACACAGCGAGGCCACCACGACACCGGCGACGAAGCTGAGGGTGATGAAGATCGCGGCGCGGGCGAGAGTCGGTTGATCGGTGAAGAACCCGAGTACTCCGCGTTCTGCGTTGCCGGTCATGAAGGTCACGAAATATCCACCCGTGACGGTGAATGCGGCGGCGCCGACCAATCCCGCCAGGCCCGCGAGCACCCAGGACAACCGGGCCTCGCTGTCTGCGATCACGTCCATGGGGCCCGAGGTTAGCGAAAGTTCGCCGACCGTGCCGCGACGGAACCGTCAGATGTGCCTGACCACAACACCGGCAGCGTTCTGTTGTGCGATCGTTGTGCCGCTGTACATCTCACCGACAACGACCCGTGTGATGCCGGACTCATACTGCGGCGATGCACATCGTTCAGGTCGCGAACTTCTACGGGCCCCGCTCCGGTGGGCTGCGAACAGCGGTCGACCAACTCGGTCGGGGTTACACCGATCGGGGCCACACGGTGTCGGTGATCGTCCCCGGCCCGCGAGCCGACGAGGAGGTCCTCGCGTCCGGGGTGTGTCGCATCACCGTTCCCGCGCTTGCGGTCCCGTTCACCGGCGGCTATCGGGTCGCCGATCCGCGCCGTGTCACCGAGGTGTTGCGCGGGGTGCGACCCGACGCGATCGAGGTGTCCGACCGGCTCACGCTACGCGGCCTCGGGCCGTGGGCACGCCGTCGCGACATCGCCGCGGTGATGATCTCGCACGAACGTCTCGATCGGTTGCTCGGTCAGATGATGCCGGGGCGGTTCGCCCGTGCCGCAGCCGATCTCGCGAACTCGCGGACCGCGGCCGGCTACGACGCGGTGGTCTGCACCACCGAGTTCGCGCGCGCCGAGTTCGACCGGATCGGGGCGTCGAACGTCCACCGCGTGCCGTTCGGTGTCGACCTCGATCTGTTCCATCCGCGACGACGAGATCCCGAGGCCGCCCGGACGTGGCGCGGTTCGGCCCGACACCTGATGGTGCACTGCGGTCGGTTGTCGGTGGAGAAACACGTCGAACGCAGCATCGACTCGTGTGCACACCTCGTGCGCTCGGGGATCGACACCCACCTGGTGATCGCCGGCGACGGCCCCCGACGCGCCGCACTCACCCGGCGTGCCGCCGGACTGCCGGTGACCTTCACCGGGTTCCTGGAGAGCCGGACCGCGGTCGCGGGTCTCCTCGCGGCCGCCGACGTCGCCATGGCCCCCGGCCCGCACGAGACGTTCTGCCTCTCGGCGCTGGAGGCGTTGGCGGCTGGGACCCCGGTCGTCGCATCGCGCACGTCCGCGGTCGCCGAGATGCTCACCGACCGCTGCGGCGCGGTGGCGCACAACACTGCAGAGTCGTTCGCCGAGGGTGTCCAGACGGTGTTCGGCCTTCCCGAGGGCGGCCGGACCGACGCCCGGCGACGCGCCGAGGTGTTCGGGTGGCCGTCCTCGGTGGACGGGATGCTCGACGTACTGAGCGCCTGACCTACTTCGCGAGCGTGAACTGCATGACGTCGATGTAACCGTTACGGAAGTAGTCGGCGCACCCGGTCAGGTAGTGGATGTAGGTGTTGTAGACGTCCTCGGAGGCGATCCGGACAGCGTCGTCGCGCCGCTTCTCGAGGGCATCGGCCCAGATGTCGAGGGTGCGCGCGTAGTGCTGCTGCAGCGGCTGGATCTTCTCGACCGTGAAGCCGGCGGCGGTCGACTCACGCTCGACGTCGTGCGGCTCGGGCAGCTGGCCGCCGGGGAAGATCTCGTTGGCGATGAACCGCGCGAACTGGAGCACGTCACGGGTGATCGGCAGACCCTTCTCCCGGATGACGTGCCGGTTGAAGGCCACGATCGTGTGCAGCAGCATGCGGCCGTCGGCAGGGAGCAGGTTGTAGGTCTTCTCGAAGAACTGGGGGTACCGCTCGGCGCGGAAGTGTTCGAAGGCGCCGATGCTGACGATTCGGTCGACGGGCTGGTCGAACTCCTCCCACCCCTGCAGACGGACCTCGGCGGTCCGGCCCTCCGGGGTTGCCTCGGCCAGCGATGCGTTCACGAGCTCGTACTGGTTCTTGCTCAACGTCAGGCCGATCACGTTGACGTCGTAGCGCTCCATCGCGCGCTTGATGGTGGTGCCCCACCCGCAGCCGACGTCGAGCAGCGTCATGCCCGGCTCGAGCCCGAGCTTGCCCAGGGAGAGATCGATCTTCGCGTACTGCGCCTGCTCCAACGTGTAGTCGTCCTGCTCGAAATACGCGCAGCTGTACATCCGCGACGGATCGAGGAAGAGGTCGAAGAAGTCGTTGGAGAGGTCGTAGTGGGCCTGGACGTCCTCGTAGAACGGATCGAGATCGGTCATGGGTGCGGGTTACCTTCCGTCGATGTCCCCCCGGACCGGCGTGGCCGGGGCCGCGGGTGACCGGGTGACCCGGGTCACCACCTCACAGCGGCGTCGGGCCACGATACCGCGCGCACCGAGCGCTACCGGTACCGTCACGTCAAGCACTGTGGAACCCAGCGCGACCGGTCCGTACCCACCGGCGACGTCGCACATGCGGTGCACACGACACCAGAAACCCAGACATGCACCTGGCGTGCAGCAGGAGGAATCAACCGGTGGCAAGTGTGACTGTGACCGTCCGCTCCGACCTCGAACCCGCGGCCGCGTGGGCGTTGGCGTCGGATCTACAGCGGTTCGACGAATGGCTGACCATCTTCGCCGGATGGAAGTCCGATGTCCCCACGACGATCACGAAGGGCACGAAGGCCTCGTCGCTGATCAAGGTGAAGGGCTTCCGCAACACGATCAACTGGACCGTGACCGAGTACGACGAGCCCAAGCGGATCGGGCTCAAGGGCACCGGCCGCGGCGGGGTGAAGATCGACTTGGCGATGACCGTGTCGCCCGACGGGGGCGGGTCCACCTTCGACCTGACGGCCGACCTCAGCGGCGGGCTGCTCAGCGGTCCGGTGGGCAGATTGGTCGCCCGGGTGATCGAGTCCGACGTACGGTCCTCGGTGGACAACCTGGCGGCGCTGACCGCCTGACCCGCGACGCGGCAAGGAACCCACGATGGAGCGACTCGCACGCCTGGTCATCGCACACCGTCGGTGGGTGCTGGCCGCGTGGCTGCTGCTGGCGGTGGTGGGCGGTTACGCCGCGCCGCAGGCCACCTCGGCCCTGAGCTACGACTTCAGCCTGCCGGGGCAGCCCGGATACGAGTCGAACCTCGACATCACCGAGCGGTTCGGCAACGGTGGCGGCAACCCGCCGATCCTGCTGGTGGTGGGTGATCGCGAGCAACCGGTCCCGATCTCGTCCGGCGAGACGGTCGGTCGCCTCGCCGCGCAGGCGGCACCCGGGGCGCGCGTGGCGTCGTTCGCCGACCAGCCGGCGCTGCTGTCGACGGACAAGACGGTCGGGGTGGTGGTGGTCTACCCACGACCGCTGCCCGGTTCCGAGATCTACGGCGCAGCCCTGCCCGCCCTGAAAGCGATTGCCGCGCAAGCGCAGGAGTCCACCGGCGTGCCGGTCGCGGTGACCGGCCAGGACGAACTGGCCAGCGGCGGTGGCGGGGGAGGCGTCGACATCCTCGCCGAGACCCTCTTCGGCGGCATCGGCGCCCTGGTCGTCCTCGCGCTGGTCTTCGGATCCTTCCTCGCGATCATGCCGCTGCTCATCGCCGCGGCGTCGATCCTGACGACGTTCCTCATCGTCTGGGGTCTCACCGCGGTCACCGACGTGTCGTTCATCGTGCAGTACCTGCTCGCCCTGATCGGGCTGGGCGTGGCCATCGACTACGCGTTGCTGCTGGTGACCCGATGGCGGGAGGAACGCGGCCACGGAGCCGACAACGCCGAGGCGGTGCACCGCGCCATGGTCACCGCGGGGCGGTCGGTGCTGTTCTCCGGCATCACCGTCGCGGTCAGCCTCGCCGCGCTCATCGCGCTGCCGGTCCCGTTCCTACGCAGCATCGGCTTCACGGGTCTGCTCATCCCGGTGGTCAGTGTGATCGCGGCGCTGACCTTGCTGCCTGCACTGTTGCTGACCGTCGGTCCGCGACTGGCGTGGCCGCATCGACGATCGCCCGAACCCGACAGCCGCCTCTGGCACCGGGTCGGCGTCATCGTGGTCCGGCACCGGTGGTGGTCGGCGCTGGCCGCGATCGTCGTCCTGCTCGCGATGGCGGCCCCACTGGTCGGCCTGCAACTCGGTCAGCCGACCAACGACTCCCTCGCATCCACCGGCGGCCCGGCCGGTACCGCCATCACCCATGTCGAGGAGTCCGGTCTCGGGGCGGGACTGACCGCGCCGGTCGAGATCGTCACCACCGACCCCCAAAGGGTCATCGCGGCGGTCTCCGAGGTCGACGGGGTCGCCGCTGTGATCGCTCCGGGATCGTGGACGGCAGGCGGGCGGTCGGTTGTCGATGCGTGGACGACGGCCGACGCATCCAGCGGGACCGGGGCCGACGCCGCGGCTGCGATCCGGACCGCCGCCGAGAAGACCGGTGCCGACGTGGGAGGCGCCCCCGCACAGAACGCGGATTTCATCGACGCCGTCTACGGCAACGCGTGGTGGATCATCCTCATCATCGTGATCGTCACGTTCGCCCTGCTCGTGCGTGCGCTGCGCTCGATCGTCCTACCCCTGAAAGCGTTGCTGCTCAATGTGATCTCGCTGGCGGCCGCCTACGGGATCACGGTGTTGGTCTGGCAGGACGGTGTCGGCACGCAGCTGTTGTTCGACCAGGACTCCTCCGGGGCCATCACGGTGTGGATCCCGATCGCCGTGTTCGCCTTCCTCTTCGGGCTCTCCATGGACTACGAGGTGTTCCTGCTCAGTCGCATCCGGGAGGAGTACGACACCACCGGCGACACCGACGAGGCGACCGTGGTCGGGGTGGCCCGCACGGGTCGATTGGTCACCTGTGCCGCCCTGGTCCTGTTCCTCGCGTTCATCTCGCTGTCCCGTGTGCCCGCCACCGACGTCAAGATTTTGGCGACGGCGTTGGCCCTCGGGATCATCATCGACGCCACGATCGTGCGGGGCGTCCTCGCGCCGGCGTTGGTGGCGGCCCTCGGACCGATCAACTGGTGGTTGCCCCGCCGGCTGCGGCCGTCGGCCCCACAGGAAGGCGGAACCCCATGACCGGCATCACCCACACCCGCATCCACGGTGAGCGGGTCGCCTACCGCGACGCCGGCACCGGCGACGCGATCCTGCTGATCCACGGCATGGCGGGCAACTCGACCACCTGGCGCGGGGTGATGCCGTCGCTGGCCACCCGATACCGGGTGATCGCACCCGATCTGCCCGGCCACGGCGAGTCGGGCAAGCCGCGCGGTGACTACTCGCTGGGGTCGTTCGCCGCCTGGCTGCGCGATCTGCTCGACGAACTCGAGATCGACCGTGTGACCGTCGTGGGTCAGTCCCTGGGTGGTGGCGTGGCCATGCAGTTCACCTACCAGCACCCCGAGTACTGCGAGCGCCTCTCGCTGATCGGCAGCGGCGGACTCGGACCGGACGTCAGCTGGACCCTGCGGTTGCTGGCCGCGCCCGGGGCGGAGCTGCTGATGCCTGTCATCGCCTCGAAACCGATCATCACCGCGGGTTCGGCCGTGCATTCCTGGCTCACCGCTCGGGGTCTGCGCGCTCCGCGAGCCAACGAGATGTGGCAGGCCCACGCCTCGCTCGGGGACCGCGAGACGCGGCAGGCCTTCCTCCGGACCCTGCGGTCCGTGGTCGATCACCGCGGCCAGGCCGTCAGTGCCCTGAGTCGCCTCTACCTGAACACCGGTCTGCCCACGCTGTTGATCTGGGGGGACGACGACGCGATCATCCCGGTCGAACACGGGTACGCCGCGCATGAGGCCATGCCGGACAGTCGCCTCGAGGTCCTCCCCGGTGTCGGGCACTTCCCACAGGTCGAGGCGCCCGAGACCGTGGCGCGTCTCCTCGGCGAGTTCATGACCGAGGCACCGGGGTCGTTGCGCAGCGGCGATCGCCGCTGACTACCGTCGACACATGGGACTGCTCACACCGCTCGCCGTGAAGATCGGCGCCATCTCGTGGATGCCGAAAGCGCTGCCTCAGATCGAGAAGTGGGACAGCCGCCTGCAGCGGGTCACCTCCGGCCGCGTCAGCGTCCTCGACATCGCCGGTCTGCCCAACCTGATGCTGCGTGTGCCGGGCCGCAAGAGTGGCGCCATCCGGTCGACTCCGCTGCTGTGTGTACCGCACGAGGGCGGATGGCTGATCGCAGGCTCGTATTTCGGAGCCCAGAAGATGCCCGTATGGGTGCTCAACCTGCGGGCGACCGACCAGGCGGCGATCATCGTCGACCGCGAGACCGTGTCGGTCGCGTGGCGGGAGGTCGCGGGGGCCGAACGCGCGCGGCTGTGGGAAGTGATGGTCGGCACCTGGCCCAACTTCACGCTCTACGAGAAGCGCACCGATCGCGAGATCCCGGTCTTCGTGCTGACGCGTCGCTGACGGCTCGCCGCGCCGGCTCCACCGCGCGGCAGGCATAGTGGTGTCATGGCTGACGACACCCCCACGGTCTTCGTTCTGTTCGGTTCGACCGGAGACCTCGCGAAGCGAATGGTCTTGCCCGCGTTCTTCGAACTCGCACAACGCGACCTCCTCCCCGCACGCTGGCGGCTGATCGGCAACGGTCGGGGACAACGGACCGACGACGAGTTCCGCGATCACGTCAAGGACGCTCTCGGCGAATTCGGGCCCGGTACCGACAACGACACCTGGAAGACATTCGCCGAGAACCTCCGGTTCGCCGGAGGCGGGTTCACCGCCGACGACCCGGGCGCGCTGCCCGACGTCATCGACGAGGTGCGCAACGACGACGACTTCGACGGCGACGACGTCCAGCTCGTGCACTACATCGCGCTGCCGCCCGCGACCTTCACCGACTACACCACGGCACTGGGCGAGCACGGCCTCGCCGAGGGATCACGTGTGGTGTACGAGAAGCCCTTCGGCACATCGCAGAAGGCGTTCGAGCAACTCGACGCCGCGGTCCACGAGGTGTTCGACGAGCAGCAGGTCTATCGGATCGACCATTTCCTCGGCAAGGAGAGCACCCAGAACCTGCACATCCTGCGTTTCGCCAACGGGATGTTCGCCGGGTTGTGGAACCGCGAGCACGTCGAGCAGGTCCAGATCGACGTGCCCGAGACCCTCGACATCGACGATCGCGCCGAGTTCTACGACGCCACCGGCGCCGTCCTCGACATGCTCGTCACCCACCTGTTCCAGGTCGCGGCCGAGGTCGCCATGGAACCGCCGATCAGCCTGAGCGCCGACGATCTGCAGAGTGCCCGCGAATCGGTCATCGCTGCCTTCCGGCCCATCGACACCAGCGAGGTCGTACTCGGTCAGTACCGGGGATTCCGCGAGACCGAGGGCATCGCAGACGATTCCACCACCGACACCTACGTCGCGGCCCGCATGTGGGTGGACACCGATCGTTGGCGCGACGTGCCGTTCGTGATGCGCACCGGCAAGATGCTCGGAGCCTCGGCGCAGCGGGTGACGTTGGTGTTCCGTCGACCCGACGACGGCCCCATCAAGCATCTGCCCGCCAACGGTGCCGCCCTGACGTTCGACCTCTCCGGCGACGGTGCGATCGACGTGACGTTGACGGTGAAGAAGCCCGGCCCCGGCGAGGACCTCACCGTCGGCCACCTCGAACTGCCGCTCGAGACCGTCGCGACGTCCGACGGTGGTGGACTCTCGCCGTATTCACGGTTGCTCTACGACGTCCTCGACGGCGATCGATCGTTGTTCACCCGGCCCGACGGTCTCGCGCACGTGTGGGAGGTCGCGGCGCCGTTGCTCGACAACCCTCCGGCCATCCAGCCGTATGAGGCGGGCTCCATGGGCCCCGGGTCGGCCGACGATCTCGCCGCACCGGTCGGGTGGTTCACCACCTCGTCCTGAACCGTGCTGTGCGACCGGGTCAGTCGGCACTGACCCAGTCGTAGGACAGGAACTTGCCGTCGAGTGTGATGACGACACGGTCCCCGGTCGGGTGCGTCTTCTTGTCGATGTCGATGCTGAAGTTGATGGCGCTCATGATGCCGTCGCCGAAGTTCTCGTGGATCAGTTCCTTGAGCGCCGGACCGTAGACCGCCAGCGCCTCGTAGAGGCGGTAGATGGTCGGGTCGGACATCGCGACGTCGCGGTCGGTGCCACGCACCGGGACCGTGCCGAGAAGCGGGATGACGCCGACGTCGAGACCCAGCTTCTCGACGAGGATCTCCGCCTCCGGGCGTGGGATCGGGTGCTGCCCCAGCAGGGCCGCGGTCGTCCACACCACCGGTCGGTCGATCGCGTCGGCGAGTTGCTGCCAGGTCAGTCCGCTGCTGATCCGTCGCTCGACGATCAATTCGGTGAGGTCGTTCCTGTTCATCGCCATCCCTCGGTGTGGTCGGTCGTGGTGTCCCACCACACTTACCCGACGACGACCTCACCCGCCGGACGAACTGCGTAGCTACGCTCATGACATGAGCACCCCGTACTTCCTCGATCCGAACATCGGGCGCAGGCGCGGCGTCGGTTCGTTTCGCAGCGCCGCCGGTTTCGACCGGTACGCCGCCGCATACCGTGACGGGATGTCGCTGCTGCCCCGGCCGGATGACGTTGTCGCAGTACCGACGTCGTTCGGCCGTGTGCGCGCCTACCGATGGGGGACACGCGGCGGCGAACCGCTCGTGCTGTTGGCCGGCCGTCAGTCCTCGACACCGTTGTGGCGGGCCAACATCGAACCGTTTCTCTCGTCGCGTGACGTCTGGTCGATTGACTCGATCGGCGAGCCGGGTGCGAGCACCCAGACCGTACCGCTGACCGACACCGACGCTCAGGTTGCGTGGGTCGACGAGACCCTCGCCGAACTGACGTCTGATCGCGTGCACCTGATGGGTGTCAGCATCGGCGGTTGGCTGACCGCACAGTGCGCGATCCGCAGACCCGGTCGCCTCGCATCGATCATCCTGCTCGACCCCGCCAACACCTTCGCGCCGTTGACCGCGAAGATGATCGCGGTGTCGATGGGCTCGATCCTCCCGGGACTCCCACAGAGGTTGCGACACAAGCTACTCGGCATGACCGCGGGAGGCGCGATGGTGTCCGACGAGATTCCGGAGGGTCGACTCATCGCATCGGGGATGCGCGACTTCGCGCAATCCGTTCCGCAACCGGTGCGCCCGTCCGCCGGCGACCTGGCGACGATCCCGCTTCCCGTTCTCGCGATCATCGCCGGGGCGAGCATCGTCCACGACCCGGCCCGTGCGGTTGCAGCGGCAGAGGCCATCCCCGGATCGCAGGTGGAGCTCTGGAAGGGTGCGACGCACGCGATCAACGGCGAACGTCCCGACGAGATCGCCGAACGCGTCAACCGGTTCATCGTCGAGCAGAACAGCTGATCCCGGTCAGGCGCCGAGTTCGCGATCCAGGTTGAACGCGGCACTGATCAGCGCCAGGTGGGTGAACGCCTGCGGGAAGTTGCCGAGTTGCTCACCGGTCAGACCGACCTGCTCGGCGTACAGACCGAGATGGTTGGCATGGGTGAACATCTTCTCCAGCGCCAGCCGCGCGTCGGCTCGTCGCCCGACCCGCGTCAACGCCTCCACGTACCAGAACGAGCACAGCGAGAACGTGCCCTCGGTGCCGCTGAGGCCGTCGTCGTGGTCGCTCGAGTCGTACCGGAACACCAGTGAGTCGCTGACCAACTGACCCTCGATGGCCGCGAGGGTCGAGAGAAACCGCGGATCGGTGGGGGAGAGCAGCTTCACGGCCGGGATCAGGAGCAGCGAGGCATCGAGGTGATCGGATTCGAAGGTCTGGGTGAACGCCTCGCGCTTGTCGTTCCAGCCCTTCTCCATGATCTGGGTGAAGATCTCGTCGCGCGTCGTCATCCACGTGCCGACGTCGCCGGGCAGTCCGCGCTGCCTGCTCATACGGATCATGCGCTCGAACGCGACCCAGCACATCAGGCGGGAGTAGACGAAGTTCTGCGACTCCGAACGCACCTCCCAGATGCTCTCATCGGACTGGTCCCAGTTGTCGACCAGCCAGGACATCACCTCACACAACTGATTCCACGAGTTGTACGAGATACCGGGGCCGTACTTGTTGAACAGGTACACCGAGTCGATGAGCTCGCCGTAGATGTCGAGCTGCAGCTGGTTCGTGGCGCCGTTGCCGACGTTGACCGGCGTCGACCCGCGGTACCCCTCCCAGTGCTCGAGGGGCTTCTCGTCGGGCGGGGTCTCACCGTCGATCGTGTACATCAACCGAAGCGGTCGACCGTTGTCGTCGCCGCCGTCGCTGAATCGACGGGTGAGCCACCCCATGAACGCCGCGGCCTCGTCGTTGAAACCGAGGCGCAGCAACCCGTACAGGGAGAACGCGGCGTCGCGGATCCAGACGTAGCGGTAGTCCCAGTTGCGCTCGCCGCCGATCTCCTCGGGGAGCGCGGTGGTGATCGAGGCCACGATCGCCCCGGTGGGTTCGTGGGTCATCAGCTTCAACACCAGCGCCGCGCGGTGCACCATCTCGCGCCACCGACCGGTGTAGTTCGACTGAGCAAGCCACGCCTGCCAGAAGCGGACCGTCGCGTGGACCACCAGTTCCGACGCCTCTGAGTCGACCTCCTCGGCAGGGATCTCGTCGACGCCGAGCGTGAACGTGGTGGCCTCGCCCACACGCAGTTCGATCTCGGCCCCGATCGATCCGTCGTCGGCCCGGGTCAGCGTCGCATCCGAGGCGAGGTGCAGCGTCAGGTCACCGCCGGCCAAGGTTGCATGGTTGTCGTCGTCGAGTTCGACGGTGCGTTCGCCGCGTCCGTAGTCGAATCGCGGATCGAGCCTCATGCTCATCCGCACGTGCCCCCGAACGCATTCGATACGGCGCACGATGCGCGTGCGGTGATCGGGATCCTTGGGCTTGGTCAGCGGCATCAGGTCCTGGACCTCGGCGACACCGTCCTCGCTCATGAAACGCGTGACGAGCACGTTGGAGTCGGGCAGATAGAACTGTCTCGTCGTCACCAGACCGTCGACCATCGAGATGTCCCACGATCCGCCCTCGGCCGAGTCGAGCAGTGCGCCGAACACACTGGGGGAATCGAAGCGAGGGCAGCAGAACCAATCGATCCGGCCGTTGATACCCACCAGGGCGGCGGTCCGGAGGTCCCCGATGACCCCGTGGTCGGCGATCGGCAGGTAACCGTCGGTCGAGTCGTCGGTTGTCGGCGTCGTGGGTGCGTCGTTGCGGGTCACACGCTCCATACTGGCAGCTGACGATTCGCCGATCGGTCAGAGACCTGTCCGGCGCCGCGAGTCGATCACGCCGGTGTCGAAACCGGCGAGGTGCAGCCCGCCGTGGAACCGTGCGTGCTCGATCTTGATGCACCGGTCCATCACCACCGTCAGCCCCGCCTCCTCGGCGTCGTGCGCCACGCCCTCGTGCCACAGTCCCAGCTGCAACCAGATCGCCCGGGCGCCGACCGCGATGGTCTCGTCGAGCACCGAGGGCAGGTCGTCGTGTCGGCGGAACACGTCGACCAGGTCGGGGGTCTCGGGGAGATCGGCGAGCGTCGGGTAGACCGGCGTGCCGTCCACATCGTCGATGGTCGGGTTGACCAGATAGATGGTGTAGTCCGAGGTCGACGACAGGTAGCGGTTGACGAAGTAGCTCGCCCGCGCCGGGTTGGCCGAAGCACCCACGATCGCGATCGACCTGGTCTCGAGCAGCAGTTCACGTCGGCGTTGCGCGGACGGCCCCTGCCACGTGCGCTGCGCGCTCACGCGTCGGCCTCCGACTGCGACGTCGCCTGCGTCAAGGCCTGATCGAGATCCCAGATGATGTCGGCCGGGTCCTCGATGCCGACGCTGATACGGATCAGTTCGGGACCCACACCGGCCCCGTCGAGCTGGGCGTCGGTGAGCTGGCGGTGGGTGGTGCTCGCCGGGTGGATGACGAGGGTGCGGACGTCCCCGATGTTGGCGACGTGGCTGGCCAGCCGGACACTCTCGACGAACTTCTGTCCGGCGGCGCGACCGCCCTCGATGCCGAACGCGAACACCGCGCCCGGTCCGGCGGGGAGATACTTCGCCGCACGGGCCGCATGGGGGTGGTCCGGCAGACCGGCCCAGCGCACGTAGGAGACGCGAGGATCGGCATCGAGCCATTCCGCGACAGCGCGAGTGTTGGCGATGTGGGCGTCCATCCGCTGGGGGAGCGTCTCGATGCCCTGGATCAGCTGGAACGCCGAGGTGGGCGCGAGGCTGGCACCGAGGTCGCGGACCTGTTCGCTACGGACCTTGGTCAGGAACCCGTACTCCCCGAAGTTGCCCCACCAGCTCAGTCCGCCGTAGGCCGCGACCGGGTCGGTCATGGCGGGGAAACGGCCCGAGCCCCAGTCGAACCGGCCGGACTCGATGATGACGCCGCCGAGGGTGGTGCCGTGACCGCCGAGGAACTTGGTGGCCGAGTGCACGACGACATCGGCACCGAACTCCAGGGGGCGGCACAGCCACGGGGTCGCCATGGTGGAGTCGACAACCAGGGGAAGCCCGTGGTCGTGGGCGACGGCGGCGAGCCCCTCGAGGTCGGCGATCTCGCCGGACGGGTTGCTGATCACCTCGGCGTAGATCAGCTTGGTCGACTCGGTGATGGCCGCGGCGTAGTCGGCCGGGTCGGTGCCGACCACGAAGGTGGTCTCGACGCCGAACCGCCGCAGGGTGACGTCGAGTTGGGTGACCGTTCCGCCGTAGAGTCCGGCCGCGGCGACGATGTGGTCGCCCGCGCCCGCAAGGGTCGCGAACACCGCGAACTCCGCCGACAGACCGCTCGCGGTGGCCACCGCGCCGATACCACCCTCGAGGCTGGCCATCCGCTCCTCGAACGCGGCGACGGTGGGATTGCCGATGCGGCTGTAGATGTTGCCGTACTTCTGCAGGGCGAAGAGATCACCCGCGTCGGCGGCATCGGCGAAGACGTAACTCGCCGTCTGATAGATCGGGACGGCGCGCGCACCAGTGTGCGGATCGGGTCGGGCACCTGCGTGAATCGCTTTCGTGCGCAACCCGAATTCGTGTTCGGTCACTCGCGCGAGACTATCCGATCTCGAGGGAGGTGTGGATCGGCGTCGGGTTGCGGGTGAGGTCGAGGACCGGGCAGTGCGCGTCGACCGCGTCCTGCAGTTCCCGGTACCGATCGGCCGACTCCGGGCCGGTGACGGTGACGACGACGCGCACCTCGCCGAAGCCGGGGCGGACGGCCTCGTCGAAGCCGAAGAACCCACGGACATCGAGGTCGCCTTCGGCGCGTGCAGAGATGTCCTCGACTGTGATGCCCAGCTTCTCGGCCCAGACCCGATAGGTCACGACCTGGCACGACAACAGCGACGCCAGGTAGTACTCGACCGGGTTGGCTGCAATGTTCTCGCCGCCGAGGGCGGGTGGCTCGTCGACCTCGACGCTGTACTTGCCGAGTGTGACCGTGCTGGCGACCGCATCGTGGGCGACGGCGGATCCGCGGAACACCGCGAGTGCGTTCTTCGGATCGGTGTCGACGGCGTCGGCGGTCGTGGCGATGACGCCGCCCAGGTAGGTGGTGGAAGTGGTCATGGCGGCGAACCTAGCTCCGACATCGGCCCGTCGACAGATTTGCGTTCTCAGTGGGTTCAACTCCTGCGGACCGGTCTCACGACGTGCGATCACCGTCGGTGAGGAGATCGTCACCTCGGACACACAGTCGTGTAATCGCTCAGATCCGCAGGCCCGACACAGTGGGGGCATGGTCAGATCGGTGTGCGCGTACTGCGGCGTGGGCTGCGGCATGGTGTTGCAGATCGACTCGGCGCCGTCCGGTGCACCCGCCATCGTCAAGACCGTCGGCGATCAGGACCACCCGAGCAACTTCGGCCGTCTGTGCACGAAGGGGAGCACGACCGCGGACATGCTGGCGGCTCCGGGGCGACTCGACTCGGCCCGCACCCGCACCGACCGAGGCGCACCCCTCGAGCGCGCCGACACCGCCGCCACCATTCGCGCCACCGCACACCGCCTGCGCGCCATCATCGACGATCACGGTCCCGACGCGGTCGCGCTCTACGTGTCCGGCCAGATGTCGATGGAGGCGCAGTACCTCGCGAACAAGCTCGCCAAGGGTTTCATCGGGACCAACCAGATCGAGTCGAACTCGCGCCTGTGCATGGCGAGCGCGGGGACCGGGTACAAACTATCGCTCGGTGCCGACGGGCCTCCCGGGTCCTACGAGGACTTCGAGCACGCCGACGTCTTCTTCGTGACCGGCGCCAACATGGCCGACTGTCATCCGATCCTGCATCTGCGGATGCTCGACCGCGTCAAGCAGGGCGCAAAGCTCGTCGTCGTCGATCCACGCCGCACCGCCACCGCCGACAAGGCGGACCTCTTCCTGCAGATCGTGCCCGGGACCGACCTCTGGCTGATGAACGGGATCCTGCATCTTCTCGTGGCCGAGGATCGCATCGACACCGACTTCATCGAGCGGTTCACCGACGGCTGGGAAGAGATGCCGGCGTTCCTCGCCGACTACACACCGGCCGAGGTGAGCACGAGGTGCGGGATCGCCGAGGCCGATCTGCGGACCGCGGCGCGGTGGATCGGCGAGGCCGACAACTGGATGAGTTGCTGGACGATGGGGCTGAACCAGTCCACACACGGCACCTGGAACACCAACGCGCTGTGCAATCTGCATCTGGCGACCGGCGCCATCTGCCGGACCGGCAGCGGCCCGTTCTCGCTCACCGGCCAGCCGAACGCGATGGGTGGTCGCGAGATGGGGTACATGGGCCCGGGTCTGCCCGGGCAACGTGCGGCCACCGTCGACGCAGATCGGTCCTTCGTCGAGCAGAAGTGGGGGCTGACCCCGGGGACGATTCGCACCGACGTCGGGGGCGGAACCGTCGACATGTTCTCCCGCATGGCCGACGGAGAGATCAGGGCGTGCTGGATCATCTGCACAAATCCTGTTGCCAGCGTGGCGAATCGATCCACCGTGATCGCCGGCCTGGAGCGGGCCGAACTGGTGATCACCCAGGACGCCTTCGCCGAGACCGAGACCAACGGGTACGCCGACGTCGTGCTGCCCGCCGCGCTGTGGACCGAGTTCGACGGCGTGATGGTCAATTCCGAACGTACGGTGACGCTGTGCCAACCGGCGGTCGCCGCCCCCGGCGAGGCGATGCCGGACTGGCAGATCATCGCCGCGATGGCCCGTGAACTCGGTTACGGCGAGGCGTTCGACTACAGCTGCGCCGAAGAGATCTTCACCGAGATCACCGAGTTCGCCAATCCCCGCACCGGATACGACCTGCGCGGTATCACCTACGAACGGCTGCGGCAGAACGCGATCCAGTGGCCCTGCCCGCCCGACGCCGAGAGCACCCGGCACCCGATCCGCTATCTCAACGACGGCGTGAGCCAGACCCTGCGGGTCGCCGATGACGGCTCGACCCCGCGGTTGTCGTTTCCCACCCCGACCGGGCGCGCGCAGTTCCTCGCCCGACCGGCCATGGCGCCCGCCGAGATGCCCGACGACGACTTCCCGTACGTGCTCAACACCGGCCGTCTCCCGCATCAGTGGCACACGATGACCAAGACGGGGAAGGTGGCGAAACTGACGAGACTCAACCCCGGGCCCTTCGTCGAGATCCACCCCGACGACGCCGCGGAACGCGGTATCGCGGCCGGCGACCGTGTGGAGATCGCCTCCCGTCGCGGCCGCGCCGTCCTGCCCGCCGCGCTCAGTGATCGGGTCCGACGCGGCAACTGTTTCGCCCCGTTCCACTGGAACGACGTGTTCGGCACCGACCTCGCGATCAACGCCGTGACCAACGACGCCGTCGACCCGGATTCACAGCAGCCGGAGTTCAAGGCGTGCGCCGTGCAATTGGTGCGCATCGCGGCCGAAGGCGTCGACATCGACTCCGACGTCGACGCCGGTGGACCGCCCGCTCTGACCGGGACGCCCGACCGGTTCGATGCACTCGCCGGTGCGCTGGGTGTGCACGTACCGACGGTGGAGCTGACCGGCACCGAACGGCACTGGGTCGCCGGGCTCGTCACCGGTCTGCGTGCGGCCGCGGTCGAGGGGATCAGCGGCGTCCCGACGGTGCCCACGACGGCGCCCCTGCGACCGGAGGCACGCGCCTGGGTCGACGGGATCCTGGCCGGGATGTTCGCCCGCACCGACGTCGACGGCGCGGACGGTGCAACGCCGGCAATCGGCGGCGATTCCGAGTCCGCCACCCGGACCGCGGTGGTCCTGTGTGCGTCGCAGACCGGCACCGCGGAGGAGTTCGCGGAAGCGGCCGCCGCACGTCTGCGGTCCACCGGCGTCGGGGTGTCGATGCACACGATGGACGATTTCCCGGTCACCGAGCTCGCCGAACACGATGCCGCCCTGCTGATCACGAGCACGACCGGCGACGGCGACGCCCCGGACAACGGCGGCGGGTTCTGGGAACACGTCAGCTCGTCGGACGCCCCGCCCCTGACCGGCGTGCGGTTCTCCGTGCTGGCGTTCGGCGACTCCAATTACGCCGACTTCTGCGGGCACGGCCGCAAACTCGACGAGCGTATGGCCGAACTCGGCGCCGACCGCATCATCGACCGCGCCGACTGCGAACCGGACTACGAGGAGACCGCCAACGCCTGGCTCGACACCGTCGCCGCACACCTCGGTGACGGAGCGGCGGGTGCGCAGACCGACCAACAGGTCAAGGGCGCCACCCGGGTCGTCGACCGCACGCCGGCCACGAGCGTGGAGTACGGCAAGAAGTCCCCGCTGATCACCTCTCTCGTGCGTAACACCCCCCTCAACGCGGCCGGGTCGAGCAAGGACGTCCGACAGTTCGGCTTCCACCTGCCGGAGAACACGCTCACCTATTCCGCCGGAGACGCGTTGGGGGTGTGGCCGCGCAACAGCCCGCACCTGATCGACGAATGGCTCGACGTCACGCGACTCGACGGCGACACCGTCGTCGAGATCGGCGACAGGGGCGCGCGGCCGCTGCGCCAGGCGTTGCGCGATGACCTCGAGATCGCGCGGATCACGCCGGACCTGTTGCGGTTCGTCGTCAAGCGCACCGCCGACGTCGATCTCGAGGCCATGATGCTGCCGGAGAACCGCGAGACCCTCGCCGACTGGACCTGGGGACGGCAGTCGGTCGATCTGCTCGGGATGCACCCCGTGCACGCCTCGGTCGACGAATGGCTGCGGGTGCTCAAACCCATGCAACCGCGTCTCTACTCCATCTCCTCGAGTCCCAGGGAGAGCCCCGACGAGGTGCAACTGACGGTCGCCGCGGTGCGCTACAACGTGCACGGCGTGGCCCGCCGCGGAGTGTGCTCGACCTATCTCGCCGACCACGCCGACGGTGACGACATAGGCATCTTCGTGCAGCGGTCGACGCATTTCCGCCCGCCCACCGACCCGGAGACGCCGATGATCATGGTCGGGCCCGGGACAGGCGTCGCACCGTTCCGCGCGTTCCTGCACGAACGCCGGGCGCTGGGCCACACGGGCCCGAACTGGCTGTTCTTCGGTGAACAGCACGTCAGCAGCGACTTCTACTACCGCGACGAACTCGAGGACCTGCTCGACGACGGCCATCTGACGCGACTGGACGTGGCCTTCTCCCGCGACCAGTCCGAGAAGGTCTACGTGCAGGATCGGATGCGCGAGCACGGCGCCGAACTGTGGGAGTGGCTCAACCGCGGGGCGTCGTTCTACGTCTGCGGGGACGCCACCCGGATGGCCAAGGATGTCGACGCAGCCCTCAAGGGAGTGGTCGCACAGTTCGGCAAGCTCGCCCCGAGCAGTGCCGACGCATACGTCAAGGCGCTCGCGGCGGACAAACGGTATCTGCGCGACGTGTACTGAACGGTCCGTCACGGCCGTGGCGACGGCTAGCCTGGACCGGTGACAGTGATGAGCACCGTGTTCTTTGCTGTCGGCGACTCGGTCGTGGTCGGCGGATGGATCTGGTCGCTGGTACGGGCCTGGCGGGCCGGACACGATCCAGATCTGGAACTGGCCATCGAGGCGGCTCGCCACGACCCCAGGGAATCGACGGCGCAATTGCGCCGTGACGCCGTCGACTGGAAACACCGTCTGGAGAACCGAGCGTCCTACCCGGCCTTCGCCTCGGCGGTCGTCAGCGGCATCACGCTGGGGTTCAGCGGCAACGCGGTCGGCCGCGGCACCGGCTACACCGACACCTGGATCGTCAGCGCCGCACTGTTGATCGCATCGCTCGCGGTCGCGTTCTCGGCGCGGTTGATCACCGCCAAGCGCATCCAGCGGCGCCTGCCGGAGCTGCTCGGGCGGTAGGCGTCTAGTGCGTCGGCAGGACGCACGCGGTGTCGAGCCCCAGGACCCGGTTGAGTCGGCCGAACGCCAGCCAGGAACCGAGGCACATGCTCAGCTCGACGATCTCGTTCTGGGAGTAGTGCGCCCTCATCCGCGTCCAGAAGTCGTCGTCGATGTTGTGGTGGTCGGTCGCGTACCGCTCGGCGTACTCCGCGGCCAGACGCGTCCGGGTGTCGAAGGCATCGGTGGTCCGCCACTGCGCCACCGACCGATCGAAGCCGGCCTCGACCGTGCAGCCGTCGCGCTCGGTGCGCCAGTCCTGGCAGAAGACGCACCCGTTGATCTGCGCGATGCGCAGTCGTGCGGCCTCGAACTCCCTGAGACCCAGCGTCGAGTCCGAGTAGACCTTCATCGACAGATTCGCGGCAGCCGGACCGATACCGGGCACCATCTCCCCCCACACGTAGGTGATGGGGTCCTTGCCGTCGGGTACGTCGACGATCATGCCGGTGCCTTCCGTGAGAGTTTCCCGACCGCCGGGGACAGCGGTATGTCGAGGGCGTCGTACAGACCGGACGGCGCGTCACGTAACCACGGCAGTGCGTTGACCAGACGTCCGACCGCGGTCGCGTTCCCGCCGGCCGCGCGGTTGCCGTTCTCGTCGGTCGCCTCGACGGTGATCACGATCCTGGGACGGCCCTCGATGATCACGATGTGCGCACCGTCGCCGCCGTCCGGCGGAGTGGGCCAGTCCGGGGCGCAGGACGGATGGATACGGGTGACGTGTTCGATGACGATCAGCGGGTCGCCATCGACGATCCCCTGCACCTCGAATCGCACCGCGCCCTGGGTACCCCGTTCGAAAGTGCCCATGCGGGCCGTCTCGATGGTGTCGTCGAGCGCGCGGCGATCGAGGGTCTCGCGGATCTCGTCGATCTCTACGCCGAGCGCCCGAGCGATCAGGCGGATCTGACCGCCCCACACCATCGTCGGAACCGTGGCCGCCACCATCGGCGGTTCGTAGTCCATCGGCTGCCCCATACCGATGAGATACCGGACCGAATCCGGCTGGTCGTACGTGGTGTAGTCGAAGATCTCCTGGCAGCGGACCTCGTCGATGCTCGAGGCGAGGCCGGTGGCGAGGACGGGCAGGATGTCGTTGCCCCACCCGGGGTCGACGCCGGAGACGAACAGGCTCCCGCCGCCCGCGGTGATCGCCGCATCGACCGGATCGCGCATCTCCGGCGGCGCCGACGCCGGGTCGTAGAGGGCGTAGAGCGACGGTGTGACGACGATGAGACCGCGGCGCAGTGCGCCGACGATGTCGGCGAGCGCGTCGTCGGGGCGAATGTCACCCGAGGCCGCGTAGACCACCGCCGCGGCGGTCCCGAGCGGGGCGGCCGCGTCGTCGGTCGCGATGACGCCGAGTGAGCGCCCCAGATCTGCGAGCTCGCCGGCGTCGCGGCCTACCTTGGCGGGATCGTGCACGATCACCCCGGTGAGTTCGAGGTGCGGATGCGCGTCGACCGCCCGTATGGACGCGCGTCCCACGTTCCCCGTGCCCCAGACCACGGTCGGGATCGGCTGTTCGGAGCTCATGTCGGAAAACTGTATAGAACACGTTCTAGTTCGGTGGCCGATCCGTCGAGTCGAGGCTGCGAGGTCGTCGACCGAGGTCTCATCGCGCGCGATCCGTTTGTGTTTCGTGTCCGGACTTCGACACAGTTGTGCGGTGGGAACAGAACCGACACGACACAGGGGAGACGCAGACGCATGGGGACACTGATCATCGTGGTGACCGCGGTGCTGGCCGTCTTCGTTCTCCTCGGCGGGGCGTGGTTCGCCGTCGATTCGACGCTGCGTGTCCGGCGCTTCGCCCGTTCCACCGATCTGGTTCCCGGCCGCGCCGGCCGTGCACCCGCCCACTGGGCGACCGCCGACGCTCCGGAGGCTGTCGAGCATCGCCGGATCCGCTATGCGATCGCCACGGTGCACGAGAACCCGACTCTGAGGTCGACGCCGGTGGTGTCGGCTGCGCTGAACCGACTCGACGACGAGGTGTTCGCACTCGACGACCGTCTGATCGCCGCCGCCTCCGATTCAGGGGACCCGGATGCGCTGCGCCGCATCGGTTTCGCGGTCGACGAGCTCGAATCGTTGGCCGGCCGGCTGGCCTACGCCTCACCACAGGCCGCCGAGCCGATCATCGACGCCGCGATCGCCTACCTTCGCGATCCCGTCGAGCGTCCTGGCACCGACGACGACCGGGACGACGACTGACGTGTGTCGCCGGTGGAGCCGGGCCCCGCGGCGGGCTCAGCTGGTGAAGTAGCGCGGCGGGTCGGGAACGGCAGGCGGGATCAGCATTCCGCCCGCGGTCGGATCACCGGGCGCCGAGTCGTGACCGGCCACGATCGCCGTCGCGTGCTCGGTGGTGGTCACGTCGTGGGCTCGCGCCAGACGGGTCAGTTCCTCGCGTGCGGCATCGGCGTCGATGTCGCGGGCCGCCGCGATGATGCCGATCGCGATGGCCATCGACGCGCTGCCCTCCAGCACCCGGCCGACCGCGGTCGATGCGTTGTCACGGCGCTCACGAGCAGTGCCCACCGTGAGGGCGAGGGCGGTCAGATCCGCCAGCAGCTGACCGAGTCCGTTCGGACGTCCGACACCCCATGGGTCCGAGGTATGGATCACGACCGATCCGAGAACGACCGACAGGGCGTTGATCGGGTAGGCGCGAACCGATCGCATCCCCAGCAAGGCGGCGCGTTCCCGGTAGGCCGGCCATCGGGTGTCCTCGGCGATCTCGGCCATCATCGTGGTCGCCCCACCCAGTGCACTCTCCAGTCCGGGGCCGGTGGCGTTCAGCATCTGGTCGGCCTCCCGGCGGTCCGCCACGGACTCGGCCACGATGTGCGCGGCGCGCGACGGCGCCCCGAGCACATAGGGGTCGACCAGGACCACCGCGGCGGAGTACGCCGTCAGTCCCTCACGTGCGTACCGGGCCACCGTCTGCATCACGACCGGAAGGTCGAAATCACCGGTCAGCGTGCTCGCCAGATCGGCGAGCGCCATCCGTGACTGTTCCGCGGTCACCGCGGCCACCCGCCGACGCTCTCCGGACTCATCGGTCCGCCTCAGTGCCGTCGAACGTGCCGCGCGTGTCGAGTCGGCGGGTGACGATGTCGTCGGCGACGTCCTTGATCGAACGGCCGGTCTGATACGCGTGCGCACGCAGACGAGCCATCGCCTCGGTGGTCGGTATCTTCAGTTGCGCGGCGACCATCCCCGAGGCCACATAGACCTGGGCTCGCGAATTCGCCCCCTGCGCAACGACTTCACCGGCGGCGAGCCACTCGGCGACGTGCGCCGCGTCGCTCCCGGGGCCGAGGTGCGCGATGACGGCGTCCCAGTTCTGCGCGATGGTCGTCGCGACGGACTCGGCGCACAGTGCCGCCACGTGCGCTTCGTCCTCGGTCAGTGCGCCCGCAGACCGCCGATACAGTTCGAGCACGCCCAGTGGCCGTGTGCCGGCGGTGACGGCGAACGCGAAGACCGCCTGCACACCGACCGCGCGCGCCTCGGCGGTGAACACCGGCCATCGTCGACGCGCGACCTCATCACCCATGTCGGGGACGAGTTGCGGACTGCCCGCAGGGGAGAAGACGTCGAGACACGGCCCCTCGCCGAGGGTGAACTGCAGTTCGTCGAGGTGGTAGGACATCGCATCGGTGGCACGGACCAGATCGCGGACCCCGGTCGATTCGGTGAGCAGGGCAATCGCGGCACCGTCGACTCCGGTCAGACGAGCCGCGTTCCGGCCGAGATCTCCCAGACCGGAGAACAAGCTGCGGTCAGCCGACGGGGCGGAGCCGGTCGGTGGCGACACGGCGTCGTCGGGTTCGACGGTGTCCTCGGACTGATGCGGTGAGTCGACCATGCGAGCCCCCGACATCGTCGTCATACTCGCGAACCCCGAACAAGCGAACGGGTCCGACCACCTTAACACCGTCGACGCACGTCACCGGTCCGGGCGAGAACGGAATTCAGGCGTTGGTGGCGCGTTGACGGGCACCGAGTTCGACGGGCAGGTGCGCCCATCCGTTGAGCACACGGGTGTCGCGCTTGGTGCCGACACCGGCGGCACGCATCTCCGGGAAGCGGTCGAACAGCGAGCGGAGTCCCACCTCGGTCTCGGCCCTGGCCAGTGCGGCCCCGAGGCAGAAGTGCCGACCACCCGAGAACGACAGGTGCTTGGCCGCGTTGGGCCGCGTGACGTCGAACCGGTCGGGGTCGTCGAACACCTTCGGATCGCGGTTTGCACCGGCGAGCACGAGGATCGCCAGATCACCCTGGTCCATCCGGACACCCGCGACCTCGACCGGGGACTTGGCGACACGCGCGGTCATCTGGACGGGGGCCTCCAGACGCAACATCTCGTCGACGGTGTTGGGCCACAACGACGGATCCTCGCGCAGCGCCTCGAGCTGGTCGGGGTTGCGCAGGAGGAGATCGATACCGCTGCCGAGGATGTTGACCGTGGTCTCGAAGCCTGCCGCGAGTACGAGTCCGGCGACCCCGAGCAACTCGGTGTCGGTCAGCGACACCCCGTCGTCGGAGGCCCGGATCAGCTGACTGAACAGATCGTCGCCGGGGGAGCGGCGCAGTGCCGCCAGGTGGTCGGCCAGCCACGCGTTGAAACCGACGAGCCCGGTCTCGACCTCGGAGAACTGCGTCCACGTCAGTCCGATGTCGAGACTGGGGGCAGCGAGTTCCCCGAACTCCAGGACGCGCATCCGGTCGGAGTCGGGGACCCCGAGGATGTCGCTGATGACGGCGACCGGCAGGAGGGCGCAGTAGCGCTCGACGATGTCGACGGGCGCGGCGGTGTCGGCGAGTTCGTCGAGCAATGCGTCGGCGGTTTCCTGGACGCCGTCGCGCATCGCCTCCACCGCACGGGCGGTGAACACCGACGACACCAGTCGTCGATACCGCGTGTGGTCCGGCGGCTCGACGGCCAGCAGTGACGGGGGACGTAACGGGTGCAACGCGTCTGAGCGGGTGTGCTTCTCGATCCACCTCAGCGGCGCGGGCAACCGGGACCCGAGGATGATGGTGCGGAAGTCATCCGACCGCAGCGTCTCGAACACGACGGCGTGGTCGACGGTGATGGCGGCCAACGCGGTCTCCACGAGTGGCCCCTTGGCGCGGATCTCCGCATAGACGCCCGACGCGTCGGCCCGCGTCGCCGGATCAGCGATCAACTTGGCCTGCGGGTCACCCGCCGCGGCCGCCCTTTTCGCGAGGAATCGGATGAATCCGTGCATGGCCACCCACCGGGCCACCGAGCGCATCGACATCGTGCCCATGATTCGCGATGGGGTGGTACTTCGCAATGACCCCGCTCAGAGGGCGTGCACGCAGAACGCTCTCGAGACCGCGGTCGACAATGCTGTTCTCCGTCGAGCGTGCACGGCGACGTCCTCGGATTCGGTGGCGGTGTGGACGATAGCCGCCTGTGCCCAGGTCGCCGCCATCGCGATGAGCATCGACCACAGGTCAGCGGAGTCGATGTCGTCGACCACCACCTGTCGACGCTGTGCGTCGGCGATGCCGGCGAGCACCTCGACGTCGCGATCGGGCACGTCGGCGAACAACGCCCCGTGTGGAGTCCGTTCCAGTCGCGCCCAGGTCAGCAGCCGGACGAGATGGGGGTCGCCGAGGTACATGTCATAGAGACGTGCGGCGTACCCGGGGAGATCATCCGCGTCGAACGGTGTTCTGCCGATGTCCGAGTCGACCCGTGCCATGAAGACCACATCGAACAACTCGTCCTTGTTCCCGAAGTAGCTGTAGATGAGCGACTTGTTGGCCTGTGCCCGGTGCGCGATCCGATCGACCCGCGCCCCGGCGATGCCGTGGTCGGCGAATTCGACAGTCGCCGCGGCGAGAATGCGCTCGCGAGTGGCTGCGGAATCTCCCATATCGGCAGTCTAGCCATATCCAACCGGTTGGTTGCACATCTCCGCGACCCGGTCTAGCGTTATTCCAACCAGTTGGTTGGAATGTCCGACCGGCCTGATCCGAGGAGGACGTGTGCGACCGACGACCGGATATCGAGCCACCGCGCCGAACAAACCGTTGCAGCGATGGGAATTCGAGCGGCGTGATCTGCGTCCGGACGATGTCGCCGTACGGATCACCCACTGCGGCGTGTGCCACACAGACCTTCACGCTCAGCGTGCGGTCGTCTCGGGGGACGAGACCACCGCCATCGTCCCCGGCCACGAGTTCGTCGGGGTGATCGGCGAGGTGGGCTCGGCGGTGACCGATTTCGCCATCGGCGACGCGGTCGCCGTCGGCAACATCGTCGACTCCTGCGACGTGTGCGACATGTGCCGAGCAGGACAGGAGAACTTCTGCCGGGAGTTCCCCACCCTCACCTACGGAGGCACCGATCGCCGTGACGGGTCGCCGACGAGAGGAGCCTTCGCCGACGAGTACGTGGTCCGCGACCGTTTCGTCTATCACCGTCCAGAAGGGCTCGACCCTGCCGCGGTCGCACCGCTGATGTGTGCGGGCATCACCGTGTGGGAGCCGATGCGGCGGTGGCGCGTCGGCCCCGGCGTCCGCGTCGGTGTGGCCGGTATCGGCGGATTGGGACATCTTGCCGTGAAGTTCGCGCACGCTCTCGGGGCGTCGGTCACCGTGTTCACCACCAGTGCGGGAAAGGCGGCGGAGGCCTCGGCGCTCGGGGCCGACATCGTGGTCGTCTCGACCGACGAGTCCGCGATGACGGCGCAGACGGGCGCGCTGGACCTGATCATCGACTGCGTCCCGGTCGAGCACGACCTCGTGCCGTATCTGCGGTGTCTGGCGTTGGACGGGACACTGTGTTCGGTGGGTCATCTCGGCACGACCTCAGTCGACATCACCGACCTCCTGATCGGCCGCAAGAGCCTGAGTTCGGCGGGAAGTGGTGGTCGGCCGCACACCCAGGACATGTTGGACTTCTGTGGCGAGCACGGGATCACCGCCGATGTCGAGACGCTGGCGTCGGCGCAGGTCGACACCGCCCTTGATCGGTTGTCGCGCAACGACGTACGGTACAGATTCGTGTTGGACATGTCGGACCTCTAGATCAGCGGTCCGCCACCGACACGTACGGAGGAGCCATGGCGGCGATACTCGAGGACTATCGGCGGTGGCGAGCCCTCGGCGAGGGCGGGCTGCCGGCGAACCCGGTGGGCTGGCTGGTGGCGACCGCACTGCGGCCGTGGGGACGGGATCCGACCGCCGTCGACACGCCGTCCGACGGCGTCACGCGCGACTTCACACTGCCGCACCGTCGTGGGGATCGCCCGACCATCGCCCCGTATCCGATCCCGCACCGAGAACTGCACACCGTCGCCGACCCGGAGCGAATCAGTGCCCTGGCCGACCACGTGGCCGCGTTCGGAGCCGGGGACTCGGGACCGATGGTCAACTCACTCAGTCGATTCGAACGACGCGGCGACGCGCTGTTCGTTCGGGATCCGGCGACGGCGACGCCCTGGATCGCTCGAGCACGGGGCGAGATCGCCCACGTACACGGCACGCAGGGGTCGATGCATGTCGTGGCCGATCCGAAGGACGTGCCCGAGATCATCGTGCGCGGCTGGGGTGAACGCCATCCGCTGGCGGGGCGCCCGATCATCGGATTGCCCGATTCCTACCTGCTCCTGTACGCACCGCGCGACGAGATCGACTCAGAACAGGTGAGACGGATCATCGACCGCGTGGTCGCGACCGCGCGGTGACTCGCCGGGCTCACTGGCCCTCAGGACCACCGACGGTGTTCGTAACCGAGCCGATTCCCTCGATCTCGAGGGTCACCACGTTGCCGGGGCGTATCCACCGATCGAGTTCGAGCCCGCACCCCGAGGGCAGGGTCCCGGACGCGAGAAGCTCACCGGGACGGATGTTCTCGCCTCGGCTGGCGTAGGCGACGGCGTCACCGGGGGAGTACCGGAGCCCTGCGGTACTCGTCGTCGACCACGTCTCGTCGTCGACGACCACCGAGGCGGTCAACGCGTCGATCCGGGGCAGCACCTCGTCAGCGGTGACGACCACCGAGCCCATCGAGCTGGCGAACGTCTTGGTCTTGACGACCGGCCCGAACGATCCGTTGCGTTGTTCGTCCCACTGGACATCGCGGGCACTGACGTCGTTGAAGACGACGAACCCGCCGATGGCGTCGGCTCCCAGGGCCTCGGTCGCGTCGCGCACCGGTCGGTCCACGATCATGGCGAACTCGAGTTCGAAGTCGAGCGCCTCGGTGTAGAACGGCCACGGCAGGTACGCCCCGTCGGCGACGATGCTCAGGTGGTTGCCGGTGTAGTAGAGGGGGTGTCGGTTGAAGGACGACCCGGGTCGCAGGGCCGGGAAGTCCCGGCGCGTGAGCGCCTCGTACGCGCGGATCGCCGGCATCGCGGCCGGTAGGTTTCGTTTGACGAGTTGGTGCGCGGCCTGACTCCAGTGCTGCTCCCAACCGAGGAAACACCGCAGCGAGATGGGTTGGTACGGCAGCGACCCTGCGGGGTGATCGACGACGCCGACCCCCTCGGCGATCGCGGCCTCCATCAGGCGGTCGGCCGTGTCCCGTCCACGTTCACGCGACGCGAGGAAGACCAGCAGATCGGTGGTCAGCCGTCCGCGGACATCCGGATCGAAAGCTGCTGCAGCAGCATCGAGATCGATCCACGAGCCGGAACTCTCGTGCCGTGCCGCGAGCACGTCGGTGGTCGGTGTGGTGACACGTCTGATCTTCATCGATCCCCCGACGGTGTAGGAACGCAGTCGAACGGCTCTTCGACTGCCGCCGAATGTACCGTCTGCGTCATCTCACCCGATCAGACGGCGCAGGACGATTGTGCCGACCTGAGCGAGCAGAACATATCGGTGGCGCGCCGACCACCCCGTGCGACCGGTCAGTTCGCTCCGGCGATTCCGTTCAGGATCTCCAGCTCGTCGTCCGGCAGGTCGAGCGCCGCGCCCGAGATGTTGTCGCGGAGATGGGCCACCGACGAGGTGCCGGGGATCAGCAGGATGTTGGGGGAGCGCTGCAGCAACCACGACAGCGCCACGGCCATCGGCGTCGTGCTCAACCGGCTCGCGACGCCCGCGAGCTCGTCGGACTGCAGGGGCGAGAACCCACCGAGCGGAAAGTACGGCACGTAGGCGATGCCCTGTTCGGCCAACGAGTCGACCATCTCGTCGTCGACACGGTGCGCGATGTTGTACATGTTCTGCACGCAGACGATGGGGGCGATGGACTGCGCCTCGGCGATCTGCTCGGCGTTGACGGTGCTGACACCCAGATGCCTGATCAGGCCCTCCTGCTGGAGTTCGGCGAGCACGGTGAACGGTTCGGCGATCGACCCGTCCGCCGGACCTTCGGGGTTCCCGACGCGGAGGTTGACGATGTCGATCGCATCGAGGCCGAGACGTCCGAGGTTGTCGTGAACGGCTGTGCGCAACTGATCGGGTTCGAGGGCCGGCGGCCAACCGCCCTGTTCGTCGCGTAGGGCTCCGACCTTGGTCACCAGGTGCAGCGAGTCCGGGTACGGGCGCAGCGCCTCGGCGATGATCTCGTTGGTGACGTGCGGACCGTAGAAGTCGCTGGTGTCGATGTGGTTGATCCCCGATGCGACCACCTCGCGCAGCACGTCGATCGCGGCGGCGCGGTCGGCCGGGGGGCCGAACACGTGCGGACCGGCCAGTTGCATCGCGCCGTAGCCCATCCGTGTGACCGTCAGGCCAGGTGCCATCGTGAAGGTTCCGCCGGGAAGTGTTGTCGTTGTCATGACCTCACCCTTCACCAATTCCGGTCACCGTGGCAGGACCCACGGGTCCCTGGATGGGTCGACCGTGGATCCCCTGGGTGTCGGTGCCTCGATCTAGGGTGACCGCACAACCGTGCGAGGAGGCAGCGATGACCGAGATCAGGACGTATCCGCCCGGCGTGACGTCGTGGGTGGACGCCGAATACGGCGACGTCGACGCGGCTCTGGAGTTCTACCGGGAGCTGTTCGGATGGCAGTACGTCGAGGCGACCCCGCCGGGCCTGCCGTACCGGTACGTGATCGCCCGCCTCGACGGCGCCGACGTGGGCGGGATCGGTGGGCCGGCCACGGTCGACACCACCGGGTCGATCATTTCGACGTGGAACACGTACATCGCCGTCGCCGACGCCGCCGCCTCCGTCGAGCAGGTCGTGCGCGCGGGCGGCAGCGTGGTGCACCCTCCCCAGGGCGCCGGTGACGGCGGCATCTCCGCGACGGTCCACGACCCCCAGGGGGTGACGGTCCGGCTGTGGCAGGCGCGCGACCGCGCGGGTGCTCAGGTCACCAATGTCCCCGGCGCGTGGAACTTCAGCGACCTGCACACGTCCGACCCGGTGGCGGCGACCGCGTTCTATTCCGATGTGTTCGGTTGGCGGACCACCGATCTGGGGTTCGCGACGATGATCACGGTGCCCGGTTACGGCGAGCACCTGGCCTCGACGGTGGACCCCGACATCCACCGCCGCCAGCAGTCCGCGCCGCCCGGGTTCGCCGATTCCATCGGCTGGCTCGCGCAGACCGACGAGGGTGAGATCCCGCATTGGCATGTCACGTTCGCCGTCGCCGACCGCGACGCGACGACGGCCACGGCACAACGACTCGGCGCGGCCGTGGTCTCGACCGCCACCGACGACTGGACACACACCGCGGTCATCCGTGACCCGCAGGGGGCGGTCTTCACCGCGAGTCAGTTCACACCGCCCGACGCCTGGTGAGGACCAGACCCGCGGTTCGGCGGCGCGGCACCGCGACCAACTGGCACCATCGTGACCTGTGAGCAGAACCGCCTCGTTCGTCCGTGTCGGTGTGGCCTACGTGGTCGCCATCGCGGTGGCCGCGGTGTGGCTCGTGGTCGGCCCCACCACCGACCTGCTCTGGCTCGACGCCCTCATCGCCGACGTTCTGGCAACGTTCGTGATCTTCGCGTTCAGCCGTGTGCACCACAATTCGAGCTTCTACGACGCGTACTGGAGCGTCATACCTCCTCTGCTGCTGGTCTATTGGTGGATCGAAGGCGGGCTCGGCGTCGACTCCGTACGCGCGTGGCTGGTGTTCGTCGTGGTTCTCCTGTGGGCGGTGCGCCTCACCGCGAACTGGGCGGCCGGCTTTCCGGGGCTGCACCATGAGGACTGGCGATACGGGCTGCTGCGAGACAACGCCGGCCGCTGGGAGTTCCTCACCGATCTCGTCGCCATTCATGTGATCCCCACCGGCCAGGTGTTCCTCGGCATGCTTCCGGTGTACGTCGCCGTGACGCATACCGGCGACGACCTGATCTGGCTCACCGCGATCGCGACCGTGTTCGGTGTCGCGGCGGTCGTCCTCGAATTCGTCGCCGACCGACAGATGCGTCGTTTCGTGCTCACCCGCGCACCCGGGCAGGTGATGGCCGACGGGCTCTGGAGTTGGTCGCGGCACCCGAACTACTTCGGCGAATTCGGGTTCTGGTTCGCGCTGGCGCTCTTCGGCGTCGCGGCCTCGCCTGCCGACGCATGGTGGCTGTTCATCGGCGCCCTTGCGATGTTGGCCATGTTCCTCGGTGCGAGCATCCCGATGATGGAGACCCGCAGCCTCGAGCGCAGGCCGGAGTACCGGGAGGTCACCGACCGGGTGTCACGTTTCCTGCCCCGGCCGCCCCGTCGGGTGAACGCGTGAATCGCCCCCGTGTGCTCGTCGCCGGCCTCGGAGACACCGGGGTGCTGACGGCGATACACCTCGCGCGCCACGTCGACGTCGTCGGCATCTCGGCGAAGCCCGCCCTGGTCAGCGGTCAGGAACTCGGACGCAGGCTGGCCCACCCCGACGAGTGGGCGCGCGACTACTGGGTCGGATTCGATCGGTTCCGCGGTCTCGATCGCATCCGCACCGTGCACGGGTCGATGACCGGTGTCGACCTGGACGCGCGGGCGGTCAGCCTCGTGTTCCCGGACGGGTCGTCGGGCATCGAGCCCTATGATGCGCTCATCATCTCGACGGGGGTCACCAACGGGTTCTGGCGCCGACCGATGCTGCAGTCGACCTCCGACGTCGCCGGCGATGTCCGGGCCGCTCACGAACGGCTCGCGGCGGCTGGATCGGTGGCCGTTCTCGGCGGGGGCGCGGCGGCCGTCGGGACTGCGGCCAACATCGCCGCGGCGTGGCCTCGCACGACAGTCGACCTCTACTTCCCGGGCACGCGCGCGCTCCCAGCACACCACCGACGCACCTGGTCGCAGGTGGAGCGACGATTGCGCACCCTCGGGGTCGGCCTCCACCCCGGACACCGCGCGGTCGTACCGGATGGTTTCGCCTGCGATCGCATCACTGATTCGGCCGTCGAATGGAGCACGGGACAGTCGCCGACACAGGCGGATGCGGTCGTGTGGGCGATCGGCCGGGTGCGGCCGAACACGGACTGGTTGCCGGCAGAGCTGCTCGACGACGACGGGTTCGTGAGGGTCGCAGCGGATCTGTCGGTTCCGAATCGTCCCGGTGTCTTCGCGATCGGAGATGTCGCTGCCACCGACCCACTGCGCGGGTCGGCACGGAACCGGGCCGACCGTTTGCTCGCACACAATGTTCGTGCGCACTTCGCAGGTCGAACGCTGCGCCGCTACCGGCCCAGAGCGCGACGGTGGGGCTCGGTGCTCGGAGCGCAGTCCGATGGACTCGAGGTGTTCACACCGTCGGGGCACGGGGTGCGGTTCCCCGTGTGGTCGGTCGAGCGCATCCTGCAGCCGTGGATAGTGCGACGCGCGATCTACGGCGGTGTTCGACCGCAATCGGCGAGCCCGGCCACCGACTCCGACATCACCGACCCGCGGCGGTCTGCTCGGCGAGGCGCTTGAAGTTCACGAGTTGCCTGCGGGCCATGACGAGATCACCCACGCTGATCACGGGGCGCAGGACACCACCCCCGGACATCACCACCTTCAGCAGCAGTCGGGTCGTGTTCTCGTCCTGGGCCACCAGGTCATAGGACATCACCGCTCCGAGAATCCGACCGGTAAGACTCACCCCCGGCGTGACGGCGAGGATGGTTCCACACCGACGGGTGGCCGCCGTCGTGAAATGTTCTCCCACAGTCGGTTCCGGCATGGACTCCAGGTGTCGCGGCGAGGTTCGCCCCAGGTTGTCGATCCAGTCGTACGAATAGGGCGCGAGGCGGATCTGAGACACCCACGGCCACAACCGTGCCCGCGAGGTCAGCACCGTGACGCCGCGCCAGGCCTGCAGCGCCGGCGAGGACACGAGGTCGTCGCACGGATAGCGCCGTGCGATCTCGTCGTCGGTCACGTTCCACCGGTCGCCGATCATGCGAAGCCCGCGTGTTCGTCGTCCGACATCGACGAAGCATACGACGCGTCGGCCGGAACGGTCCTGCGGACAACGCTGCGATCGCGATGGTATTGCTTTCGATGCGCGAGTGGTCCGCCGCGGTGATACTCAGAGGATTCGCGTGGGTGAGGAGACCTCAGGTGAGAGACGAGCTCGGTCGGGATCGTGGGCGACTGTCGCGCCGGACCTTCCTGCGGTACTCCGCCGTGGGGACGGGCGTCGCAGTCGGCGCGACCGCATCGATCGCACCGGCGAGCGCAGCGCCCTCGCGCCCCGACTGGTCCGCACTCGGTACTCGACAGGGCTCGGTCGTCACCCCGGCGGACGGGTCACGGTTCGCCGAGGCCACCGCGATCTTCAACACCCGGTACGACTCGACCGTCCCCGTCGCCGTCGTGCGACCGCGCACGACAGCCGAGGTCGCCCGCGCGATGGCCGTCGCGTCACGACGGCGATTGTCGGTGTCGGCTCGCAGTGGCGGCCATTCCTACATCGGCGCGTCCGCGGCCGACGGCGCGTTGATCCTCGACCTGCGCTCGCTGTCCACGCCCATCGCCTACGACGACTCGACGCAGACGGTGACCGTGACCCCGGCGACCACCCTGTTCGCTCTGCAGACCTTCCTGCACCGGTCCGGCCGGGCACTCCCGGTGGGCACGTGCCCGACTGTCGGGATCGGTGGCCTGACGTTGGGTGGCGGGATCGGTGTGGACACACGCGAACACGGCCTGACCTGTGACCGGCTCGTCGCCGCGACGCTCGTCCTGCCCGGCGGCCGGATCGTGTCGGTATCCGAGAATCGCCATCGAGACCTGTTGTGGGCGTTGCGGGGTGGCGGCGGCGGAGCGGTCGGGGTGGTCACCTCGATGACCCTTCGGACACACGGCGCGGCCGACCGGGACCTGGTCCTGCTCGGATTCCCCGGCGACGCCACGGCCGAGGTGATCCGGGGGTGGGCGTCGTGGCTGCCAACGCTCGACATCTCGAACTGGGCGGGCGTGAACGTCGAGTCCGATCGAGGCGGGGGCGTGCGGTGCGGCGCGCTCATCGCGGCTCCGGCCGGAGGGGGCTCCGAGGTCGCCCGGCAGCTCGCCGCGGCAGTCGGTGTGGCACCCGATTTCACTGCCGCGGCAACCCTCGATCCCGACGGCGTGCTGCTCCGACTGGCCGGGGGGACCCCGAACCCACCACGACACGGTTTCGCCGCGGGATCCGACGTCGTGCCGACCATCGACGCCGAGACGGCAGAAGCCATCGTCGCTGTCGTGCGATCCCGATCCGCGGCGGGCGCCGCCGGTTCGGTGATCATCGACCCCCTCGACGGGGCCGTGCGGTCAGTTGGTTCGAGCGCCTCGGCGTTTCCCTGGCGCAGACACCTCGCGGTCCTGCAGTGGTTCGTCGACATCGACCCGAGCGGGTCCTACGGATCGGCGGACTCCTGGATCGCCGACGCCCACGACGCGGTGCGACGCGCATCGGCCGGCGCGTACATCAACTACGTCGAACCGGGAGGTACACCGGGTCGGTATCTCGGGGCGAACCTGTCCCGCCTGGTCGCGATGCGTGACGCCTACGACCCGACCAGGCTGGTGCGATCGTCCACCGAGGGCGCGACCGCCTCGCCCGGGGCGTAATCACCTGTGTCGGCGACAGACGAGAAGATCTGCAGGATCTTGTCGATGTAGCGAGAAATCGACTCGTCGGCCTCGACGGTGCCCGGATACATCAGGGTCATCACCGTGTACTCGGGGAATCGGTTGACCCACAGGAACACTTCCTCGGAGCTGCCGCGATTGCCGAACACGCCGCCGTTGATGTGATCGAACATCTGCGCACCCGGCAGTTTGCGAATGTCGATGTAGCTGACCATCGGGACGACCCACCCCGGTCCGACCTGCACGGGCGAATCGTCCGGGATCAGTTCGACGATCCGATGCAGCGACACCTCGGACAGAGTCTTTCCACGCTCATAGGACGACTGCGTGTCCGCGACCACGCTGGTGAAGGTGGACTCGGAGGTGATGTCGACGGGCACCGGGATCAGGTTGGTGAACCATCCCACCGCATTGAACTCCGCCGGCGTGGTCCTGGTGCTCTTCGGCGTCATCCCGAAGTAGGAGTCGGAGCCGGTGAACTCGTGTGCGGTGATCCCGGCGACGGCCAGGACGGCGGAGTTGAACCCGGCCCCCAGAGCGCGGCAGACATCTTCGATCCGCTGTGCGGATACCTCGTCCATGATCCGCACGGTGCGTAGCGCGCTGCGTGTGTATCCCTCGCTACCCACCCCGAGATCGAGCGGGAAGGTCGGCAGATGGCCGCCGTTCTGTTCGAGCAGTTCGATCCACTGGCTGACCTGTGGATCGTCGACCGTCAGTTCCTGCGTGCCCTCTCGCTCACGTCGGCAGTAGTCGATGTAGCTGCCCGCCGGGGCAAGGCCGTGCGGGTTGCCACTCACGTGAGACCCGTACAGGGCGATGAGATCGACGCAGGCCAGCGCCTGTGAGATCCCGTCGGAGTTCAGGTGGTCGACGGCGAAGTAGATCGTGAAGTTGCCCTCGCGCTCGATCGTCCCGAACGTCAGGCAGTCCCAGTTGAACGGTCCCGGTGTCTTCGCCTGGACGTGGTCGCGGATGGACTGACTGTCGCCGAAGTGACCGTATTGCGTGGGGACGAAGTCGACGACATCGGCGTCGACGACGTGGCGTGCGATCTGTCCGCTCGGTTCCAGCGAGAAGTAGCTCAGGAACGTGTCGTGCCTGCTGACGAACTCGTTGACGGTGCGGGTCATGGCGTCGACATCGAGCGGGCCTTCGAGGTCGAACGAGATCAGGCAGAGCCGCGAGAACCGGAAGCCTGCGTCTTCGTTGCGCCGCGCCGCGCGGAGGTACTCCTCCTGCTGATGCGACGGGGGTACCGGATGGATCGGGGCCTCGCCGGCCCGGGCGATAGACGTGGCAGACGCCGACCAGGTGGTGACGAGACCTGCGCTGGGAGCCCATTCATCGATGAGGCCGAAATTGATCATTATCTGTCGGTTCCTTCGGATCGCACGAGCAACAGCTTCGCGAAATGCGTTGTGGCGCACGATAAAAGCAACTATCGACGGTGACCGTGCCCACGCATCACTGATGAGTCCCTCGGATACTATCGCGGGCAGCGCCGCTGGCGACCCCGATCCTTGTTGTGACAGTTCTCAGTTCGAGTCCATCGATACTGGTGCTGCTCCAACTCGGCCTTGGTGACGTGCACTTACGCCGACGGGCCGGACCCCGCGGCCCCGGCTCGTCGAGGACCGGTGTTCAGCCGCGACGCGGGCGCTCGGAGCCGAAACTGACGCCGACGTCGTCCACGACCTTCATGGCTCCCATCAACTGCGAGTAGGGCTTGACGCCGAACTCGCTCTGGCGGACCACGGTCTCGGCCGACAGTCTCCACGTGTCACCCAGATCCTCGACGGTCAGATCCACTGTGTGATCACGACTGACACCGTGGATCTCGAGGGTCCCGGCCAACCGGTAGCCATCGGCGGTCTCGTCCACCGAATCGGTGCGAAAACTGATGTCCGGGAACCGGTCTGCATCAAGGGTCTTGAGGGCGTTGGACCGCGCGATTGCCTTCTCCGGTCCGAGCAGCGGGGTGACGCCGCCCTCGCCGTGGACGACCTCGATCGAGTCGACCTCCGCCTTCAAGGCGACACCGACCGGGTGGTCACCGGACCAGTCGACGTCCGCACGCCATCTCGTCACGGCGATGGTGAGCCGATGTCCCATCTTCGAGGCCTTCCCGGTGACGCCGGTGTGCAGCAGCAATCGGCAGTCGTCGGATGCGGTGAAGGTGTAACCGGATCCGGTCACACCCGCGTCGATTCGGCTGACTCCGGAGCCTCGGCTGACTCGACGAGCGATCGGCGGCGCCAGAACACGAGCGCCGCACTGACGACGAGGAGAGCACCGGTGATGGAGATGAGGTCGCCGGCGAGGAGACCGAAGCCACCGCGCAGGATCACACCGAGTGCGACCGCGACGACGCCGACCACGATCGAACGCAGGGGGGTCTGGTCTTTCCACGAGACCATGTTCCTGCCGGTGGTCATGAGACTGATCGGACTACGTCGCAACACCTCGACGATGAACACGGTCAGCGCGACGGTCGCGAGGTAGCCGATCAGCGCCACGAGCCAGGTCGGGTCGGCCCGGTGGTCGTTGATGGCGGGCTGTAGTTCGTTGAGCGCCAACGCGTGCGCCAGGTAGATCCCGAACGAGCGGTCCGCCGCGGTCCGGAGGAAGGTGTCCGCTCTCGAACCGGGGCGCCGCCGCTCTCGCCACATCGAGCCGAGCCCGTACAGCATCGCGATGGTGGCCACGTAGGCGAAGGCGTTGTGCGGCATGAAGACATTGGTCGCCCGGAACATCTCCTCGCCGACGTCGACCTTGTGCGCGAAGTAGACCAGCGTTGCGGCCAGCACGATGAGCCCGATGGAGAAGATGGCCTTGCGCCACCGGACCGTGAAGGCGTGGGCCTTCTCGAAATGCAGTGCCGCGACGATGCCCGCGAGGACGAAGAACTGGTACGGCAGGATCGTGATGAGCAGGTGGCTCCAGATGACGCCCTGGGGTCCTTCCACGATGAAGCCGCTCTGCGGACGAACCATGAAGTACAGCAACGCCATGTGCGCGGCGAAACTCAGTGCGAGCAGGTAGCGGTGGTATCCCCAGGTCCTCTTCAGGACGATGAGAACGAGCGGGAACACCAGGTAGATCTGCATGCTGACGAACAAGAAGTACAGGTGGTACCAGGCGTTGCCGGTCACGAGGTCGTAGGCGAAGCTCTTCAGCGAGAGCACGATGTGGTCGGCGCTGTTGACGGTGTCCCTGAGCGCGTCGGTCCCGCCTGCGCGATAACGCGAATAGACCCAGTAGAAGATCGACCACGTCACGTATGGGATGCCGATGAGCTTGAATCGTCGTCGCCAGAACTCGATGGGTTTGAGCTCACGATTGCGGTACTGGTACCCCAGGACGAATCCGGTGAGGAAGAAGAAGCCGTACCGCGAGTACCGCACGGTGAGTTCGACGCCACCGGCGACGGCGTTGGCGGGGTTCGACGCGCCCATGACGACGTGGTCGAGGATCACCGCGCCGAAGGTGATGAGGCGGACCAGATCGAGTTGGTACAGGTGTTTGTCGCGACCGACCTTCCCGGTGTCGACGGCGGTGACGACCGCCGGCGTGTCGTCGGCCTTGGTGTCACCGATGATCGTCGGCGACGGGGAGGTCTTCGGCTCCCGTGTCGGGATGTCCAATTCGTCCACGCTCCGTTCCCACCGCCGTGAGCATTCTCGGTCGGCCACAGTCATCGCAAGAAGCCCGTTTTGCCGCATATCCGCAGCACCCGGGCTCGTGGAACGCTAGCAGCTCCCAGGATCGATCGGCGCCCGGCGAGACGCGCGGGCACCTGTGAGGTTCCTGCCAATGGTCGTTTCCGCGGACGACACCATCAAGAACGGCCGATTTGAGAAAATTTCTGCAGAAAAGTCCCGACGGGATGTCGAGAACGTGTCGTCGGCTCCGTCCCAGGGCAGATGCGGCCGACAGGGCCACACCGACGAGGAGGAAACACCATGGCGAAATACCTGCTTCTGAAGCATTACCGCGGAGCCCCCGAGGCGCCGAACTCGGTACCGATGGACCAGTGGACGCCCGACGAGATCGACGCCCACATGCAGTACATGAACGACTTCGCCGGGCGTCTCGAGACCACCGGGGAGTTCGTCGACAGCCAGGCGTTGTCGTCTCAGGGCACGTTCGTCCGCTCGGACGGACCGGGCCGGCCACCGGTGACCGACGGACCGTTCGCCGAGACCAAGGATCTGATCGCCGGCTGGATGGTGATCGACGTCGACAGCTACGACCGGGCCCTGACGCTGGCGGGGGAACTGTCGGCCGCGCCGGGTGCGGGAGGGGAGCCGATCCACGAGTGGCTCGAGCTGCGACCGTTCATGGGGGTCCCGACCACGGTCGACGACTGAGTTCGGGAGCGAATCGGCCTGATGATGGATGATGCGCTCCTCCGAGAGCTGACACCTGCGGTGATCGGCGTCCTCGTACGTCGCGGAGTGGACTTCGCGACGGCCGAGGACGCCGTGCAGGAGGCGCTCGTCCAGGCAGCCCTGTCGTGGCCTCAGGAGCGGCCCGACGACCCCAAGGGCTGGCTGGTCACCGTGGCGTGGCGCAAGTTCGTCGACGCCCACCGCTCGGAGGTCGCGCGGCGTGAACGGGAGGAGCGAGCGGAGACGCAACCCGCTCCGGGGCCCACGGAGGCTGCCGACGACACGCTGCGGTTGCTCTTCCTGTGTGCGCATCCGTCGCTGACGCCGGCGTCCGCGGTGGCGCTGACGTTGCGCGCGGTCGGCGGCCTGAGCACCCGTCAGATCGCCGAGGCGTACCTGGTTCCCGAGGCCACCATGGCCCAGCGGATCAGCCGGGCCAAGCGGACCGTCTCCGGCGTGCGGTTCACAGACGAGGGGGATCTGGGGACTGTGCAGCGCGTCCTGTACCTGGTGTTCAACGAGGGATACACGGGCGATGTCGACCTCGCAGCCGAGGCGATCCGACTCACCCGGCAGTTGGCATCAGGCACCGACGACGCGGAAACCGGGGGACTGCTGGCGTTGATGCTGCTGCACCACGCCCGACGGCCGGCCCGTACCCGTCCCGACGGCAGCCTGATCCCGCTGGCCGAGCAGGACCGCTCACGGTGGGACACCCGTCTGATCGCCGACGGGATCGCGCTCCTCCGATCCGCCCTGGCCCGGGATCGACTCGGCGAATTCCAGGCGCAGGCAGCGATCGCCGCGCTACACGCGGACGCACGGTCGGCCGAGGAGACAGACTGGGTCCAGATCGTCGAGTGGTACGACGAGCTGTTCCACCTGACCGTCAGCCCGGTCGTGGCGTTGAACCGCGCGGTGGCGGTCGGGGAGGCCGATGGTGCCGCTGCCGGGTTGGCCGCATTGGCGGCGGTCGATCCGTCGGTTCCACGTCACGCGGCCGCCGCGGCCCACCTGTACGAGAAGGCCGGGGATCTCCGCCGGGCCGCGACGCTGTATGCGCAGGCAGCCCACGATGCGACGAACCTGTCCGAACGTGATCATCTGACCCGGCAGTCGGCGCGGCTGGGTACCGCCGAACGTCGCTGAATCCGATCAGTTGGTCGAGGTGTTGTTCGACGGATCCGGATCGGGCGTCGACGAGACCACCGTGTAGCTCTCCGTCCGCTTCGGGAGGTAGTAGTCACTGTCGCACGGCCGTGTACGGGAAGCGGCAAGGGTGGACCCGGACGCGTCCGGCTCAGCGGTCGTCCTCGGCGGCGATACCGGCCAGGAAGATGTCGACACCGGCCAGGAACTGCTCACGATCATCGTGATCTCGCAGCCGGGTCGACAGGTACCGCACGAAGGGGAACTCGTCGTCGTCCATCGCGGCCCATCGGTCCGCCACGGCACCGAGGACGTGGGATCGATCGGTCACGTCGCCGAAGTCCCGGCGGGCGTTCGCCGCGTTCTGACCGGCGACGCCCAGGACGTAGCTCACGATCGCGGACGCGGCGTCGAAGCGGTGGTGTTCAGGCACCCCCAGGGCGGGGAGTCGGCCGCCCAGACCCTCCCAGATGCGCAGCATCGCGGTCTGCCACGGCTCGCGTGACAGGTGGGTGCCGACCCACGGATGGGCGTCGATGGCGTCGAACACCCCCAGCGAGATCCGGCGTATCGCCTCGGCGGGCCGGTCGTCGGCAGTGTCGGTGACGACGTCGGTGATCACGTGTTCGGTTGCTGCCGACAGCAATTCCGTCTTGTTGGCCACGTGGTGATAGATCGCGCCCGCGCCGGTGGACAACCGGGCGGCGAGGGCGCGAAATGTCAGACCTGCTTCACCTTCGGCGTCGAGGATCTCCACCGCCGCCGCCACGATGCGCTCGGTCGACAGTGCATCCGCACGTCGCTCGTTCCGTGGGCCAGGGGGCATGCCGACCATCTTGACATAGATGGAACGACGTTCCAAGATGATTGGAACAGCGTTCCAACAAGAAGGGAGAACGCGATGACCACCTCCATCACCATCATCGGCGCCGGCCTCGGCGGATTGGTGCTCGCACGGGTTCTGCACGTGCACGGCATCGATGCAACGGTCTACGAGGCCGATGCGTCCGAGGGTGCACGCACCCAGGGCGGGCAACTCGACATCCACGAACACGACGGGCAGGTTGCGCTCGCGGCGGCGGGACTCACCGCGCAGTTCCGCTCGATCGTCCACGAGGGAGGCGAAGCCACCCGCGTCCTGCAACCCGACGGGACGGTGTTGCTCGACGAGCCCGACGAGGGTGACGGCGCCCGCCCGGAAGTACTGCGTGGCGACCTGCGACGCATGCTGCTCGAGTCACTGCCTGCCGGCACGGTCCGCTGGGGACACAAGGTGACCTCGGTCCGTGCGCTGGGCGACGGACGGCACGAGATCGCGTTCGACAACGGCATCACGGCCGTCAGCGACGTGCTCGTCGGTGCGGACGGTGCGTGGTCGAGGGTCCGGCCATTGCTCTCCGACGCCACACCGGCGTACGTCGGCACGGTGTTCGTCGAGACCTATCTCCGCGACGTCGACAACCGACATCCCGATGCCGCTCGCGCCGTCGGTGGCGGTGCGATGTTCGCCCTCACCCCGGGCAAGGGGATCTCCGTGCACCGCGAGGCCGGCGACGTGTTGCACACCTACGTGCAGCTCAACCGCACCGACGACTGGGTCTCGGCGATCGATTTCGGTGACGCCGACGCCGCCAGGGCCGCCGTCGCAGACGAATTCGACGGATGGGCGCCGGAACTGAGCGCTCTGATCACCGACGGCGAGAGCGCCCCTGTTCCCCGCAAGATCTTCACCCTTCCCACCGGTCACCGCTGGGATCGCACCCCCGGGATCACCCTGCTCGGCGATGCCGCACACCTGATGCCCCCGTCCGGCGACGGTGCGAACCTGGCCATGCTCGACGGAGCCGAGCTGGGTCGGGCGATCGCCGGTCATCCCGACGACGTCGAGTCGGCCCTCGCGGTCTACGAGGAGTCGATGTTCGCACGCAGTTCGGTGGTGGCGGTCGAGGCACACGAGACCTTGGACCTGTGCCTCGGCGACAGCTCACCGTTCGGGCTGATCGACCTCATCACCGGCGTCACGGCGCGAGGGCAGGCCGCACGCTGAGGAGTTATCGTTCGACGTCGAGTGTGGGGACCCGGTCGTTCGCCGCAGCCGGGTCGAGACGCACCGCGCCCCCGCCCGCCGGCTCCGTCTCCAACACCTCGCGGTTGAACAGCATCATCTTCGCGAAATACACACCGCCGCCGACGATCAACCCGACGACGACGAGAGCGGGGACCCGAGCGTCGTCAGGGGTCACGAGAACGAACACCGCGCCCACCACCCAGACCATCGCCGCGATCGCGACCGGGAGCTCGAAGCGGCCGAGGCTGAAACCTCCCTCTCTGCTCTCGAGCCGTGGTCGGACCACCAGGTACAGCACGATGGTCGAGCCGTAGATGAGGGCGGGAAGAATCGTGCCTCCCAGGATGAGTTGCAGGAGGGCGTCTCCGGGCAACGCGACCATGAGCACCACGCCGATGACGAGAACGAGGGCCGTCGCGGCGACCGGGGTGCGGGTCGTCGGGTTCACCCGCGCGAGGACCCGGTGGCCGGGGAATCGCTCGTCGCGCGCCATGGCGAACACCTGGCGGGCGCAGGCGGCCATCACGACCATCCCGGCACCGAACATCGCAAACGCGATGCATGCCAGCAGTACTCGCTCCATCACCGGTCCGAGCTGCTCGCGGATGATCGCCGCGACCGGTGAACCACTCGTGCTGACGGCGTCGATGTCCTTGATCGACACGGTCAGCGCGATGAGGAACAGCAGACCGGCCACACCGGCGGCGACCACCGACGCCACGATGGCGCGCGGCACGCTACGGAAGGGATCTCTGGCCTCCTCGGCGAGATTCGCCGCCGAGTCGAATCCGACGAGTGTCGTGAGGCCCATGAGCATTCCCGCCATCAACCCGCCCCCGATGGCGTAGTAGCCGGAATCTGCCTCTGTCACTCCTCGCGAACCGAGGTTCGCGACGTCGCCACTGCCGGTGAAGACGACGACCACCGCGAGCGCGATGACGATGACCGCCACGATCGCGATCTCGATCCCGACGGCCGCGGATGTCACCATGCCCAGCAGTCGGGTCGAGGCGATCACGAGCACCACCTGGATGAGAAGGATCACCAGGGTGAGGATCCGAGCGGTGTCCTCGTCGGGCTGCATCCCGACCAGCGGCATGAAGGCCTGGCTGGCCAGGGCGTTGTCCATCGCGACCGTTGCCGTCGCCAGGTACCAGAACGTGAGCCATCCGAACAGCCAGCCCACCTTGGGATTCGCAAGTCTCGACGCCCACTGGTACGACGAACCCGACAGCGCGATCCGGGCCGCGAACTGCGCGACGACGAGAGCGACCAGCGTCTGTCCGATCGCAGCGATGATCCACAACCAGATACCCACCGGACCCGCGGTGGTGAGCACCTGACCGTAGGTGGCGAACACGCCCACCGCGACCGATATGAACGCGAACGAGATCGCGAACACCTGGAAGGATCCGAGCGAGCGCTTCAGTTCCGGGCCCGCCGCCCCGTCGGGGCCGACATGACCCGTGTCGACAACGCCCGCCGTCTTCTCTGTCGTCATCGCGAGTCCGATCGTCGAGCTGATGATCAGCACACGATAGTTCAGGAATTACGCTGGTCAGAGACTAATTCCGGAATCAACGATCGCTATCGTCGATTACGGCGACTTCCGTGTCGATCAGCGATGTGTCAGACCGCCGTCGACGGCGTATTGCGCGGCGGTCACGTAGGACGCATCCTCGGAGAGAAGGAACGCCGCGACCGCCGCCGCTTCCCGGGGTGTTCCGATACGGCCGAGCGGGACGTTGCCGAGAACCGCCTTCTCGAAACCGGCCCGGGTGTCGGGGTGCATGAAACCACGAAAGCCGGTGTCGATCGGCCCGGGGATGAGGGTGTTGACGCGGATACCGCGGTCTGCGAGCTCGGTGGCCCACGTCTGTGCTGCGGCGATCAGCGCGGCCTTGCCCGCCGCGTAGACCGCCGTCGTGGGCGCCGCCTCGTACGCGGACGTCGACGAGGTCACCAGAACCGAGGCGGAGGTGTTCAATCGTGCTGCCAGAGCGGCCAACTGAAGGAACGGTCCGCGGACGTTGGTGGCCATCAGCGCATCGAAGGACTCGGCGTCGACCTCGGCCAGCGGCGCGGTCGTCGCGAAGCCCGCATTGAGCCAGAGACCGTCGATCCCACGCGAACCCACGGCATCGAGGAGATCGGCACCCGTTGCCGGTGACGACGCATCATTGGCGACGATGAGGGCATCGGGGAACGCCGAGCGAAGATCGTCCAGTCTCTGTGGATCGGTGCCGGTCAGCACCAGGTCGGCGCCCTCAGCCGAGAGCCGTTCCGCCCCGGCTCGCCCGATCCCGCTGGTCGCTCCCGTGATCACCACGCGTTTTCCCGCAAACCGGACGGTGGACACCGCCGGCCCGTTCGATGGCGTCTCAGACATGACCGTCACGGTTCCACGAACGGTGCACCGTGTCGAGCCGACGAGACGCCGTCTGATCGTGAAGATCGCGGGTCAGATTGGACCGCAGGGAATCTCGACGCGCGTAGTCTGACCCGATGCAGCCGCTCCGGTACTCCATCAACATCACATTGGACGGGTGTTGCGACCACCGCTCGATGGTTCCCGACGAAGCCCTGCACCGGCATGCAGCACAGATCCTCTCCGACGCAGACGCACTGCTGTTCGGCCGGGTGACCTACGAGATGATGGAGTCGGCCTGGCGTCCCACGACGGACGAGGTGAGCCGCCCCGACTGGATGGCGCCGTTCGCCCGAACGATCAGCGCGGCAAAGAAATACGTGGTCTCGAGCACCCTGGACAGGGTGGACTGGAACGCCGAACTCCTCACCGGCGACCTGGAGGAGTCGGTCCGCGCACTCAAGCAGGAATCGGGCCGCGGAATCTACGTCGGAGGGGTGCAATTACCGACTGCGCTGGCCGAACTCGGCCTCATCGACGAATACGTCTTCGTGGTGCATCCCCGCGTGGTCGGCCCCGGCCGACGACTGTTCGAGGGATTGTCCGTGCCGCTGGACCTGACACTGGTGGGCAGGGAGGAACTCGAATCGGGTGCGGTGGCCATGAGGTATGAGCCGAGGACCTAGACACCTACGTCACACGTGCCGACCGCGTTGTCCTCGCCTCCAACTACCCTGAGCGCCATGGGCAAGGTCTTCGACTCGATCGACAACTCGCTGCGCTCGTGGATCGAGCGACAACCCATGTGGTTCGTCGCGACCGCCCCGCTCGCGGGTGACGGCCACGTCAATGTTTCACCGCGGGGCCATGACTCGTTCTCCGTGCTCGACGAGCACCGGGTCGCATGGGTCGACTACACCGGCAGCGGGGTCGAGACCATCGCGCACCTACGGGAGAACGGTCGCATCTGCATCATGTTCACATCGTTCGACGGCCGCCCGCGAATCGTCCGTCTGCACGGGCACGGAACGGTGTCGTTGCCCGGCGAGGACGCGTTCGACGAGGTGGTGGCGCGTCACCCCGCGAACCCGAGCACCCGCGCCGTCGTCACCGTAGAGGTCAATCGGATCAGCGACTCGTGCGGGTGGGGTGTTCCCGTGATGGACATGGTCGACGAGCGTGACCTGATCCGGCGCCACGCGGAGATGAAGGGCGTCGACGGCATGATCAACTATCGCGCCCAGAAGAACGCCCGGAGCATCGACGGGCTGCCGGGGTTGGACCTGTCCGGCGAAAACGAAGGACTTCGCTAGGTCCGGACGGCCTCGCGACGGTCCAGCACCGCGCACGCGGCACCGGCCAGCAGGACGAAGCCGGTTGCGGCGGCCAACAGAGTCGCCTCGGGGTGACCGTGCGCCACGGCGGCCCCGATCGCCGCACCCGCCGACCCGGTGACCGCCGCGATACCCAACTGGGGCAACATCTGTCGATCCCATCCTCGCCACAACGCAACACCTACGATGAGCAGACCGGACGCCATCGACAACGGTGCGACCCCGAAGTTGAAGCCATACCGCACCGCGAGCGCGGGCACGGCGAACACAGTCAGAAACCATCCCAGCGACGCGGCAGCCGACCCTGCCACGCGACGCGCGGGTACATCTCGACGTGCCCACAGGCGCGCACCGAGCAGAACGACCAGGGCGATCCCGACCGAAGGAGTCCACGACATGGCGTGCCCCAGGTTGTACAAGGTCGCCACGTCGTACACCGCCAACACCATGGCGCCCAACGCGGCGGCCGACAGGGCGAAGGGCAACAACGCCGGGGGACCGGACCCACCGGCCGCCAGCAACGGCAGCAACAGCGGAGTCACCACGGCTGCGACGACACGGATCACGATGTCGACCACCGTGTACGGGTTGTGCAGGTCCCATTCGATGAGACAGAACGTGATCGTGAACGACGCGGAGATCAACCAACGAGCGGCGATCAGGCGGCCGAACGCATCTGCCCCGAACCAGCGGCACACGAGAAGGTAGGCCGACATCACGAATGGCAGCTCCAGGGCGGCCTGCACGTGCAGGACCGTCCACGGCCAGGCAGGCAGGACGTCGGCGGTCGAACCGAGATCGGCCAGGTCGAACCAGCCGGAGGGGAGATACATCGCCACCGGCGACGGGTCGCCGTTCCACGCCTGGTCGACGAACGCGGTGAACAGGATCTGGTTGACCATCATCGCTCCGACGACGACCGCCAGCCAGGTTCCGGGATGGCGCAGGACGCCACCGTGCTCACAGGGATTCGACCGGATTCGCGGTACCCACAGCACTCCGACCGCACAGGACACGATGATCACCGCGGCCAGCACCAGTTCCCCCACACGGTGAGACTAGGTGCCCACCTGTGGGCATCGCCGAATCACACGCGGGGACCAACCGGCACCGTGTCGCGCAGGAATGCGAGCTGGTCGGCGACCACCGTGGGGAAGAACGGATCGACGTACGGATCGAAGTGACCGCAGTCGTAGCGTCGCAACGTGGATCGGGGGATCGACGCGGCGACCTTCGCCGCCGCCGCGGCGGGCGCGATGTTGTCCGACGATGCCACCTGCACGAGCGCCGGACAGTCGATGGCGCCTGCGGTCCGGGCGGGGGAGTAGAAGCCGATCTTCACCAGGATCCGTGCCGCCACAGTCTCCGGGTAGTCCCCGCGGCGCAGGCCTGACTCGGTGATGAGTCGCGAGAACCCGGCCATGGCACCGGGGGAGGCCAGAGCCGACACCGACCTCTCCGGCCCGATCGCCTCGACGTACCGCGGCGGGCGGCCGACGAACGACCCGACCAGGTCGGTGAGAGCGACCGGCGCCAGCCGAAGGGCCTGCCGCACACCCGTGGCGCGGACCGCGGCCGGTCCACTGACGTGCGGCACCTGCGCGATGATGGCAGCCAGTCGCTCACCGTTACCCGCCAGGCTCAGCACATGCCCGCCGGCGAAGGACGTTCCCCAGGCGACGACCCGCTCGGCGTCGGCGACATCCA
>NZ_JAEMTF010000015.1:0-10050 GCF_016462415.1 Williamsia sp. | reverse complement strand
CCGCCGGCGAAGGACGTTCCCCAGGCGACGACCCGCTCGGCGTCGGCGACATCCAGGGAGCGGGCGAAGCGGATCGCTGCACGCCAGTCGTCTAGTTGCGACGGCACGTCGAGCAACTGGCGCGGTTCACCCTCGCTGTCGCCGAAGTAGCGGTAGTCGAACAGGACCACCGCGTACCCGGCGTTCGCGAAGCGGGCCGCGTAGGCAGGCAGACGGATGCCGCGGATCCCGCCGAAGCCGTGCGCCATCACGATCACCGGGACCGGAGTGGACAGCGACCTCGGCCGGAAGACCGTGGCGGCGCAGCGGACGCCCGAGGACGAGAAGAACTCGTCGGTCTGGATGAATTGATCATTGTTCGACACAGGCGCCGCCCATCTTCTTGATTGGTGTTCAAGGAAGATACCGCGCTCTTGATCGGTGATCAATTAGGGTGGGGACATGCCTGCCAACCGTCGTCCGCGTGCGCGGGAGGAGAAGCGCGAGGAGATCGTCACCTCGGCCCGCCGACTGTTCGTCGACCACGGCTACGACGAGACCTCGCTGAGCAAGATCGCCGCCGACGCAGGGGTGACCACCAACACCGTGTACTGGTACTTCGCCGACAAGGACCATTTGCTCGTTGCTGTGCTCGAAGGGCTTCTGGCCGAGGCGATGTCGCGGTACGAACCCATCGCGGAGCGCCCACTCGCCGAGAAGATCATGTTCGCCGTCGACGAGTTGTCGGCTCTGCGCAACCTCGTCGACACCGTGCATTCGCGACGCTCGGTGTCACCGGTGATCGATCAGTGGCACGAGACCTTCCACGGCGTGGCCGATGCGCTCACGCGGGGCGACCTCCCACCCGAGGACGCCGAACCCGCGAGTCACATCATCGCGTTCGTAGTCGAGGGTCTGCTGACCCATTCCGGCGACGACACCGAGCGGCGGGCCATCGTCGATCTGCTCGTCGACCGCATCGCCGCGCGCTGACCGGTGTCGATCTGGGAGGTGCTCGCGATCCTGATCGCCGGGGTCGGTGCCGGGGCCATCAACGCGGTAGTGGGTAGCGGCACGCTGATCACGTTCCCGACCCTGGTCGCCTTCGGCTTCCCACCGGTGACGGCGACGATGACCAATGCCGTCGGGCTCGTGGCCGGTGGGGTGTCGGGTACGTGGGGCTATCGCCGCGAACTGGCCGGCCAGTGGCCGCGTCTGCGATGGCAGATCCCGGCGTCGCTGATCGGTGCAGGCATCGGTAGTTGGCTGCTGCTGCATCTGCCCGAGAAGGCCTTCGAGACCATCGTGCCCGTGCTGTTGGTCCTGGCTCTCGTGCTGGTGATCCTCCAACCGCGTCTGCAGCGGTGGACGGCGTCGCGCGCCACGCGTGCGCCCGGCGATGTCCACGACACCGCGCTGCGTCCGGGTCGTCTCGTACTCGTCATCGTGTCGACGTTCGCGGTCGGGATCTACGGCGGCTACTTCACCGCTGCGCAGGGGATTCTGCTGATGGGCGCCATGGGCGTGATCGTCACCGACAACCTTCAGCGACTCAACGCCGCCAAGAACCTGCTGTCCCTCATCGTCAATGTCGTCGCGGCCCTCACGTACACGATCGTCGCGTTCGACCGGATCCACTGGGTGGCGGCCGCGCTCATCGCGGTCGGATCGCTTGTCGGGGGAGTCATCGGGGCCAGGTACGGGCGCAACCTGTCGCCCTCCGCCCTGCGCGGGGTGATCGTGGTGGTCGGGATCATCGGTCTGTGGCGCTTGGTGGCGTGACGCCCAATTCACGCAGGACAGTCAGCAGTCTTTCCCGGTCAGCGGGAAAGACTGCCGACTCTTCCGATTAGTTTTGTCCGTACAGGTGGTCGGTATCTCTGAACCAGTAGCGACAGAACCCATGGAGGCACGTGATGGATCTCGACGACGCCGCGCCGATGCCCGGTCCCAGCGTCTTGGTGGCGGGGGCAAGCATCGCGGGACCGGCTGTGGCGCACTGGTTGCAGCGACGGGGTGCCCGGGTCACCGTCGTGGAGCGGTCGCCAGAACTGCGTCCCGGAGGGCAGGCTGTCGACGCTCGCGGGGTGGCCAAGGAGGCCATCGCACGCATGGGCCTGGACTCGGCCGTCCGCGCGGCGTGCACGGACACCGCCGGCGCGCATTCGGTCGACGCCGACGGACACGTGCTCCAGACCTTCAGCGCCGAGGACGACGGCGGCGACGGGTTCATCGCCGACATCGAGATCCTGCGTGGCGATCTCGCGAAGGTGCTCTACGACGACACCTGTGTCGAGGTCGAGTACATCTTCGGGGACCGGATCGCCGAACTGACCCAGGACCCCGACGGGGTCGACGTCGTGTTCGCCGGCGGCGATCGGCGACGCTTCGATCTCGTGATCGGGGCCGACGGGTTGCACTCGCCGTTGCGCGCCATGGTGTTCGGGCCGAACGAGCAGTTCCTCCGCCACCTCGGTCAGGTGTTGGCCTTCTACAGCGTGCCCAACGATTTCGGTCTCGCCCGCCACCTCCTCGAGTACCAGGATCAGGACTCCGGGCGCTCGGCGATGCTTCGACCCATCGATGACGCCGAGCGGGCGATGGCGATGTTCTACTTCGCCTCGGCCGAGTATGACGTCGATCATCGCGACGTCGCGGCCCAGAAAGCCCTGCTCCGGGAGCGGGTGGCCGGACTGGGCTGGTTGACCTCGGACATCATCGCCCACCTCGACGACACCCCCGACTTCTACCTCGATCAGGTCGCACAGGTGGTGATGGATCGGTGGTCGAACGGTCGGGTCGCGTTGCTCGGGGATGCGGCGTTCAGCTCGTCGCCGATGTCCGGGCAGGGGACCGGGCTCGCGCTGGTCGGCGCCTATGTCCTGGCCGGCGAATTGGCGGCTGCCGGATGGGATCCCGACGCGGGGTTCGCTCGTTACGAGGCGAAGATGCGCTCGTATGTCGAGGCCAATCAGGAGATGGGACGGCTCAACGCCCGCACCCGCGAGGTCCCCGGACCCGGCAGCGAGCCTCTGCCCGACTTCACAGGCGAGTGGTTCATGGAGTTGATCGGGCGCGCGATCAACGGGATCGACCTACCCGATTACGACGAACTACCCGATGCCCGGGCAGCGGCTGGTCCTGCGGCTCAACCCTGAACGGTCGGGACCGCTCAGGTCGCCGGGCGGACTCGCAGAATGCGATCGTTCCCGCCGTTGTCGGTGCTCACCAACAGCGACCCGTCCCGGTCCACCTTCAGGGCGCGCAGGCGCCCGTAGGTGTCGCGCAGACCATCGGTGGTGCCGGCCGTCTCGCGGCCGTTGTCCGACAGCGTGACGAACACAAGCCGTTTGCCCTTCTGCGCCGAGATGACCGCGGCGCCACCGAGGCTGCCCCACCCGTCCGCGGGCAGGAACTCGAGCGCGGGCGTGGCGATCGTCGGTGCACCCGACGACCAGACCGCTCCGATCGCGCCGGGCACCCGCACCGGGTCGGTCATCGGCACCGATTCGTCGTAGATCAGCGGTGCACGGTCCGGGCGATAGCCGTAGTTGCCGCCCGGCTGCAGGAGGTTCAGCTCGTCGTCGCGGTCGGTGCCCTGCTCGACGGAGTAGACCCGTCCGGTCCCGGGCTGGATCGTGACGCCCTGCACGTTGCGGTGTCCGAGCGAGTAGATCGGCGTGCCGGGGATCGTCCCGCCGGCGGGTGCGCCGGCGGTCGTGATGTGCAGGACCTTCCCGCCCAACGATGTTCGGCTCTGGGGGTAGGACCGCACGGCGTTGTCGCCGGTGCCCACCCAGAGGGTGCCGTCCGGGGCGGCGGTCAGACCGCACCCGGCGTGGCGCCCGCCGGAGTTCACCGGGATGTTCGACAGCACGGTGCGGGTCCGGGTCAGCGCCGACCAGTCGTCGGCGACCCGCCACGCGACGACGTTGATCACCTGCCCCGAGTTCGGGAAGGGGATCGGCAACGACCCGGCCGACCCCGTGCCGAACGCCGTGGGCGATGTCTTCTCCGCCTGGCATGAATACAGGGTGCGGTTCGACGTGAAGCCACGGTCGACGGCGAGCCCCATGAGTCCGGCCTCGTTGGTGACGAACAGCTTCGATTGATCCGCACGCACGGTCTGCGCTGTTCCGCCCGGACGGATTGCGACGAACCGACCACTCCGCTCTCCGGTGATGAGGGTGCCGTCCGGGGCGATCTCGATGTCCCAGGGTTTGTCGAGACCTGAAGCAACGGTGCTGACCGCCAGCGGCGGCGCGGCCTGAGCCGGCGCGACGGCAGTCAGCAGCCCGATACCCAGGGCGCCGATCACGCCGAGTGTGGTGAGCAGGTGACGATGAGGGACGGAACGTCTGGTCACGTCGCCACCGTAATGCCAATGTTCACGATCAAGTAGGACTTTCGACGCAATCCCGACGGCCGCGAACCGATGCCACCCAGACCGTCGGGAGCGCGGCCGCCGCACCTGCGGCACGCTGACCAGCACAGACGCCCGGGAAGCGCAGAGTGGACAGATGAACCCGTTCAGTTCGGTCCAGCAGCGTGTCGGCGAGATGATCTTCGAACGCGTCGCCGGTGACGAGGGACCCGCGCGGCGCGACCGGATCCACTTGTCGACGGGCCCGCGGCGCTACGGTCCGGACTCGGCGATCCACCGGGTCCACGGGGACGCGTCGATGTTCGTCGGCGGCATGCGCGCACTGATGCTCCAGTCCTTGCATCCGCTCGCGATGGCGGCAGTCGATCAGCACTCGGGGTACCGGGGCGATCCGTGGGGTCGCCTGCAGCGCACCAGCACCTTTCTCGCGGAGACGACGTTCGGCACGATCGAGGACGCCGACCGCGCGATCAAGATCGTCCGAGCGGTGCACAAGCGCATCACCGGCACCGCGCCTGACGGACGGCACTACGCCGCGTCGGATCCGCACCTCATCCGGTGGGTCCACGTCGCCGAGATCGACAGCTTCCTGCGCGCTCATGATCGCTACGGCGCCCATCCGCTCGACGCGGCGGGGCGCGACCAGTACGTCCGCGAGACAGCGTTCGTGGCTCGCGGTCTCGGCGCCGTCGACGTGCCCGAGACCTCCGCGGAACTCGACGAGATGCTCGCGCTGTACCGGCCGGAGCTCAGAGGCACCGCCGCCGCGAGGCGCACGGCGCGGTTCATCTTGCTGAACCCGCCCATCCCGCTGCCGGTGCGCCCGGCCTACGGGCTGCTGTCCTCGGTCGCCGTCTCGATGATGCCGCGGTGGACACGTCTACCGCTGCGTTTGCCATACCTGCCCGTCACCGAGGCGACCGCGGTGCGGGGGAGTGGCATCGCGATCACGACCGCCATCCGCTGGGCGCTGAGTCCAGGCGCCGGGTCGAGCGATCCGACCGGACCGGCAGAGCCGGCGAGCTGATTCGATCGAGTACGCGAGCTCAGGCGCCCTCCACCCTGTCGGATGGCAAACTCTTCGTGATCATGTCGGTCATCTCGTCGACCCAGGTGCTGTCGAGAGCGGCATCCCGACGAATCAGGATGCGGAAGATCGCGGTGCCCGCAACCACCTCGGCGAGCATGGGTAGCTGGTCGTCGCCACGACGTTCCTGACCGAAGCGGGACTCGAACGCGGTCAGGTTCCCGGCGAGCCGGGCGATCATCATGGTGTGCAGCTCGGGGTCGGCGACGGTGTCGGCGATGAGACCCGGTAGTGCCAGCCGCACCTCGGGTCGGTCGAAGATCACCCGAACCGTCTCGACCAGAGCTCTGATCTCGTCACGCATGTCGCCCGGATGGTCCGACACCGGGACGGATTCGGCGAACAGCACAGCCTCGTGGACCAGTTGGGCCTTACCCGACCACCGGCGGTAGATGGCCGCCGTCGTGGTGTTCGCGCGCGCGGCGATCGCGGACAGCGACAGTCGGGGATACCCCGTCTCGAGGATCAGCTCACGGGTCGCCGCGATGATGGCGGCGTCGATCCTGCCGTCACGCGGCCGACCCGGCGCCGACTGCCCGGACCTATTGCCTTCCGAGTCCCTTTCTGGTGCCATTGCCTCATCGTAGATGCAATACGACCTGCATCGTATTTGAGGGAGTGCGTGTGAATCTGAGCCCGCTCGACGAGTATCCGATCCATCAGGCGCCGGTGCCGGTGACGTGGCCTGCCGACTCGGATCGAAATTTCTACGACCGGTCGTACTTCAATGTGCTCGACCGTTCCGGCCGCTTCATGGCGCTCACCGGAATCGGTTACTACCCGCGCCTCGGCGTCAAGGACGCGTATTTCGTCGTCCGTCGCGACGACACACAGACCGCGGTACACCTCAGCACCGCCATCGACGACGACCGGCTCCATCAGAACGTGCACGGCTACCGCCTCGACGTCATCGAACCGCTGCAGGAGATGCACCTGACGTTGCAGCCGACCGAGGGGATCTCCGCCGATCTCACCTGGCGCGGGCTGTTCCCCGCCGCCCTGGAGAAACCGCACGAGATGCTCACCGACCGTCGAGTCACGTTGCAGGCCAGCCGCTTCGCGCAGGTCGGGTCGTGGGAGGGCTGGATCGACGTCGACGGTGAGCGATTAAACGTCACCCACGACACCAGCGTGGCCAGCCGCGACCGGTCGTGGGGGATCCGACCGGTGGGCGAGGCGGAGCCCACAGGCCGGCCGGACACGGCGTTCCGCGGAATGTGGTGGCTGTATCTGCCGCTGGTCTTCGACGACTTCCAGCTGTTCCTGATCATGCAGGAGGACCCGGACGGTCACCGCAGTCTCTATGACTGCACGCGCCGGTGGCGGGACGGACGCGTCGAACAGCTCGACGGGGTGCGTGTGGCCATCGACTACCGGCCCGGGACACGGATCCCGCAGGGCGCCCACGTCGAGTTCATGAATCGCGCCGGAGATCGCACGCACCTCGACATCGAGTCGAAACTGTTCGCACCCATCGCCTTCGGATCCGGCTACGGCGGTGACTCGTCGTGGTCGCACGGCAGCTGGAAGGGCGATGCGTTCGCCGAGCGGGTCAGTTTCGACCTCACCGACCCCGACGTCATGGCCCGCGCACCGTTCAGCCTGATCGACCATGTGGCCCGAGCGGTGTGCACCGAGGCCGACGGGACGGTCCACGAGGGTGCCGGGTTGTTCGAGCACGGCGTGATCGGCCCCCACCACCCATCGGGATTCTTCGACTGGACCGACGTGGGCGACCAGGCACCGAGTTCATGAAGGTCATGACCGCGCTGTTCGGGCCCACCGACGCTGTCGAACGCGCGCATGTGCTCCACGAGGCCGGCGCCTCCGGGGTCTTCACCTTCGAAGGGCCGTTCGATGTCTTCACCCCACTTGTTCTGGCCTCATCGGTCAAAGGACTCGACGTGATGTCGAACGTCGCGATCGCGTTTCCGCGCAACCCCATTCAACTCGCCCACCAGGCCAACGACCTGCAGCTGCTCAGTGAGGGCCGCTTCATCCTGGGGCTGGGGACGCAGGTGCGCGCGCAGATCGAGAAACGCTATGGAACCGGGTTCGACCGGCCGGTGGCACGGATGAAGGAACTGGTGGGGGCGCTGCGTGCGATCTTCGCGACGTGGAACACGGGGGAGCGGCTGAACTTTCGCGGCGAGTTCTACCGACACACCCTGATGACGCCGACGTTCGTTCCCGGGCCGAATCCGTTCGGCCCGCCTCCGATCTATCTCGGTGCCCTCGGCCCTCGGTTGACCGCGGCCACCGCCGAGGTGGCCGACGGGCTCTTGGTGATGCCGTTCGGGTCGAAGCGATTCCTGCACGAGACCACCATGCCGGCGGTCCGGGCGGGACTCTCGGCTGCCGGTCGCATCGAGAGTGACTTCGAGGTGGTGCCGGAGGTGATCGTGTCGGTCGCCACCGGTCGCGACGACGACCACGCGTCGACCCGCATGCTCCTCGCGTTCTACGGATCCACCCCGGCGTATCGACCGGTACTCGACGCGCACGGCTGGGGCGATCTGCAGCCCGAACTCAACGCGATGTCGAAGCAGGGGCGCTGGACGGAGATGGCCGCGCTCATCGACGACGACATCCTGCACACCATCGCGGCGTGCGGGACCCCGGCCGAGGTGGCCGCGCACGTCCGTGACCGCGTCGACGGGGTATCGGAGCGGGTCTGCCTCTATCAGACTGGACCCATCGAGGCCCAGGCGCTCGCGGAGATCGTCGATGCCCTGGCGGGGTCGGCGTGACCGCGTCGACGGTCGACTTCGATCAGATCACCGACGACAGCTTCGGCGGGAAGGCGGCCGGGATCGCGGAGTTGCGCCGGCTCGGCCTTCCCGTGCCGGCCGGCTTCGTCATCGCGGATGCCAGTGAGCAGGTCAGTGTCGACGATGTGCGGAAATGGTTCTCCCGGATGGCCGACGCAGCCGCGACCCCGGTGGCCGTCCGATCGTCGGCGGTCGGGGAGGACGGTGCCGACCAGTCGTTCGCCGGGCAGTACGACACGGTGCTCGGTGTGGACTCGGCCGACGACTTCGCTGCCGCCGTTCGGACCTGCGCTGCCTCGGTGCGCTCGCGTCGGGCGTCGGCCTACAGCGAGCTACCTCCGGCGACGATGCATGTGGTGGTCCAGCAGATGGTGGACGCCCGGGCCGCCGGGGTGGTGTTCACCGCCGACCCTGCGACCGGGCGACGCGACCTCACCGTCATCGACGCCGTCGCCGGTCTCGGGGAGGCGCTGGTCGACGGTTCGGCATCCTCCGACCACGTCGTCCTCGACTCCCTCGGCAGGGTGGCGGTTGCCGACATCGCGGGCGAACCTGTCCTGTCGCCCGATGAGGTCGCCGACATCTGGTCCGGCGCCTCACGAGCCGCCCAGCACTGGGGAATACCCGTGGATCTCGAGTGGGCGATCGACCACGACGGCACGCTGTGGTGGCTACAGGCCCGACCTATCACCACCCTGCCCGGTGATCTGGCCGAGATGGATTCTCCGCTCGCGGGCGCGGACCACGTGTACACGCGATGCAACATCGGCGAGATGATGCCGGGCGCGTTCTGCCCGCTGACCGCGTCGGTGTCGGGCTTCGCCATCGACTACGCGATGCAGATGACGCAGGTGGTGGCGCGGGCACAGCCCAGCTACGACAGGCCGTGGCTGCAGGTCGGATACTTCCAGGGGCACATGTTTCTGAACATGACCGAGGGGACAGGGCTGAGCTCGGGGCTTCTGGGGAACTCGTTGGAGCAGTTCTCCATCTCGATCTGCGGTCGGGTGATCGACGAACTGGAACCCAAACCGCCGAAGCCGTTTCTCAGCAAGCTGATCAACACGGTCCGGCTCAGCTCCTATGCGTTGTCGGCCGGCCCGGCGATTCGACGTCTCGCGCAGCAGATCGACGGCTTCCGGGTCCCCACCGGCGATGACCCTCGACTCGTGTTGCAACAGTTGGAGTCCGGCGTCCAGCTGTACTGCGATGTGACCCTCACGCATGTCCGGTCATCGTCACGTGCGGCCGTCGCGGCCAACGTTCTCGAGAGCGTCCTGATGCGACGCGCCGTCAAGAATGGACGCGGCGAGGACGCCGGTCGCGCCGAGGCCACCCGACTCATGGCCGGCGCGACCGATGTCGAGAGTGCTCTCATGCTCGAGGAGCTCGACGCGGTTGTCCACACCATCGCCGCCGATGATGTCGTCGCCGAGCTGTTCACGGCGGGGGAGCCCGGCGTCGTGGTCGACCAGCTGCGCGGATCCACGAGTGCCGCCGGAGTGGCGTTGCGACGGTTCCTGACTCGTCATGGCCACCGCGGCTACCGAGAGCTGTGCATGCGCGACCCGTCCTGGGCCGAGGACCCGGAAGGTTTGGGCGCGATGATGCAGGTGATGGTGCGCTCGGTGACCGATCCGTCTGCTCGCGTACCGGCCGCTCGTCGCGTCGAGGCGCCCGGTCCGGCCGCCATCCGACTTCTTGCCCGGCTGGCGCAGGGCGGCGCACGTGGCCGCGAGGAGACGAAATCGAAGATGGCGCTGTTGGCCCATGCGCTCAAGCTGGGGTTCCGCCGCCTCGGTGAGGTGTTGGCGCAGTCTGGCCGACTG
>NZ_JAEMTF010000086.1:12673-18928 GCF_016462415.1 Williamsia sp. | reverse complement strand
CGACCATCTTCACGAGGACTTCGACCCAGGCGACCATCAGATCACCGTGTCACAGGGGTGTCAGCTCTGACGGAAATCGTCCGGCACAGGCGCCGGTTCCGGCGTATTGCCGGAACCGAGGCTCACGTCGGACGATTTCAGTGGCCGGGCTCAGGGAGCGTCGGCCTCGACCGGCGGCGGCGGGCCGGTGGCCTTGCGGCGCTTGTAGTACTCCCAGACGATCGGGACGATCGAGACCAGGACGATCAGGATGAAGATGGGCTCGATGAGCTTCTGGATGATCTCGAACTGGCCCAGCCAATAGCCCAGCAGCGTGATGCCGCATCCCCAGACGATGGCGCCGAGCACGTTGTAGGCGGTGAACAGAGCCGCGTTCATGCGGGCCGCGCCGGCGACGATCGGGGCCAGGGTGCGAACGATCGGGACGAAACGCGCCAGGAAGATCGTGATCGGGCCGCGCTTCTCGAAGAACGCGTGGGCCTCGTCGATGTAGCGCTTCTTGAGGAAGCGGTTGCCCTCGGCGAACATCGCGGTTCCCGCGTACCGGCCGATCCAGTAACCGATCTGACCGCCGATGATCGCGGCGATCGGGATGAACACGAGCAGCTGCCACAGCGACGCGAACTTGCTGACCTCGGCGGATTCGCCCGCTGCGACCAGACCGGCGACGAACAACAGCGAGTCACCGGGAAGGACGGGGAACAGCACGCCGGACTCGATCAGGATGACCGCCAGCAGGCCGACCAGGGCCCACGTGCCGAAGTATCCGAGCAGCGTGATCGGGTCGAGGAAGCCCGGGAGCAACGCGAGGTTGGTGGTCGTGTGGCTCGCGGCATCGGCCAGGGCGGTGGAATTCACGGGACCGACAATAGCGGGTCGGTCCTGAGGAAACGCTGTGCGTGCGGTGGTAGTCGGCACCGGAGCGGGACGGGAGCGGTTGTGACTTGCCATACTGTTCGCGAGCGTCTGCGCCCATGGCCCACCATCGGCCGGGCGGCGGACCGACTCGTGCACTGATTCAGACCTACCCGGTTGGAGGACAACCCGATGCCCATCGCCACCCCCGAGCAGTACGCAAAGATGCTCGACAGCGCAAAGAAGGGCGGCTACGCGTTCCCCGCGATCAACTGCACTTCGTCGGAGTCGATCAACGCGGCCCTCAAGGGGTTCGCCGACGCCGGCAGTGACGGCATCATCCAGTTCTCCACCGGCGGTGCGGAGTTCGGTTCGGGCCTCGGCGTCAAGGACATGGTGACCGGAGCGGTCGCGCTCGCCGAGTTCGCCCACGTGGTCGCCGCGAAGTACGACGTCACCGTTGCCCTGCACACCGACCACTGCCCCAAGGACAAGCTCGACACCTACGTCCGGCCGCTGATCGCCATCTCGCAGGAGCGCGTCGACAACGGTCAGAACCCTCTGTTCCAGTCGCACATGTGGGACGGCAGTGCGGTCCCGCTCGACGAGAACCTCGAGATCGCCAAGGAGCTGCTGGCCAAGGCGGCGTCGGCCAAGATCATCCTCGAGATCGAGATCGGCGTCGTGGGTGGCGAGGAGGACGGCGTCGAGAACGAGATCAACGACAAGCTGTTCACCACCGCCGACGACTTCGAGAAGACCGTCGACGCCCTCGGCGCCGGCGATGCGGGCAGTCGCTACCTGCTGGCCGCCACGTTCGGCAACGTCCACGGCGTCTACAAGCCGGGCAACGTCAAGCTCAAGCCCGAGGTGCTCAAGCTCGGCCAGGAGGTCGCCGAGAAGAAGCTCGGAGAATCCGCAGGCGAGAAGCCCTTCGATTTCGTCTTCCACGGCGGATCGGGCTCGCTCAAGAGCGAGATCGACGAGGCCCTGGGTTACGGCGTCATCAAGATGAACGTCGACACCGACACCCAGTACGCCTTCACCCGTCCGCTGGCCGGTCACATGCTCGCCAACTACGACGGCGTGCTCAAGATCGACGGCGACGTGGGCAACAAGAAGGTCTACGACCCGCGCAGCTACCTGAAGAAGGCAGAGGCCGGCATGACCGAACGAGTCATCGAGGCGTGCAACGACCTCAAGTCGGCCGGGAAGTCCATCAGCGCCTGACCTCCCCGCCAGACGAACACGGCCCCCGATCGCGTGCTGCGATCGGGGGCCGCGTCATCGGCGTCATCGGCGGTCAGCCCGACGTGCAGACCTTCCAGTCGTCGCCGTCCTTGCGCAGGCGCAGGGCGACGTCGGTCGTCTTCTCCGGGGTGCCCGTGGAGAACGCGGTCACCTCGACGATCGCGGTGGCCGGGTCGACGACGCGCGCCGCCCTGATCCCACGCACGCCGACCAGCTCGTTGTTGGCTTTCTGCGTCTCGAACTGCTGACGGAACGCCGCGTCGTCGACGGAGTCGTAGAACTGTTTGCGTTCACCGCAGGTGATCGAGCGCAGAGTGCTCAGGTCCCCGTTGCTCAACGCGGTCGTGTAGGTGGTCGCGGCGTCGGCGGCCTGGTCGGCCTCGGGCTTGGCGGGTTCGCCGCGGGTGGCGACCAGTGCGATCACCACGGCCGCGATGGCCACCACGATGACCAGGATCGACGCGACCCACAGAACGACCTTGCGCGACCGTCCTTCCGGCTTGGCCGACGACGTGGCCGTCGCCGGCGGGATGTACTGCGGAGCAACGGTTTCGGAGCGCCATCCGGCGTCGCCGGCAGCGGGCTGCGCTTCGGGCACAGGTGCGGCGGACTTCTTCTCCAGCGACGGCGCGGGGGAGTCATCGAGTGGCTCGGGAGCCACCTCGGACTCCGGCTCAGCGGCGACCTCGGACTCCGGCTCCGCGACCACCGGTTCGGCGAGGGATGGCTCGGCCGCCGGGACCTCCTCGTCGGCAGGCTCGTCGACCGGGACCTCGTCGTCGGCAGGTTCGTCGACCGGGATCTCCGCGTCGGCGAGTTCAGCCGCGGCCAGTTCGGCCTCGGTCGGCTCGACGTCGGTCGGTTCGACATCTGCGGGCGGTGCCGCCTGCTCCTCGACACCCTCGTCGCCGGTCTCGGCGGTCGGGATCTCGTTGTCGGCGTTCTCCGGGTCGTCGTCGAGGTCGACCGCCGGGGTCACCGCGACGGGTTCGTCTGACGCCTCGGCCTCGGCATCGGCTTCGAGATCGGTGTCGGGCTCGGACGGCTCGTCGTCGGTCGCCTCCGCCGATTCCGCGGGACTCTCGGCCTCGGGCTCGTCGGACGAGTCGCCGTCGGTGGACGTCTCCTCGGACTCCTCGGGACCCGCGGTCCCCGGGATGTCGGCCGGTGCGGAGGGGGTGACGGCGGATGCGTCCTCGGTGCTCGCCCTCGGGGCGGGTGCGACGGACTGGGCGGCGGCCGGTGACGGCTCGACGCGCTCGGTGGCCGGTCGTCGCAGCCGTCGGATGGCCGAGAACGCCTTGCCCACCGCCGAGCTGCCCGTGTCGTCCGGATGCGACATCCGTGTCCTCGCCTTCGTCGTGTGGCCCGGTGGCTCCCCGCCGTTCCCCGCGGCGCTCCCGTCGAGCCCACGGAGAGCGGAGCATTGGCCTGCAGTCGCTCACCCTATCGAACGTGCGGGGGACAGTCGCACCATCTGTTCGGTGCCGCCGGTGGCGCCACGTGGGTCCGGCGGTGTGCACAATAGGACGGTGACGTCCTTCGGAGATCTTCTCGGTCCACAGCCCACCCTGCTCACCGGTGACGACGACGCCGAATCGGATCTGCTCAACGGAACCGACGCGAAGACCGTCGCCGCCGCGCACCCCACCGCGTCCATCGCGTGGGCGTACCTGGCCGAGGCGGCCTTCGATTCCGGCGAGGTCATCACCGCCTACGCCTACGCCCGCACCGGCTACCACCGCGGCCTCGACCAGCTGCGTCGTCATGGCTGGAAGGGCTTCGGCGCGGTCCCGTGGAGCCACGAGCCCAACCGCGGCTTCCTGCGTTGCGTCGCCGTGCTCGCCCGTGCGGCGCAGGCCATCGGCGAGAACGACGAATACCACCGGTGCCTCGACCTCCTGAACGACAGTGACGAGACCGCAGCGGCGGAACTCGGCCTCGCCTGAGAGTCCGAGTACCTCCGGCGCGTCGGTGAACGCGTCGCGCCACGCGCTCCTGGTGTCCCTGCGTCGTCGACACAATCAGCTCCCACCCGCCATCCGGACGCGCACCCGCCGCGTGTGGCTGTCGCTGCTGCCCATCGCGCAGTGCTCACTCGCGGCCGGCGCCGCCTGGGCGATCGCGACGCATCTGTTCGGTCACCCCACCCCGTTCTTCGCGCCGATCGCGGCCGTCATCTCCCTCGGACTGTCGCTGGGTCAGCGATGGCGCCGCGCGGTCGAGATGGTCGGCGGTGTCACCGTCGGCATCGGGGTCGGCGACCTGCTCGTCCGATGGATCGGCTCGGGCTGGTGGCAGATCACCGTCGTGGTCGCTCTGGCCATGGTCGTCGCGGTGTCCCTCGATCGCGGACCGCTCGTGCCGATCCAGGCCGCGAGCTCCGCGGTCCTGGTCGCCACGTTGCTCCCGCCCGGTGGGGCGGCCGGGTTCAACCGGATGATCGACGCCCTCATCGGCGGGGTCATCGGGGTGATCATCGTGGCGCTCATCCCGACCCACCCGGTGTTGCGGGCACGACGTGACGCGGCCGCGGTCCTCGCGACGATGGGACTCGTCGTCGACGGGGTGGTCGAGGGCCTGCGGTCGTCGGATGCCGACGTCATCTCCGGTGCCCTGAGCCGCGCCCGCGGGACACAGGGCGCGATCGACACGATGCGCGCCGACATGAGTGGCGGCAAGGAGATCAGCCACATCTCGCCGCTGTACTGGAACTCGCGGCACCGGTTGTCGCGGCTCGCCGCCACCGCGGACCCCATCGACAACGCCGTCCGCAACATCCGGGTCATGGCCCGCCGGGCACTGTCGGGGATCCAGCACGGCGAACAGATGCACTCCGACGTCATCGATGTGGTGGCCGAGCTGGTCGCGGCCCTGGAGATCCTCCGACGGATGCTGCTCGCCGACCCGGGTGAGTCGCCGGACGGGGCGGACGCCGCCCGCGTGCTGCGCAGCATCGCACGCAAGGCGAAGCCCGAGCTCGTGGCCGGTAGCGGGCTGTCGGAGACGGTGATCCTCGGGCAGGTGCGCTCGATCATCGTCGATCTGCTGATGGTGGCCGGACTCAAACGCGAGTCCGCGATCGCCACATTGCGTTGAGCCTGTTGTCTTATATGCACAAACCCGCATATATTGACGGGCATGGGTCACGGACACAGCCACTCCCACGCGCCATCGGCGGATTCGGTCGGCAATCGTCGCCTGTGGCCGATGGTCGTCGGCATGGCGATCATCGGGACGTTCTTCGTGGTCGAGGTGGTCGCCGGCGTCCTGGCGAACTCGCTCGCACTGTTGGCCGACGCCGGCCACATGCTCACCGACGTCCTCGCCATGGCGATGGGGCTGATCGCGCTGCTGCTCGCGCGACACGGGAGCTCTGAGGGGGAGAAGACCTTCGGGTGGCACCGCGCCGAGGTGTTCACCGCGGTGGCCAATGCCGTCCTGCTCATCTGCGTCGCGGTGTTCGTGCTGTACGAGGCCGTCGAGCGTCTCGGTACCGATCCGCAGGTCCCCGGTCTCACCCTGATCGTCGTCGCGCTCGTCGGCCTCGCCGCCAACCTGGTGGTGATGCTGTTGTTGCGCAGCGATTCCGAGAAGAGCATCGCGGTCCGCGGCGCCTACATGGAGGTCCTCGCCGACGCGGTCGGCAGCGTCGGGGTCCTGGTCGCCGGCATCATCGCGCTGACCACGGGCTGGGGTTACGCCGACATCGTCGTCGCCGTGCTGATCGCCCTGTGGGTCGCCCCGCGGGCCATCCGCCTGGCGCTCGACGCCCTGCGCATCCTGTCGCAGCGGGCGCCCGCGCACGTCGATGTCGCTGCGGTGCGCGCCGAACTCGAGGCACTGCCGCAGGTGCACGACGTCCACGACCTGCACGTCTGGACCCTGACCACCGGCATGGACGTGGCCACCGTGCATCTCGGCAGCGATCAGCCCAACGCCGATGTGCTCACCGCGGCACGCGCGGTGCTCGAACGGCACGGACTCGACCACGCGACCGTGCAGGTCGACCCCATCGAGATCCAACGCGCCTGTCACCGCGACCTCACCTGGTAGACCCGTCGACTGGGCGTTTGCGGACGCCGAGTGGGCCGGGCGGGCCCCACCGGAAACTGACTGGCGACTCGGGTGGGCGGTCGTAAAGGATGG
>NZ_JAEMTF010000086.1:9194-12573 GCF_016462415.1 Williamsia sp. | reverse complement strand
GGCGGGCCCCACCGGAAACTGACTGGCGACTCGGGTGGGCGGTCGTAAAGGATGGGCGTCATGACCACCGACGCGTTGAGCCGACTGCACCGCAAACCCGATCGCGGCGGCGACCGGGCACTGCTCGACGAGATCCTCGACGAGGTGAAGGTCGGCACGCTCTCGACGGTCGTCGACGGACTTCCCTGGTCGGTGCCGATGCTCTTCGCCCGCGACGGTGACCGCATCCTCATCCACGGCTCCACCGGCGCAGGTGCGCTGCGGCACGTGGCGACCGGGGCACCGGTGACGCTGACCGCCTTCGTCCTCGACGGACTCGTCGTCGCCGACACCCTGTTCGACCACTCCGCCAACTACCGCTCGGCTGTGGTGAGTGGCACCCTCGACGAGGTCGAGGTCGACCCCTCACACGCACTGGACGTGTTGTCGGACAAGCTGATCCCGGGCCGAACCGGCGAGGTGCGCACCCACACCGGCAAGGAGATCGCCGCCACCGCGGTCCTGGCGTTGAAGATCCGGGACGGTCAGTGGATCACCAAGGCCCGCAGCGGGCCGCCCGGCGAGACCGCCGAGCCCGTCTGGACCGGGGTCGTGCCCACTCGGATCGTCTACGGCGAGCCCATCGGGGCGACGGACGGCGAGGTCCCCGCGTCGGTGCGCGGCCTCACGACCCGCGACTGACACCGGCCGAGGGATCAGTACGAGACCGCGGGGCGCAACGCGTCGATTCGTCGGCGCACCGCAGTGGCACCGACATCGTCGGCCAGACGCCTCGCGCGATCGACGGTCACGTCGGACGGGTGCCCGTCCCGTCTGGCCTCGAGAAGAGCTGCGAGATAGGCGGTCTCGGCGTACCACCCCATGAAGCCACGTCTCTCGTGCTCACCGAACGCGTCGTCGAGATGGGCGGCGGCCCGGTCGTATCGGCCGAGTGCGATAGCCAGTTCGGTCAGGTGATGGTCGACGACGCCGTAGATCGACGCCCACGAGATCGCCATCTCGCCGGCGTACTCGGCGAGCAGGTCGTATGCGATCTCGCAGACCGCGGTGTTGCCCACCTGCGCGGCCACCCGTCCGATGGTGGCGATGGTGGACAGCCACATGTTGTTGACCGGGATCTCACCGATCCGTCGGCGGTCGTACCAGTCGACGAGTTCGACCGCGGCGTCGAGGTTCCCGACGTCGACGTGCGCGGTCGCGAGACACGCGCGGTAGGTGTCGACGATGTCGAAGCGTTCGGCGATGCCGTCGGCCGCGGCCACGATCTCGGACATGTCGCCACGCAACGCGGTCAGCGCGAACAGCTGACCCATCAGGCGGCCGTAGGTGTACGTGACGGCGGGTGAGGCGGGGATATCGCGTAGCGCATCGAATTTCGCCACACACCGCGCGAGCCGCCCCGCGGCCAGATCGATCGAGAAATCGAGGTTGCTCACGAGCCAGGCCAGCTCCGGGTCGCGCGACACCCGGGCCGGGGTCAGACCGGACCTGGTGCGGGTGGCCGCCGCGAGATGCCCGTACTCGATCTGATTGCGTGCGACCCATGTCGACGTCAGGGCGTCGACCCGCCGCGTCGGTGACTCGTCGAGCACGGTCATCAGCTCGGTGTAGGCGGCGGAACGGATCCCGGCGCACATCGGGACCCGCAGCACCACCAGGACCGCCGACAGGGCGGCGACGAGCGCATCCTGATCGCCGGAGGCGCGCGCTGCGCCGATCGATCGGGTGAGGAGGTCACGCAGCACACGGGAGTCCGCCACCCAGACGAGTTCGATGGCCAACTGCGCCAACAGACGTGCGGACGCCGATCCGTCACCGTGTCCGTCGGCCTCGAGCACGTAGAGCGCATCGTAGAGGGTGTCGATCCGCTCGTGATCGGAGTGGATGTGCACGTAGAGGGTGCCCGGCTGGTCGTTCGCGAGGGTCGCGGTCACCTGTAGTTCGGTGTCGCCCAGTCGTTTGGCCATCGTGACCGCGTCGAACAGGGTGTCCCGGAACGCCGGATCGCGTGCTTTTCGCTGCGCGCGACCGAGGTCGACGAGCAGGCGACACCGCTGTGCGGAATCGCCAGGGGGGACCAGCTGCTCGGTCGCACTCGTGTAGAACACCACCGCGTCCTCGTACGCACCGATCGACATCGCGCTGTCGGCGGCCTTGCGGGAGAACTCGGCTGCGCGCGGACGTTCGGAGTCCAGACCGCGGCTGAAGTGGTAGGCGAGCCGGGAGTAGTCCTCGGCGGCCGTGGCACCGCCGAGGTGCTCAGAGGTCCGCGCCACCCGGGTGTGCAGCTCGGAGCGTCGTCGTCCGGTGATGCCCGCGTAGACCGCCTCCTGCACCAGAGGGTGGCGCAACCGGATCTTCGTACCCGTCGGGTTCTCCGTCGCCAATCGGTTACCCACCAATTCGTCAAGGGCGTCCGCGAATGCGACATCGTCGAGATCTGCTGCGACGGTTCGCAACACGAGGCGTTGCGAGACCATCCCGATCACTGCGCACAGTTGCAGCAGCCCGAGCGCCGCGGGAGTCAACAACCGCTCGCGTTGGGCAACCGACTCGGCCACCGACGACGGGAGCGTGACGCCGGAACCGGGCTGGTACGAGCCGATCAGTGAGGCCACGAACAACGGGAGTCCGTCCGTGCGTTCGTAGAGTGTGGTCGGGTCGAGGGCGGTGTCCGCGGCATCGACCAGGGCACCGATCTCGGCGAGGCTGAACCCGCCCAGATGCAGACGCTGCACCCCGCTCGACCGGGTCGGCGCCGACAGCGTCGCGCGGATGTCCGCCCCGTCGGCGTACTCGTCGCGCACCGTCGCGACCACACACAGTCGGCTCTGCTCGGATGCGTGGATCAGATAGCGGATGACCGCCAGAGTGGCGGCCGACGCCCAGTGCAGGTCATCGATCACCAGGATCGTCGGCCCCGACCTGACCGACGATGTCAGCCAGTCGAGAACCGCGGTCATGATGACCGCGCGCTCGTCGACCTCGGGCCGCGCGGGTGCCATCTCGCCGAAGCGCCGCACCGCGTTGGGGACCAGGCGCAGGATATCGGTGCCGTTGCTGCGCAACCATTCACGTGCCTCGGAGGTGTCCAGGGCATCCAGTTCCCGGCCGACGGCCTCGACCAACGGTTCGAAGGGCACGACGGCCTCGTCGCTGCACCGGCCGAACAGGACATGCGCCCCGGCCGAACGGGCGCGCTTCATCACCTCGAGTACGAACGTGGTCTTGCCGCTACCGGCCTCCCCGGCGATGACGACGAACTGACCGCGTCCCCGGTCGGCACGACCGATCGCCTCGGTGATGGCCACCAGTTCGGCTCCGCGACCCACGAAGTCGTCGCCGATGTCGATGGTCGGCGGTGGCACCGCAGAGCCGG
>NZ_JAEMTF010000086.1:0-9094 GCF_016462415.1 Williamsia sp. | reverse complement strand
GAGCCGGACTCGTCGGCTCGGAGTATCTGGAGGTAGAGCGCCTCGGTCTCGGCCGATGGGGCGACCCCGAGCTCGTCGTCGAGTACCCGGCGACACCGGGCGGCCACCTGCAGCGCCTGCCCTCGTTCGCCCAGGGACAGGTATCCACTCATCACCGTCCGATACGCACTCTCGCGCAGCGGGTCCAGCGCGAGGAGCCCCTCGGCCGACGCGATCGCGCGCGCCGGTTCGCCCTGGGTGAGCGACCCACTGGCGTCGATCTCGAGAGCCCGTTGACGCAGGTGTAGGGCCTCGGCGCGTACGTCGTCGGCCCATGAGCCCAGGGCGCCGATCAGAGCGGTCTCACCGGTGAGGTCGAGCGCTCGCCGGGCGTCGGCCACAGCCACGCCCAGATCGTCAACCGGTGCGGCGCAGTATCGCCGGACGAGTTCGAGGTCGGTCACGAATCCGTCGGGGAGCAACAATCGGACATTCCCGCCGCGTGACCGGACACTGGCCGTCGGCATCGTCGCCAACTCCATGGTGTCGCGTACGCGGGAGAGGACGCCACGCAGGGCGGCATTCCAGGACTGGGGCCGATTGCCCGGCCACAGCAGGCCGGCGAGCTCGTCCTGCGGGATCTCGCGGTGGCGGTTGACGGCCAGGTAGGCGAGGACCTCGACGCAGCGCGCACCCCCGACCACCCGTGGGTGGACGACATGTCCCCGGTGAACGACCCGCACCTCACCGAGGAGACGGATCGCGACCTCGGCTGCGTTGTCCATCTAATCGAGCATAAACAACCGCGATGTGCGGGTGGGACGTCGCCGTCTCGTTGCGGTGGCCGCGTGGAAGCTAACGCCAGAAGACGACCAGGCCGTACCCGATGGAGGCCAGGGTGGAACTGACACCGGACAATTCGAAGAACCAGTAGATGAGGTCGAAGAACGCCCGGTTCAGCGGCGGTAGCAACAACACCAGGAACACGAGCAGGAAGCCGTACTGACCGACCGGCGCGAGCTTTCGACGTGTCTCGATCGACAGGTAGGGCTCGATGGCGCCGTAGCCATCGAAGCCGGGGATCGGGATCAGGTTGAGGATGGCTGCGGTGATCTGCAGCAGCGCCAACATGCCCAGCGCCGACCACAGGTTGATGTTCGCGATGCTGATCTCGTCGACCTTCGCGCGGATGACGGCCAGGAGCACCACGCCCACAACGATGTTCGCGAACGGTCCGGCCAACGACACGATCGTGCGCTGCGCCTTGGAGAACCCGGCCTGGTTCACGTACACCGCACCACCGGGAAAACCGATGCCACCCAACAGGATGATCACCAGCGGCAACGTGATAGACAGCCCCGGATGCGCGTACTTCAGCGGGTTCAGGGTGAGGTAGCCGCGGTTCTCGGCATTCTTGTCGCCGAACGCGAACGCGGTCACCGCGTGACCGAATTCGTGCAGACACAACGAGATGACCCAGCCGCCGACGACCAGCAGCAGCGCCCCCACGATCGACGTGGCGTTGCGACCCGGAGTCGACTGCGCCAACAGGACGCCGCCGACGACGGCGACGGCGACCACACCGAGGAACACCGGCCCGGGTCGCACTGAGCGGACGATCTGAGTCGCGGTGCTCATGGGGAGACCAGCTTCCAGTCCTCGTGGTGGCGATAGATCGTCGACCGGTGCACGGGGCGGGGAGCCCGGATGCCGTCGCGTTCGACCACCACGTCGATCCCACCGGTCTGCACGGCGCGCCCGGCGACCCACTTCTGGCGAAATCGTTTCTGCAGTGCGCCTTCGACACCCGGCTCGTCCCGGGTCGGGCGGATCAGGACAGTCGTGGCCTCGCCGAGGAACAGACGCTCGCTGTCGACGATGGTCTCGCCGGTGAACGACCCGTTCTCTCCGGTGTGGCTAGCCTCGCCGATGACGACCACCGCGGCGTCGTCGCGGATCAGCGGCAGCGACACCGCCGTCCCCGACACCGCCAGCTCGGCGGCGACGTCGCCGGACGGCAGCCCGTAGACCTTCGTGCCCGGCGTCGCCTGCGGTGCCACGTAGGCGACTTCGACCCCCAACGCCTCGGCGATCATCAGACGCGCCACGACGGCGCCGAGGAACGCATCGGGGTGATCGGGGCCGGCGACCACGACCACGCGGCTCACGGCCGCGTCGGCCACCGCCTTGGCCACGCCGGCCCGCATCGAGTCACGGCTGTTCTCGGCGCGGATCACGACGAGGCCGTCGAGTGCGTCGGGCACGGGTACGTCGAGCGCGCAGATGACCGTCGTCGTCACGTCAGCGGAGGCCTCTCTCGGCAGGGCCGGGCCATCACGCGCGGCGGAACGGGGTATCTGTCCGATAAAACCAGTAAAGTTGTCCCACGGCCCGGGTGATCCCGTGCCGGAAGGAGCTTGAGGCGATGCCTGCGATCGTACTGATCGGTGCCCAATGGGGCGATGAAGGTAAAGGAAAAGCCACTGACCTGCTGGGAGAGAAGCTCCAGTGGGTTGTGCGCTACCAAGGCGGAAACAACGCCGGCCACACCGTCGTCCTACCCAACGGCGACAAGTTCGCCCTCCACCTCATCCCGTCGGGCATCCTGACGCCGGGTGTGAAGAACGTGATCGGCAACGGCGTCGTCGTCGACCCGGGCGTCCTGCTCACCGAGCTGGGGGGCCTCGAGGACCGTGACGTCGACACCTCCGGTCTGATCCTCTCCGCCGACGCGCACCTGCTGATGCCGTACCACGTGGCCATCGACAAGGTGACCGAACGCTTCTTGGGCAACAACAAGATCGGCACCACCGGCCGCGGCATCGGGCCCTGCTACCAGGACAAGATCGCCCGTGTCGGGGTCCGTGTCGCCGACGTGCTCGACGAGAAGATCCTGACCCAGAAGGTCGAAGCGGCCCTGGAGATCAAGAACCAGATCCTCACCAAGATCTACAACCGGCGTGCCCTCGATCCCGAGCAGGTCGTCGAGGAGGTGCTCGCGCAGGCCGAGGGATTCAAGCACCGCATCGCCGACGCCCGGCTGCTTCTGAACCAGGCGCTCGAACGCGGCGAGACCGTGCTCCTCGAGGGCTCACAGGGCACGCTGCTCGACGTCGACCACGGCACCTACCCGTACGTGACGTCGTCGAACCCGACCTCGGGTGGCGCGTCGGTGGGCTCGGGTATCGGACCCACCCGCATCACGACGGTGTTAGGAATCCTCAAGGCGTACACCACCCGCGTCGGATCGGGGCCGTTCCCGACCGAGCTGTTCGACGAGTGGGGTGAGTTCCTGGCCAAGACCGGCGGCGAGGTCGGTGTCACCACCGGCCGCGCCCGTCGTTGCGGCTGGTTCGACGCCGTGATCGCCCGCTACGCAACGCGTGTCAACGGCATCACCGACTACTTCCTCACCAAGCTCGACGTGCTCTCCAGCATCGACACCATTCCCATCTGCGTCGCCTACGAGGTCGACGGCGAGCGGGTCGACGACATGCCGATGACGCAGACCGGTTTCCACCACGCGAAGCCGATCTACGAGGAGATGCCCGGCTGGTGGGAGGACATCTCTGCGTGCCGCACCTTCGAAGACCTGCCGCAGAACGCGCAGAACTACGTGCTGCGTCTCGAAGAGCTTGCCGGCGCCCACATCTCCTGCATCGGTGTCGGACCGGGTCGGGACGAGACCATCGTCCGTCGCGCGATCATCTGACGGCGGTTCATCTCCCGTTCGTCTTCGTGGGAAACGATCAGGGGCATGTCTGTCTCGCGTCGGAAGTTTCTGTCCGCCTCGGCCGCTGCCGGCCTGATCGTCCCGGTCGGCGGGCTGCTCGCCGCCCCGGCCACGGCAGTGCCGGCGACGCCCGGTCTGATCCGTGCGCGTCCGACGCTGTCGCACGGCGTCGCCTCCGGTGACCCACGCACCGACGGCGCGCTGATCTGGGCGCGGTCGGATACCCCGGCCCGGATGATCGTCGAGACCTCGCTGTTCGAGAACTTTGCGTTCGCCCGACGCTTCACCGGTCCACTGCTGACCCCGGCCACCGACGGCACCGGACGCGTCCGGGTCACCGGGCACCCCGCCGGCGCGACCATCCACTACCGGGTCACGCTGGTGTCCGACCGCGGCACCCGATCGCAGCCGCTGACCGGCACCTTCCGGACCGCGCCCCTGCTGCCGGGGGCGGTGAAACTGAACTGGTCCGGCGACGTCGTCGGCCAGGGCTGGGGTATCAACGAGGCCATCGGCGGACTGCACGGGTTCTCCACACTGGCCGACCGCAACGCCGACCTGTTCATCCACTCCGGCGACACCGTCTACGCCGACGGGCCGCTGAAGGAGAGCGTCACCCTCGACGACGGTCGCGTCTGGCGCAACGTCGTGACCGAGGCGAAATCCGATGTGGCGCAGACACTCGACCAGTATCGCGGCAACCACAGCTACAACATGACCGACCGCAACTACCGTCGCTTCGCCGCGTCGACCACCCAACTCGTGCAGTGGGACGACCACGAGACGTTCAACAACTGGTTCCCCGGCGAGATCGTCGCCAATCCCGCCTACACGCAGGAGAAGCGCGCCGACGTCCTCTCGGCCCGCGCCCTGCAGGCGTTTCACGAGTGGCAGCCGGTCAGCCGCGTCGACGCCGTGGACGGCCGCGTCTACCGCAAGGTGTCCTACGGTCCGCTGCTCGACATCTTCGTCCTCGACATGCGCAGCTACAAGGACTCGAACTCCAACGCCCGCAAACAGTCCGGTCACATACTCGGTGCCCGACAGGCGCGATGGCTGGTCGACGGGCTCAACTCCTCGCGGGCGGTGTGGAAGATCGTCGCCAACGACCTGCCGCTCGGGATCGTCGTCCCCGACACCACCTACGGCGACACAGACGGTATCGAGGCGGTGGCCCAGGGCGACAACAGCAAGCCGCTGGGGCGCGAAACCGAACTGGCGCAGATCCTGTCGCGCACCAAGCGGGTCCGCAACGTCGTGTGGCTGACCGCCGACGTCCACTACACCGCAGCCAACCGCTACGACCCCTCACGCGCCGCGTTCACCGACTTCCACCCGTTCTGGGAGTTCGTCTCCGGGCCGCTGCACGCAGGCGCGTTCCCGGCGGGCAAGCTCGACGGCACCTTCGGTATCGACCAGGTCTTCGTCCACGCCCCGACGACGGCGAACGTCTCGCCCATCACGACGGAGTTCCAGCACTTCGGCGAGGTGCGCATCGACGGCCTCGGTGGCACGTTCACCGTCGATCTGTGCGATACCAGCGGCAAGGTCCTCCACCGCACCGTGATACCCCGCGAGCTCTGAGAACGCCCGAAGTCACGAGATGAGGGGCAAATTCCCGGCCCCCCGGTAGATTGCTCCGCAGACACCGCGGTACGTGCCGGGTGCGCACTTTGCGATAGGGAGCCATGCGGCTGAGGCGTAGCGAGGCCGATTACGGCTCGATCCTGCTGGGGTCGACGTCCGACACCCCCCGCGTGCAGCGCATCCGCATCCAGATCCTGCTCACCGGCTCGATCCTGCTGTCCAACGCGATCGGCGCGATCATCGCCATCGTCCTCGCGAGTGTCGGCATACCCGAGCCGAGTGTCTTCGACAGCAAGTTCTGGTGGGTCAACTTCATCGCGTTGCCGATCTACGTCGGCTGTGCCCTGCTCGTCGGAGCTGTCGTGGGCACGACGATCATCGTCCGCCAGCTGCGCTGGTCCATCCAGGACCGGACCCCCACACCGCGAGAAGCGCGTAAGGCCAAGCGGATCCCCTGGAAGTTGACCGCGTTCCAGTCCATCTTCTGGATCGGTGCGGTCATCATGTTCACCACCTGTTACGGCATCCTCGAACCGATCCTCATCCCCAAGGTGTTTCTCGTCGTGGGGCTCAGCGGCGTCGTGGTGTGCGCGATCTCGTACCTGCTCAGCGAGTTCTCCCTGCGTCCGGTGGCCGCGCAGATCATCAATGCCGATGTCAGATTGCGGCGTAAGCGAAGCGCGCTGCGTACCCGTGCGCTGATCTCGTGGACGGTGGGGTCGGGGGTCCCGATCGTCGGAATGTTCCTGGTGGTGGTCTTCTCGCTGCTGCGCGAGCAGACGTCGAAGACCGACGTGTTCGTCGGCATCACCGTCCTGGTCTCGATCGCGCTGTTCACCGGCCTGCTGCTGACCGTGCTGAACACCAGCCACGTGGTCGCGCCGGTCCGGAGTGTGCGGAACGGGATGAAGAAGGTCAGCGCGGGCGACACCGACGTCGAGGTCGTCATCTTCGACGGCACCGAGCTCGGTGAGCTGCAGGCCGGTTTCAACACCATGGTCACCGGGCTCCGTGAGCGCGAACGGCTGCAGGACCTGTTCGGTCGGCACGTCGGCAAGGACGTCGCCGAGGCCGCATTGACCAGCGACCCCGAACTCGGCGGCACCGAGCGCACCGTCGCCGTGGTGTTCGTCGACGTCATCGGCTCGACCAAACTCGCCTCCGACCGTCCTCCGTCGGAGGTCGTCACGATCCTCAACCGGTTTTTCGCGGTGATAGTCCAGGAGGTCGAGGAGCGCAGCGGGCTGGTCAACAAGTTCGAGGGCGACGCCGTGCTCGCGGTGTTCGGGGCGCCCATCGACCTCGCCGACACCGCCGGTGCCGCACTCTCGGCCAGTCGCGCCATCTCACGGCGTCTCGCCGAGGAGATCCCCGAGCTGAGTGCCGGCATCGGCGTGAGTTACGGACCGGTCGTCGCGGGCAACGTCGGCGCGATCCAGCGGTTCGAGTACACCGTCATCGGCGACGCGGTCAACGAGTCGGCGCGGTTGTCGGAACTGGCCAAGCGCGACCCGACCCGCCCCCTCGCCTCGCAACGTGCGGTGGATGCGGCGGCGTCGGAGAGCGAGCACTGGGAGCGCCTGGAGAGCCAAACCCTACGAGGGCGGTCCGAGGAGACGACGGTGTTCGCGGCCCGCACGCCGGTCACCGAACCCGCCTGAGCCGTCGATCAGTCGCGCTTCTTGGCCGTGCGGTCCGACAGGCCCTCGGCGAGGTCGAGTTGGCGCAGCACACCGCGCAGCACCTCGTCGTCGATGCGGCCGGCATCGCGTTCGTTGATGAACACCTCACGCTGAACCTGCAGCAGCTCGGTGCGCATCCGCCCGAACGCGACCGTAGGGCTCTCGCCGAGCTCCTCCTCGCCGCGACCGAGTTCCTCCCACGCGAGGTTCTTCCGCGACCGGATCCAGCGCTGCAGGATCTGGACCTGCTCTTTCATCGCGTCGTTGTCCGGGATCTCCTCGGCCAGTTCCTCGAGGCGCTTGCCCGCGGCGCGCCCGGCCCGATCCTGCGCCGCGGCGAGCGCGAGCAGATCGGTTCGTCGTTCGTCGCTGTGGACCCCGAGGACCCGTATCAGCAGCGGCAGTGTCGTGCCCTGGATCAGCAGCGTTCCGACCACCACGACGAACGTCAGGAAGATGATCTCGTCACGCGCCGGGAACGGCATGTTGTCGTCGGTGGTGAGCGGGATGGCGAACGCGGCGGCGAGGCTGACCACACCCCGCATGCCCGACCACGCGATGACGAAGACCGAACCGGGGGTGGGCGCCGGCTCGCGGTCACGTATTCGGCGGGAGAGCAGCCGCGGCAGGTACGTCGCCGGGAACATCCACACGATGCGCACGATGATCACCGTGGCCAGGACCGCGACGCCCGACCAGATGATCACCCCCACCGAGCGGCCCTTGAGTCCCTCGAGCACCTCGGGCAGCTGTAGACCGATCAGCAGGAACACGAACGACTCGAGCATGACGTCGATCGAGCGCCACACGGCGTTGTCCTGCAGTCGTGTCGCGTAGCCCTCGCGCGCCGAGCGTTGACCGAGGTACAGCCCGACCACGACGACGGCGATGACGCCCGAGGCGTGCAGTTCCTCGGCGACGAAGTACGTCGCGAACGGGATCACGATGCCCAGCGCGGTCTCCATCGGGGGATCGGTGAGCCACTGGCGCACCTTGGCGATGACGACACCCGCGACGAGGCCGACCAGGACGCCACCGATCGCGGCCTCGGCGAAGAGCAGGATGCCGTCCCACGCGGTGGTGGTCGCACCGACCGCGGCGCCCAGCGCCAACCGGTAGGCGGTCAACGCGGTCGCGTCGTTGAGGAGACTCTCGCCACCGAGCAGCGTCGTCATCCGCCGCGGCAGGCCGAGTCGGCGGCCGATGGCGGTGGCCGACACCGCGTCCGGGGGAGCGACGACCGCGCCGAGGACCAGCGCCGCGGCCAACGGGAGCTGGGGCAGCGACCAGTAGGCCACGAATCCCACGACGACCGCGCTGACCAGCGGCAGCGCGACCGCGAGCAGGCCGACCGCGCGCATGTTCCGGCGCAGCGCGACGTACGAGCTGTCCTGGGCGGCCGAGTACAGCAGCGGCGGCAGGATCACGAACAGCACGACATCGGGGTCGAGTTCGGGGGTCGGGAGACCGGGGATCCAGCACACGCCGAGTCCGCACAGGACCAGGACGAGCGGCGACGCGAACTGGTAGCGACGCGACAGTGCGGCGATGGCCAACGACACCACGATCACAACGAGCAGAGCGGAATCCACGAGTGCTGCCCCTCCTGACGGCGACCGCTCGGGCCCGGGGGTGGTCACCGGGTGGCCGAACCCGTCAAAGATACGGGACAATGGCCGGGTGCGATCTATCAGACGGTCGGTGATGCACCGACTCATCGGACCCAGCGATGTCGAACCCGAGGGTTGCGACGACCTCCTCGCGACCTCGGGCGATCCCGCGGACGACCCGATGACGGGCCCGCAGGACACGTGTCAGGGCTGTGCTGAGGAGGGTGTCGAGCACTGGGCGCACCTTCGACGCTGCCTCGGCTGCGGATACATCGGTTGCTGCGATTCGAGCCCGCGGAAGCATGCGACCGCCCACCACAAGTCCACCCACCACCCCGTGATGCGATCGGCGGAACCGGGCGAGACCTGGCGCTGGTGCTACGTGCACGCGCAACTCGGATGACCCAGATCGGATGACCCCCGAAGCCATGAACACTTCCGACGGACCGAAGGCGGGCCCGCCCCGTCCCGCGCCGCAGTCGCCCCGACCTCCTGTGCGACCC
>NZ_JAEMTF010000085.1 GCF_016462415.1 Williamsia sp. | reverse complement strand
GGGTTGATGTCGTAGGTGATGGTCTGTTTGCCGTTCACCTCGGACTCGACGATGTCGGTGAAGTAGTTCTTGTTGACCGTGAGGCTCGCGTCCGCGGCCGCGATGAACGGCGTGGGCATGGTTGCCAGATAGATGCGGTTGAGATCGCCGTTGGTCCCGTCGATCTGCAGGTAGTTGTAGTTGGGGATCACCGACTCGATGCGGTAGTTCATGTTCCCGCCCTGCTTGAGATCACTGATCGGGTGCGGGTTGATCTGCGCCCCGGCGCTGAACGATGCTGGCGCATTCTTGTCCGGACCGGTGTTGCCGGAGCTACAACCGGCCACCAGCCCGACGGTGGTCAGTGCCACCGCGACCGGGATCAACGCCCGGATCGTTCTCGTCCTCATGGGTTCACCTTTCGTCATACGCCTGTCGGGGATCGTCGTCGGAGTTCTCACACCGCGCCGGCCAGGGCCGCAGCGGCTGCGATCCGGTCGCGCTGCTGCACCGGGTCGGGGATCGGGATCGCGGCCAGCAATGCCCGCGTGTAGGGATCGGTGGGTGATTCGAAGACCTGCTGGGTGGGCCCCTTCTCCACGAACGCGCCATCACGCATCACCGCCACCTCGTCGGCGAGATGGCGGACCACCGAAAGATCGTGGGAGACGAACAGGTACGCGAGCCCGAGTTCGGCCTGCAGATCCTGCAGCAGGTTCAGCACGCCCGCCTGGATCGACACGTCGAGTGCCGAGACCGGTTCGTCGAGGACGAGAATGCTGGGCCGCAGCGCGATCGCGCGTGCGATACCGACCCGCTGGCGCTGGCCGCCGGAGAACTGCGTGGGGTAGCGATCGGCGAACTCGGGCCGCATCCCGACAGTGTCCATCAGCTCCCGAACGCGCTTGACGCGCTCACCCGCCTCGACGCCGTTGATCTTCAACGGCTCGGCGATGATCTCGCCCACCGGCATCCGCGGGTCGAGCGAACCCATCGGGTCCTGGAACACGATCTGGATGTGCGCCCGCAGAGCGCGCTGCTCGGATCGGCTCAGCTCATAGGGCTTGCGCCCGTTGATCTCCACCGATCCACGCTCCGGCCGGACGAAGTCCATGATCTCCAGCAGCGTCGTCGACTTCCCACACCCGGACTCGCCGACGATGGCCAGCGTCTTGCCGGCATGGATGTCGAAGCTGATCCCGTTGACCGCTGCGACCTCGCCGACCTTGCGCCGCAACACCGATCCCCGGAACACTGGGTAGCTCTTGTGCAGCTCGCTGACCGACAACACCGGAGTCGACGCGGCCTTCTCTGCCAGGATCGGTTCGGTGGAGCTCTCGGTGACCGGCGCGACGTCGAACACCTCGGCGGCGGTGCCGGCCGTCGCCGCGGTCACGTTGATGCACGCCGCACGGTGACCGGGAGTGATCTCGAGCAGCGGCGGCTCGGCGGTGTCGCACTCGTCGATGTGTACCGGACAGCGAGGCGCGAACGGGCAGCCGGTGGGCAGATCGACCAGTGCGGGCGGCGTTCCCTCGATCGGCACCAGCCGGCGCTGCGCAGGCCGGTCCGGGCGCGGGATCGAGCCCAGCAGCCCGACCGTGTACGGCATCGACGGTCGGGCGTAGAGCTCGTCGACCGACGCGGTCTCCACCGCACGCCCGGCGTACATCACCATCGCCCGATCCGCCACGCCCGCAACGACACCGAGGTCGTGAGTGATGAAGACGACCCCGGCACCGGTGACGTCGCGCGCGGTGCGCAACAGATCGAGGATCTGGGCCTGGATGGTGACGTCGAGAGCAGTGGTCGGCTCGTCGGCGATGATCAGGTCCGGGTCGTTGGCGATGGCCATCGCGATGACCACGCGTTGGCGCATGCCCCCGGAGAACTCGTGCGGATAGGAGCGCGCACGTGTCGCGGGTTCGGCGATCCCGACGAGGTCCAACAGTTCGACAGCGCGCTCCCGCGCGGCCGATCGACTCATCGACGGATTGTGCACCCGGACGGCCTCGGCGATCTGGTCGCCCACCCGGTAGATCGGGGTCAGCGCGGTCAGCGGATCCTGCGAGATCATGGCCACCGAACGCCCGCGCTCGGAGGACATCTCGCGATCGGAGAGACCCAGCAGTTGCCGTCCGTTGAGCTCGATCGAACCGCGGACGCGTGCGGTGGGCGGGAGCAACCCCATCACCGCGAGAGACGAGACCGACTTGCCCGACCCCGACTCACCGACGATCGCCAGCACCTCGCCCTTGTCGACGCGGTAGTCGAGCCCACGGACGGCGGTCACCCGCCCCTCCTCGCTCGGGAAGGTGACCTCGAGGCCACTGACCTCCAGAACCGGAACGTCAGCCACGGGCCTGCCCTCTCGTCGAATTCGGATCGAAGGCGTCGCGGAGTCCGTCACCGACGAAGTTGGTGGCCAGCACGATGAGAACCAGCGCGCCACAACAGAATGCGAACAACCACGGATACGTCAGCGCGGACGATGTGCCGTCGGCGATGAGGGTGCCGAGCGAGACGTCCGGTCGTTGCACGCCGAACCCGAAGTAGCTCAGGCTCGCCTCGCCGATGATCGCGATGCCCACGTTGAGCGTGACGTCCACGATGAGGATCGAGGCCATCGACGGCAGGATGTGCTTGCCGATGATCGACTGCGGCGTCGCACCCATATACTTCGCGGCGCGGATGAACTCGCGCTCCCGGAGAGACCTCGTCATCGCACGGATGATGCGCGAGGTGATCATCCACGCGAACGCGGCCAGCAACACCACCAGGATCAGGAAGCTCTTGTCCTTGAAGAACGGGCTGCAGATCGCGATGATCAAGAAGCTCGGGACCACCAGCAGCACGTCGGCGACCCACATGAGCGCGCGGTCGGTCCACCCGCCGAAGTACCCTGCGGCCGCGCCGACGACACCGGCGACCACGGTGGAGATCGCCGCCACCAGGATGCCGATGATCAGCGACTTCTGGAGACCACGCAGCGTCTGGGCGAGTACGTCCTGACCGATCTGGTTGGTGCCGAACCAGTGCAGGGTGGTGGGCGGGGTGTTGAGGTTGTACGGGTCGAGTTCCTCGTAGGTGTACGAGATCAGATGCGGCAGAACGAACGCCGCGAGGAACATGAGCACGAGCACGACGATGCCGAACAACGCCGGGCGGTTGCGCAGGAACCGTCTCAGCACGAGCCGGCGCCTGCTGATCGGCGCGGTCAGCTCACCGGCGATCGCGAGGTCCGCCTCGCTCGTCGAGACCGACATCGGTTCGATGGGTGTCGCCATCGTCAGATCCTCCCTGTCCGCGTCATGCGATCAGTACCGCACGCGCGGATCGAGCGCCGCGGTGAAGATGTCGGTCAGCATGCCGGAGATGAGCACCGACAGCGCGGTGAACAACGAGACCGCCATGGTGATGTTGATGTCCTGGCTGGTGATTCCGTAGATCAGCCAGTCGCCCATTCCGTACCAACCGAAGACACGCTCGGTGAACGTCGCGCCGGTGATCACCGCGCCCATGCCGAACGCGAACAGCGTCGCCATCGGGATCAGAGCGGTGCGGAACCCGTGGCGGAAGATCGCGCGTCCACGCGTGAGCCCCTTGCCGCGCGCGGTGCGGATGTAGTCCATGTTCAGTTCGTCGAGCATCGAGCTGCGCATGTACCGGCTGTAGCTGCCGAGCGTGAACAGCACCAACACCAGCGTCGGCAGCACCAGGTGCTGGGCCCGGTCGATGACCTCGTTCCACAGGCCGGGTTCCAGGGTGGTCGAGGTCTCCCCCGTGTACTGGAAGAACTCGCTGCCGGTCGACTGGTTGACCCGCACGGCAACGTATTTCAGGACCGGCGCGAGCACCAGGATGGGGATGCTGATGAGCACGAAGGTGACGATGGTCGCGACGTGGTCGAAGATCTTGTACTGCCGCACCGCGCCGTAGGCACCGACCAGGGTGCCGATGACGGCGCCGAGCACGGTCCCCAGTACGACGAGTCGCAACGAGACCAGGATGCGACGCCACAGCTCGTCGTTGACCGAGCCCGCTGCCACCGTCTGCCCGAAGTCGCCGGTGAACAGGTCACCCAACCACTTGAAGTACCGGAGAACCGGGTTGTCGTTCAGGTGCAGGGCGGCGCGCTTGGCGTCGATGACCGCGGCCGAGGGAGGCGGGTTCCGACCGAGCAGGTTGGCCAACGGATCGAAGGTCAGCGACGCGAGCATGTAGGTCAGAAAGGTCGCGATGAACAGGAGGACGACGTAGTTCAGCAACCTCCGCACGAGATACCCCGCCACGCATTCACCCTCCACCACGGCCGCGACGAACCCGCGGCGATTGCGTCATTCTGCACACATTGTGTTTCCCGGCTGTTTCGTTTCACTCCAAAAGGGACGAACGGGAAATCGCGGTTTCTGTTGCACAGCGGCCACGCTGGGCTTATCGTAAAACGAACATCATTCGTTTAATTGGATTCCGGGAGATCCTCACATGCGTACGATCACCGCACCTGCCATTCCGCCGGCGCTCAGCCGATACGACGAGCCGACACGCCAGCCGCTCCGGGTGGCCCTTGTGCAGCACCGGTGGCATGCCGATCCCGCCGCGTTGCGCGCAGAACTGGCCGACGGCATCGCCGCGGCCGCCCAGGCGGGAGCGGCCGCGGTGTTCCTCCCGGAGCTCACGCTGCGGCAGTACCCGGCGTTCGTCCGCGCGGGGGACAACCCCGGAGCCGACGCCGAGGACCTGCACACCGGACCGACGGCCACCTTCGCCGCCGAGATGGCCCGGGAGCACGACATCTTCGTGCACGCCTCGCTCTACCAGCAGGCCCCGGCAACCGACGGTTCCTCCCCGGACGGGCTCGGCCTCAACACCGCGATCCTCGTCTCGCCGCAGGGTGAGATCGTCGCCCACACCCACAAGCTCCACATCCCGATCAGCCCCGGCTACTACGAGGACACCTACTTCCGCGCCGGACCGGCCGACGATCCCTACCCCGTGCACCGTCCGGAGGGACTGCCCGCGGCGTTCGGGTTCCCGACGTGCTGGGACGAATGGTTCGCCGAGGTCACCCGCAGCTACTCGATCGCCGGCGCGGAGATCCTGGTCTACCCCACGGCCATCGGCTCCGAACCCGACTTCCCCGACTTCGACACCCAGCCGCAGTGGCAGCAGGTCATCGTCGGCAACGCCATCGCCAACGCCACCTTCATGATCGTCCCCAACCGCCATGGCGACGAGGGCGCGATCACGTTCTACGGATCGTCGTTCATCTGTGATCCCTACGGCCGCATCCTGGTTGCGGCCCCCCGCGACGAGTCGGTCACGCTGGTCGCAGATCTCGACCTCGACCAACGACGGGACTGGCTGGCCCTGTTCCCGTTCCTGGCCACCCGCCGCCCCGACACCTACACGTCGCTGACCGCGCCGATCGTCGTGCCATGACGTGGCGTCAACCCGCCGAGGGCGTACCCCAGGAACGGGTGTGGATGGCTTATCCGGTGACCGGTTACTCATTGGGCGACACCGAGTCCGAACGTGACGAGGCGCGGCGGACCTGGGCGGAGGTCGCACACGCCATCGCCGACCACGAGCCCGTCACGGTGCTGGTCGACCCCGGCGAGATCGACCACGCCCGGCGCTACCTGTCGTCGGAGATCACCGTCGTGGAGGCACCTCTGGACGACGCGTGGGCCCGCGACATCGGACCGACCTTCGTCGTCGACGACGAAACGGGCCGCCTCGGAGCGGTCGACTGGGTGTTCAACGGCTGGGGTGCCGCCGAGTGGGCTACCTGGGATCACGACCAGCACATCGGGAAGCTGATCGCCGAGTTGTCCGGCGCCGAGCTGATCACCTCGCCGATGATCAACGAGGGCGGCGGTTTTCAGGTCGACGGCAGTGGCACCGTGCTGCTGACCGAAACCGTCCAGTTGGGCCAGGGCCGCAACAGCGAGTGGACGGCCGCGCAGGTGGAGGCCGAACTGGCGCGCACGATCGGGACCACCACCGCGATCTGGCTGCCCTACGGACTGACGCGCGACAACGAGACCTTCGGCACGCGCGGCCACGTCGACATCGTCGCCGCCATCCCCACCCCGGGCACGGTGCTGGTGCACGAACAGACCGACCCCACACATCCCGACCACGCGGTGTCCGCCGAGATCAGGCGGCTGCTGTCCGATGCGACGGATGCCCAGGGGCGCAGCTTCGACATCATCGGTGTCCCGGCCCCGGCGGGACTGACCGACAGCGAGGGTTTCGTCGACCACAGCTACATCAACCACCTCGTGATCAACGACGCCGTCATCGCCTGCCGTTTCGACGACCCGCGCGACGACGCGGCCGCGGGGATCCTGGCCGACGCCTATCCAGGGCGGACGATCATCGGCATCGACGCCCGACCGCTGTTCGCCCGCGGCGGCGGGGTGCACTGCATCACCCAACAGCAGCCCGCGGTGTGATCGGTGGGCCGGAGCGTGCCCATTCCGTGACTCTCCGGCGACTCTCGTCACGAAGACCGCGCTTTTTGTGATCATGAACGCGATGCCGTCGGGGTTACTCGCCAGTAATATCGGAGACATGACCGTCACCCAGGCAACGCAGCCCGAAGATCGTTCATCCGATGTCACATCGTCCGACCACGATGAAGCCGTGGACCAGGGCCTGGTGGTCGACAACCTGAAGTACACGCTCGACGGCAAGTGGCGCGACGTCCGTAACTATGCCCGCGCCCACATGGACCGCACCGACCTGTTGCCGGACCCGACCCTGTCGATGCAGGAAGCGCGGGACGCCACGTTCGCGAAGCTCGGCGAGCTCGCACAGCTCGACTTCGCGGCGGCGGGTTTCCGCCCGGAGCACGGCGGCACCGGCGACGTGGGCGCGGCGATCACCAGCATCGAGATGCTCGGGTACGCCGACCTGTCGCTGATGGTGAAGGCGGGCGTGCAGTGGGGTCTGTTCGGCGGCGCCATCGAGAACCTCGGCACCCAGCGGCACCACGACCGCTACGTCACCGACCTGATCAACCTCGACCTGCTCGGCTGTTTCGCCATGACGGAGACCGGCCACGGCTCGAACGTCCAGGCGCTGGAGACCGTCGCCACCTACGACGCCGACTCCGACGAGTTCGTCGTGCACTCGACCACCGAGTCGGCCACCAAGGACTACATCGGCGGCGCAGCCCAACACGCCACCGTCGCATCGGTGTTCGCCCAGCTCGTGACCGGCGGTCCGGGTGAGGAGCCCACCGGCCGGGGCGTCCACTGTTTCGTGGTGCCGCTGCGCGACGACAAGGGCAACGCCCTTCCCGGCGTGAGCATCGGCGACGACGGCCCCAAGGGCGGTCTCGCCGGCGTCGACAACGGTCGGCTGCGGTTCGACAAGGTGCGCATCCCGCGCGAGAACCTGCTCAACAAGTACGCCGATGTTGACGCCGACGGCACCTACCACTCGCCGATCGAGAACGAGAACCGTCGCTTCTTCACGATGCTCGGCACCCTGATCCGTGGGCGCATCAGCGTCGCGGCCACGGCAGGCGCGGCCGGTCGCAAGGCACTCGCCATCGCCACCCGCTACGGATTGACCCGTCGGCAGTTCGAGGCACCCGACTCCGACAACGAGATCGTGATCATGGACTACCTCGCGCACCAGCGAAAGCTGTTGCCGCTCATCGCGAAGTCGTATGCGTTGAACTTCGCGCAGAACGAGGTCACCGAGGAGCTGCACGAGGTGCAGACCGCGAACCCCGAGTCGACTGAGGGTGACGACTCGTTCGCCGGCCGTCAGCGTCAGCTGGAGAGCCTCGCCGCCGGCCTCAAGGCCATGACCACCTGGCACGCATCGCATTCGATCAACGTCGCGCGCGAGGCGTGCGGCGGCGCCGGTTACCTCGACGAGAACCAGCTGTCGATCATGCGTGGCGACATCGACGTGTTCACCACGTTCGAGGGCGACAACACCGTCCTCACCCAGCTGCTGGCCAAGGAGCTGCTCTCGGCCTACGCCGAGGACGTCCGTGGCCTCAACACGGTCGGCTGGGCGCGCTTCATCGCGAACATGGCCCGCGACGTCGTGCTGGAGAAGTCGGCGGCCCGCCAGGTCGTGCAGACGCTGATGGATTCGTCCGACGAGGACACCGAGGAATCGGAACTGTCCAACCGCGGCACGCAGATCCGGCTGTTCCGCAACCGCGAGGACCACCTGCTGCGTACCTGCGCCAACCGGCTGCGGCGCGCCACCGAGGAGGGCAACGACCCGTTCGAGGTGTTCAACGCCGCTCAGGACCACCTGCTGAAGGTGGGCCACGCGCACATGGAACGCGTTGTGCTGGAAGCGTTCATCGAGGGCATCGAGGGGTGCGACAGCAAGGCGGCGACCGAGCTGCTCGGCACCGTCTGTGACCTGTACGTCTACTCCGCGCTGGAGAACGACCTCGACTGGTTCCTGATGCACCGCCACATCTCGGTGGAGCGCGCCAAGGCCATCCGCCGTGGCGTCAACGATCTGTGCGCGCAGCTGCGTCCGCACGCCAAGACCCTCGTCGACGCGTTCGGTGTCCCCGAGGCGCTGTTGACGGTGCAGATGCACTGACCCCTGTCGGGTGTCAGCGGCCGCGTCTGGTGAGCGCTGCTCGTACCGAGAACGCGAGGACGAGCAGCGCTGCCAGCGCGATGACCGTGGCTCCGCCGATCCGACTTCCCGAGTACCGGGTCAGTTCGTACGGTCCGGAGATCAGCTTGCCGTCGAGTTCCACCGGCGGGTAGCTGCTCGTCTCGATCCCGCTGCGCCACAACCAGATCGCAGCAGCCACGAGCACGACTCCGACGACTACTCCCACGACCGCGACGAGACGGCGGCCGCCCGGGGTCACGTGTCGTCCCGAGGCGGCAGGCCCATCTGCATGGCCAGGTGGGCCTCGGAGAGCTCGACGCGGAGACGCTGGTGGTCGCGGGCCCACGCCTGCGCCAACTTGCCCGATGTCATGCGGACCCCGATGCCGGTACGGCGTCGCGGCACGGCCCGCAGTTCACCGATCGCCGGCGCACTCTCCCACTTCTCGGGCTCGGGGTTGGTGTTCTCCGGGTAGATCCGTGTGATGTCGGCCAGGGCGATGGTGCGCGTGCCCTGCTTGAGGGTCGTGTCGGTGAGGACCACCCCGACGTGCTGTCGCGCGGCGTAGACCTGGATCGCCGAGAAGCCGGTGATGATGACCAGGAAGATCGACAGCACCGGCCAGTGCACCTGTCCCCCACCGAACAGCTCGGTCAGCAGCACCGCGGCCACGAGGATCGGGCCGATCGACACGACCCACCAGCTGCCACCGTTCTCGCGGAACAGCACTCGTCCCGGCACCACCGAGGTGTTCCACTCGTCGGCACCCGGGGTCTCGGGAGAATCGGGGGCGTCAGCCACCGACACCCCCGCGGGTGAACCACGGCTCGGCGGCCGGGCGGTAGGCCATCATCGAGCCGATCAGCCCGACGATCCCGCTGATCAACAGGAACGGGTCGAGGAACAGCGCCGCCATCAACATGCCGAGCACGGTGGCCGTCAACGACAGCACGGCGAGTACCGACCGCCAGCGCGGATCGCCGGAGCCGGTGCGCCGGGTCAGCAGCAGCATCCCGACGCCCACACCCGCGCTGACCACGCCGAGACCGATACCGAAGGCGTTGGCGCTGCCGATCCCGATGATCAGGAACCACGCCGCCGAGACGAGGAACAGCACGCCCGACGCGATCCACAGACGTACCGCCCACACCGCGAGCTTCGGCGTCGCCGCGGGTCCTGGTTTCGTCATCGGTTGCCCCCGGAGTCGTCCCGTCGATCGTCGTCGCGCGGCTGGTAGCGGTTGGGATCGGGGTACTGCTGCTGTGGCGGGTACGGATACGACCCCTGCTGCGGGTACTGACCGTGCGGGAAGTACTGACCCGGCGGCGGACCACCGTTCGGCGGCCACCCGGGACCGGGCGGAGGCGTTCCGCCGGACTTGCGATACGTCGCCATCGCCTTGCAGTAGGTCTCGGTCTCGCGCTGCAGCAGCAGGTACGCGGCGCCCAGGGCGGCCACCCCGCCGATCACGGTGGGGATCATCGCCCAGGTGGCGCCGTTGCCACCGAAGAGCGCGAGCACGGCCTGGACCACCAGGAACGCGCTGAAGAACGACAGCACGAGGCGGGCCCAGTTGTGGCCGGTGCGGGCCAGCCAGACGATGAGCAGCGACACGGCCGCGATGATCGCGGTGGCCACGACGAACACCCCGACCAGGAACCCGCTGGACGTGACGAGGTCGACCTCTTGTGCTGTTGCGCCCTTCGTCTCGCGCACCGAGTCACGGAAGGATTGGGTGACCGTGGAGTACTCGCCGATCGACGCGATGATCTGGCAGAGCACCACCACGAGCCACAGCTCGGTCGCGATGGCCATCGAGTTCACGAGCGTCGGCTTCCCCGACTCACCCTTGTTGTGCGACGGATCCGGGGGCCACGAGCCCTGGGGCCACGGATTCGGGGGTTGAGACATGGCCCCAGACTAGTGGAGCCTGGCGGCGACCTCGGTTGCCCAGTAGGTCAGCACGATGTCGGCGCCTGCCCGTCGGATCGAGGTCAGCGACTCGAGGATGGCGGCGTCACGATCGATCCAGCCGCGTTCGGCGGCCGCGGTGATCATCGAGTACTCGCCGGAGATCTGGTAGGCCGCGACCGGCACGACCACTGCCTCGGCGACGTCGCGGACGATGTCGAGGTAGCTCATCGCGGGCTTGACCATGACGATGTCGGCGCCCTCGGCGAGGTCGAGTTCGAGCTCGCGGATCGCCTCGTCGCGGTTGGCCGGGTCCTGTTGGTAGGTCCGACGATCGCCCTGCAACGAACTGCCCACCGCCTCGCGGAACGGGCCGTAGAAAGCGGACGAGTACTTCGCGGTGTAGGCGAGGATCCCGGCGTCGGTGTGCCCGGCGGCGTCGAGCGCGGCACGGATCGCGCCGACCTGGCCGTCCATCATCCCGCTCGGGCCGAGCAGGTGAGCGCCCGCCTCGACCTGCGCCAGCGCCATCGACACGTAGCGCTCGAGGGTGGCGTCGTTGTCGACGCGCCCCTCGGCGTCGAGGACGCCACAGTGCCCGTGGTCGGTGAACTCGTCGAGACAGGTGTCGGCCATCAGCACGGTCGAATCGCCGAGGTCGGACCGCAATGCGGCCAACGCACGGTTGAGGATCCCGTCGGGATCGTCGGCACCCGAACCCGTCGCGTCCTTGTCACCGGCGGCCGGGACACCGAACAGCATCAGCCCGCCGACACCGGCCTCGACGGCCTGGGCCGCGGCAGTGCGCACCGAGTCGAGGGTGTGCTGGACGACGCCCGGCATGGATGCGATCGGGTTGGGCTCGGACAGGCCGTCGGCGACGAACACCGGCAGCACGAGGTGTCGCGGCTCCAACGACGTCTGCGCCACCAGGCGACGCATCGCCGGGGTGGTGCGCAGACGACGGGGCCGGATGTACGGACGGTCGGTCATGAGTCCACCCTACGACCCTCCAGAAACCACACCGCACAGCGTCGTTGGATGCGGTGTGCACCCAACGCAGCTGTGCGGCGTTGGTTGTGGACGATCAGGACCGCGAGCGACGGGCCTTCTTGCGCGGAGGGGGCAGAGCCCCTTCGGCGCGCAGTCGGGTGGCGTGCTCGGCCAGGGCCTCGACCAGGTCGGGGACCGAAGCGGTCTCCGGCTGGACGTCGACGCGCAGCCCGAACTCGATCGCGGTCTCGGCCGTCTTGGGTCCGATGCACGCAACGATGGTGCGCGCGTGCGGCTTCCCGGCGATACCGACGAGGTTGCGCACCGTCGAACTCGAGGTGAAGCAGACCGCGTCGAACCCACCGGTCTTGATCATCTCGCGGGTCGTCGCCGGCGGCGGCGCCGCGCGAACGGTGCGGTACGCGGTGACGTCGTCGATCTCCCAGCCCCGCTCACGCAGACCCTCCGACAGCGTCTCGGTCGCGATGTCCGCACGCGGCAACAGGATCCGGTTCACCGGGTCGAAGACGTCGTCATACGGCGGGAAGTCGTCGAGCAGACCCAGCGACGACTGCTCGCCACTCGGGATCAGCTCGGGGTTGATGCCGAAGGTACGCACCTTGGCCGCGGTCGCCTCGCCGACGCAGGCGATCTTGACGCCGCTGAAAGCGCGTGCGTCCAAACCGAACTCGGCGAACTTCTCCCACACCGCACGCACCGCGTTGGTGGAGGTGAAGACGACCCACTGGTAGCGACCGTCGACGAGTCCCTTGACGGCGCGTTCCATCTGCGCCGGACTACGCGGCGGCTCCACCGCGATCGTGGGGACCTCCATCGGCATGGCGCCGTGGACGACGAGCCGATCGCTCATGTCGCCGGCCTGGTCCTTGGTGCGCGGCACGAGCACGGTCCAGCCGTACAGCGCACGCGACTCCCACCAACTCAGGCGGCTGCGCTGGGTGACGACCTTGCCGATGGTGACGATGAGCGGGCCCTGCAGGCCTGCACCCTTGTCGTTGAGGGTGGCCAGCGTCGCCTCGATGGTGCGCTGCTGACACGTGGTGCCGTTGACCGTCACGGCGACCGGGGTCTGCGCGGCGACGCCGTGTTCGGTCAGGGCGCTCGCGGTCTCCGCGAGGTGACCGGCCGTGGCGTGCAGCACCAGCGGTCCGGGGGCTGCGGCCAGAGCGGCCCAGTCCACCTCGCCGCGGACGTCGGCCTCGGTGTGACCCGAGCCGAGCGGCATGCCCGCGTAGCTGGGGACCGCCGCGGCGGCGGGCAGTCCGGGGATGACCTCGAAGCCGATCGAGGTCCGCGCGACGGCGTTGACCTCGGCCAGGACCGAGTCGGTGGTCAGGGGATCGCCCGCGACCACGCGGACGACGTCGTCGCCGCCCTTGGCCACGGCGATGAGGGTCTTGGCCACCTCGGCCGGATCACCGAGCGCCGGGCGAACCCGCGCACCGGTCTCCTCGGGGTCGACGATCGAATCGTTCTCGACCGCGACGGGTCCGGTGGGGGCGCTGTCATCGGTGGCTGCGTCGGCGGCAACCGGGGCAGCGGGTGCGGTCGGTTCGGGGGCCACGTTGGCGCCGATCAGGGCGATCACACCGGCCGGGACATCGGGATCGACGAACACCGTGCCGGCGTTCTCGATGGCATCTCGGGCGCGTACCGTCAGCAGCGCCGGATCTCCTGGGCCCGACCCCACGAACAGGATCCGACCCGGATGTGCCTTCTTCATGCGGCTCATACGTTTGCGCTTTCTGCGACCCGTGTCCGGGTCTGTCGGTGTGGCTACCGGTTGCGCATGACCTCGGCGGCCCCGCGATCCAGTAGTTCTGCGGCGAGTTCCCGACCGAGCGCCACGGCGTTGTCCACGGGGCCCACCACCGACGATCGGATCACCTCGGATCCGTCCTCGGCCGCGACCGCCGCACGCAGCGACAGCTCGGTGAAAATGCGCCCGTCGTCGTCGATCGACTCCACCACCTCGGCGATCGCTCCGACCGGAGCAGTGCACCCGGCCTCGAGGGCCGCCAACACTGCGCGCTCGGCGTCGACCGCTGCCCGCGTGGGGGCGTCGTCCAACTCGGCGAGAATGCTCACCAGTTCGGCATCGTCGGAGCGGCACTCCACAGCCAGAGCGCCCTGTGCGGGTGCCGGTAGCAGCACCACCGGATCGAACGCCTCGGTGACCTCATCGGCACGACCGATTCGAACCAACCCTGCACGGGCCACAACCACTGCATCGAGCTCACCGCTGGCGACTTTGCCCAACCGAGAATCTAGGTTGCCTCGTAGGGGGCGGATTTCCAAACCGAGACCCAGTGCGTTAAGCTGCGCGACCCGCCGCGGAGCGGACGTCCCCACCGTCGAACCCGCGGGCAGCTCGCCCAACACCCGACCACCCGACGCCACCAACGCGTCCCGGGAGTCCTCACGGGGCGGCACCGCGGCGATGGTCAACACCGGGTCGGGCGCGGTGGGCAGATCCTTGTAGGAGTGCACCGCCACGTCGATCTCCCCGGCGTGCAGGGCGTTGCGGATGGCGGTGGTGAACACCCCGATGCCGATCTCGGCCACCGGGGCGGCCGACAGATCGCCTGCGGTCGTCACGATGACCAGTTCGGCCGGGTGCCCGGCGGCGATCAGCTGATCACGGATGACCCCCGACTGCGTCCTCGCGAGAAGCGATCCCCGCGTGCCGATCTTTATCGTCAACGGTCGCCTCGTGCGCGCAACTCACCGGGAAGGCCGGTCTCGGGCGCCGAGACCGACTCCGCTGCACCGGGAGTGAGTTCGAAGAGTTCACGCAGAGCCTCGGCGTAGTGATCGCCCTGCGGGGTCGACGCGAGCTGCTTCACCCGGACCGTCGGAGCGTGCAGGAGCTTGTCGACGACGCGGCGGACCGCCTTGGCGACCTCGTCGCGTTGCGGGTCGTCGAGACCGGGGAGCTTGGTCTCCAGCCGCATGATCTCGGCCTCGACCATCTCCGCGGCACGCTGGCGGAGCGCGGTCACGGTGGGGGTCACCTCGGCCTGGCGCTGATGGGTCAGGTAGTCGGCCAGCTCGCCGGCGACGATGTCGCGGGCGGCGGCGGTGTCGGCCGCGGCGGCCTGGGTGGCGCCGTCGCCGCGCAGTCCCTCGATGTCGACGATGTGCACGCCGGGCAGCCGCGCGGCGGCCGGATCGACGTTGCGGGGCAGTCCGAGGTCGCAGATGACCAGCGGGGTCGACTGGGTGCGGGCGGCCAGCGCCGAGTGCACCTCACCGACGGTGACCAGCGAGCCGACCGTGCCGGTACAGCTCACCAGGACGTCGGCGTCGGCCAGCGCACCGGCGAGCCCGGACATCGGGACCGCGGACGCACGGACCCCGTGGTTCTTGGCGACATTGGCCGCGAGGTGCTCGGCCTTCTCGGTGGTGCGGTTGACGACACGCAGCTCGGTGACCCCGTCGCGGGCCAGATGCGCGGCCGCGAGGCCACCCATCGCGCCGGCGCCGAGGACCACGGCCGAGTCGATCGTGCCGGGCTCGCCACGGGTGCCCAGCAGCGCCTTGGCGCGCTCGAGGGCCACCGACACGACCGATGCCCCCGCGCGGTCGATGCCGGTCTCGCTGTGGACGCGCTTGCCCACGCGCAGCGCCTGCTGCGCCAGTTCGTGCAGGACACGTCCGGCCGAGGAGTTCTCGTCGGCACTGGCATAGGCCGCACGGATCTGGCCGAGGATCTGCTGCTCGCCGACGACCATCGAGTCCAGGCCCGCGGCGACGGTGAACAGATGCTCGACCGCGGCCTCGGAGTAGCGCACGTAGGCGTGGCTGGTCATCTGGTTGACGGTCATGCCGGAGTGCTCACCGATGACCGCGCCCACCGCCTCGAGGGCGGGGTGGAAGGCGTCGACGACTGCGTAGATCTCGACGCGGTTGCACGTGGAGACGATCATCACCTCGGAGATCTGCGGCGTCTCCAGCAGTGCGTCGACGAGCTTCGGGCGGGCGTCGTCGGAGATGGCCAACCGCTCCAGCACCGACACGGGTGCGCTGCGGTGGGACACACCGAACAGGAAGATACTCACACTGCTACCGATCTCTGAGCCGTCGACATGTGGGAAGCCGTGTCGTCGGCGGCGGGTTTCGTGGTCAGTTCCTCGCCCGCGTTACGGGACGCGTTGAACGCGAGGACCTGGAGTTCGAGGGCGAGGTCCACCGGACGGATGTAGACGTCGGAGGAGGTGTGCAACGACACCGTCGTGAAGTTGAGGATCTGCCGGACGCCTGCGCGCACGAAGGCGTCACAGGTCTGCTGCGCGATCGCGTCCGACGTCGCCACGACGGCGATGTCGACACCTTTCGCCACGCAGTGTTCGGCGAGATCGGTCATCGGTGCCACGGTCAGTTCAACACCGGCTGCGGGGAATGTCGTACCGATGAGGTCGGGGTCAGTGTCGAACATCGCAACGACGGTGAACCCGCGGCCCAGACCCGTGTGGGCGAGCAGTGCCCGTCCGAGGAAGCCCGCACCGGCCAACGCCACGTTGTGGGTGTCCTCGGTGTGCAGGGCCAGGGCGATGCGGGCGGTGAGGCGCCGGACGTCGTAGCCGACGCCGCGTACCCCGTTGGCGCCGACGTGGGAGAGGTCCTTGCGCAGGATCGCGGAGTTGACGCCCGCGGCGGTGGCGAGCTGTCCGCTGGAGGTGACGAGCACCCCGTGCTCGCTGAACAGGCGCAACACGTGCAGGTAGGTGGCCAACCGGGCGACCGACGCGTCCGGGATGGACGACCCGTTCTCTTCGGGTGATCTGGGCATCTACTGGCTCCGACTCATCGTGTCCGCGCCCGTCGTCGTTGGCGGCGCGGATAACCGAATCGAGCGTATACCGCTTGTGAATGCGTTCACAAAAGGGTCACGCTTGTTCTCGCAGGGCAGTCAGATCCCGGTGCAGCCGCGGCCGGTCCACCTCGCCGTAACTGTGCTCGCGGTCGTCGAGCAGGACCACCGGCAGACGGTCGCCGAACTCGGCGCGCAGTTCGGGGTCGTGCGCGGCGGCCTCGTCGACGTCGACGACGGTCAGGGGTGCGTCATACCCGGCGCAGACCTCGCGCAACTCGTCGAGCGCGCGGGCGCACGCGGGGCATCCGGCACGGGTGAGAAGGGTGACGACCACGGATTCGATTGTGCACCTGCTCCGCACGTCACCTTTTCTGCGGTGCGCCCTCGCCGTGCGACTACGCTGGGGCCGTGAGCGAGCAGGAGGCGATGGGGTGACCGATACGCCCGGCGAGACCGGTCCGGACCGGGAGCACGACGACGCCGTGGACCCGGTCGCGGCGCAGACCGGTGGTGTCGCCGATTCCGAGGCGGTCCTGGCCGGACCCGACCCCGATGCGAGCGCCGATCCGTCCGACGAGCGTGACGCCGGCGGCACCGTCAGCCACTGGATCACCTCGCGGGCAGGTCGCGCCTCCGGATCGGGTCGGGTCGGCCGGTTCCGTCAGTCCGCCGCCGAACTACGTCACTCCCTGGCCGGCGAGGCCAGCGCGCAGGCCGCCTACGCGACGCTGCAGGAACGCACCCGCCTCGACGACGGTGAGAACGACGAGCCCGGCGCCCCCACCGACGTCCCGCCGGACCTGACCGCGGCCGCGTTCTTCGACGTCGACAACACCCTGGTCCAGGGCGCATCGATCGTGCACTTCGCCCGCGGACTGGCCGCCCGCGACTACTTCTCCTACCGCGACATGGCCGAGTTCATCTGGGCGCAGGCCAAGTTCCGGGTGACCGGGCGAGAGAACGCCGACGACGTCGCCTCCGGTCGGGAGAAAGCGCTGTCGTTCATCGCGGGCCGCTCGACCGAGGAGTTGGTCCGCCTCGGCGAGGAGATCTTCGACGAGACCATCGCCGACAAGATCTGGCCGGGCACGCGCACCCTCGCGCAGATGCACCTCGACGCCGGCCAGCAGGTCTGGCTCGTCACCGCGACACCGGTCGAACTCGCCCAGACCATCGCCGACCGCCTCGGCCTCACCGGCGCCCTCGGGACGGTCGCCGAGAGTGTCGACGGGAAGTTCACTGGTCGCCTCGTCGGCGACATCCTGCACGGCCTCGGCAAGGCACACGCGGTGCGTACGTTGGCCATTCGTGAGGGTCTGAACCTGAAGCGATGTACCGCGTACTCCGATTCCCACAACGATGTCCCGATGCTGTCGCTGTGCGGTACCGCCGTGGCGATCAACCCCGACGCCGACCTGCGCGATGTCGCCCGGGTGCGCGGGTGGGAGATCCGCGACTACCGCACCGCCCGCAAGGCCGCCAAGATCGGTCTGCCCACCGCGGTCCTGCTCGGTGCCGCCGGTGGCGGCGCTGTCGCCGCGGTCCGCAAGTTCCGCGACTGACTCTGGTCCACAACCCACACCTCTGAGCCCGGTCGGCTGCTTTGTGCACAGATCGGGGTGTAGCGACGTGGGTTGTGGATGACTCCACCGCTCATCAGATGTGGTCACCCGGCGGACACACACTGACCCGATGGAAGACGTGGGGGTCTACAGCTGGCGGACCTTGGTGGGTCGTGGTCACACGCAGGCTCAGGTGAGGTCAGCAGTGGCCGAAGGGGACCTCATTCGTCTCCGCCGCGGTTGGTACGCAACGCGATACGCCGACCCCTCGGTCGTAGCCGCGGTCGCCCGTGGCGGGGTACTGAGCTGTCTCTCTGCCCTTCGTATGCACGGCGTGTGGGTGCCCGAACACATCACGAACCTTCACGTACGGGCGAACTCGGAAAATCGTCGACGTTCCGAGCCTTTCTGCTCCCAACACGGCGGTTACGCGATCGAGGTCGGGCCGGTCGATGGGTTGGCGGTGGCACTCCGGCACGCCGTGCGATGTCCCGACGACGAAGGTGTCGTCGTCGTGTGCGACTCGATTCTGAACAAGCATCTGATGACGGTGCAGGATCTCGCGGACACCGTGTCGGACGCGCCTGCTTCCACGCGACGCCTGCTCGACAAGTGCGACGGGCGCGCGCAATCCGGTACCGAGACCATGGTTCGTCTGAGGCTTCGTGGTCGGCGCATCGCGGCCACACCCCAGGTGCAGATCGCCGGGGTGGGGTGGGTCGACCTCCTGGTCGGCGAACGCCTGATCGTCGAAGTCGACGGCGAACAATTCCACACCGGGCTCGAGAAATTCGCGGAGGATCGACGACGCGATCGCGAGGCCGTCCGTCGCGGCTACTTACCCGTGCGGTTCACCTACCCCGACGTCGTCCACAGGTGGACCGTCAGCGAACAGGTGATTCTCGACATCGTCCGGTCCAACCGACATCGGAGCCCTCGCCACAACCCACCCCGCTGAGGCATGTCGGGCGCATCATGCAGCCGACGACTCCGAGCGCCGTGGGTTGTGGACGACGTCAGCCGAAGTAGACCGAGCCTCGGCGACTGAGCATGCGGAACAGTGTCTGCTG
>NZ_JAEMTF010000084.1:6736-19021 GCF_016462415.1 Williamsia sp. | reverse complement strand
CGAGCTACGACAAGACGACCGGGCTCGGCACGCCGAACAACCCCGCGTACGCGACGGCGATCAGCACGCCGTAATCGCTGGGTCGGGGCGTCAGCGCTCGTTCTCGGAGCGTCGGAGCGCCTCGGCGAGTTGTGCCAACGCGGCCACCACCGCGTCGAGGGCTGCACTCACCGACGGTGCCGACGAGTGCCCCGCCGCGACGATGTCGTCGGCACGCGCAGGCGTGAGCGCGTCGAGATGGCCGGTCGGGGGTTGACCGCGTACAGCGCGGCCGCGCAGGTTGGGTATCTCGGCGATGTCGGCGACGCCATGGGTGTCGCCGAGTTCGCCGAACTCGTTCTCACGGTGCGCGCCCGACCCGATGACGTCGTGCGCGCGGGCCGGGGCTTCGGTCGCGACGTCACCGAACGACTCGTGCACATCCTGATGTCCGCCGTTGTGGTGACCGCTGTCGTCGGCGTGGTCGACGGTGGCAACGTTCGAGCGTGCCTGCGACTCGGACTCGTCGGCCCGGCGGCGGCCGGTTGCCGCGGAAGTCAGGTAGCCGTTGGTCGGGGCGTACCAGTGGACGCCGCCGTGACCCTCGAAGAGCATGCACCGCGCCCCGACCCCACCCCTGCAGGGCATCCGATCGATCAGCGACTGTGCGTGCTGTTCGCGGTCGTTCCACTCCAGCCACAACCTGCGGTCGTACCGGGGCGTGTTCTCGGCGTCGGTTGCGTGATCACCGCGATGTCCGATGCTGAGGCGACAGCCGAGTACCCACCCGTTGTCGCTGGTATCCCCCAGTTCCGCACGTTCGTGCGCACTACATATGACCGTCGCCCAACATCCGTCGTGCACCATGGCGAATTCCCCCTTGACCCTGGCGACCAGACTAGTACCGATGGACCCGAAACCGGCGCAGAGCTCAGCGGCGAACGGTACGGCGGAACGAGTCGGCGTCGGCGTGCGCCCAGTCCCGCACCCAGTCCACCGGCGGATCGGCCAGCAACTCGCCGTCGTCGAGCCACTCGTGGATCTCCGCGTAGGACCGCTGGCTGACCGCATCGACGCGCTTGCGCAGCATGGATGGGTCGAGCTGCTCGGGTGATTCGACGCCCATCGAGGCCATCAACTGCATCGCCTGCTCGACGGTGGCCTGGTGGTAGCGATGCACCCGTTCGGCCTTGTCCGGGACATCGAGGGCCCTGGCGCGTCGCGGGTCCTGGGTGGCCACACCGACCGGGCAGTGATTGGTGTGGCACCGCTGCGACTGGATGCACCCGACGGCCATCATCATCGCCCGCGCCGCGTTGGTGAAGTCCGCACCCTGGATGAGCCGCTTGACGATGTCACTGCCGGTCGCGACCTTCCCGCTCGCGCCGATGCGCACCGTGTTCCGCAGGCCGCATCCGACCAGCGCGTTGTGCACGGTCATCAATCCGTCGGTGAGCGGGAGGCCCACGTGATCCTCGAACTCCAGCGGCGCGGCCGCCGTCCCGCCCTCGGCCCCGTCGACGATGATGAAGTCGGGACCGTCGTTCTCGGCGATCATCGCCTTGCAGATCGCGAGGACCTCGCTGCGGTCGCCGACACACAGCTTGATCCCGACCGGTTTGCCGCCCGAGAGTTCACGCAACTCGGCCACGAACCGGACGAGCTGCCGCGGCGTGGAGAAGGCGGAGTGATAGGCCGGGCTCACGCATTTCTCGTGGGCGGGCACTCCTCGGTACTCGGCGATCTCGGCACTGACCTTTGCGGCCGGCAACACACCGCCGATGCCCGGCTTGGCTCCCTGACTCAGCTTGATCGAGATGGCCTTCACCCGGTGGTCGGTCGCCTTCTCCGCGAACGTCGTCGGGTCGAACCTGCCGTCGTCGGTGCGGGCTCCGAAGTAGCCCGACCCCAGCTCCCAGATGACGTCGGCCCCACCCGACAGGTGATACGGCGTCAGTCCGCCCTCGCCGGTGTCATGTGCGAACCCGCCCGCGGCCGCCCCGCGATTGAGGGCGGTCAGCGCGGCGCCCGACAACGCGCCGAAGCTCATCGACGACACGTTGAGCAGGGACATCGAGTACGGCTGCGTGCAGTGCGGACCGCCGATCGTCACACGCGGCGGGGTGTCGGCGACCGGTAGCGGGACGGTCGAGTGGACGAGGTGCTCGTAGCCCACCTGCTCGATGTCGCGCTCGGTGCCGAACGACAGCTCCCCGTGGATCCCCTTGGCGCGTTCGTAGATGATCGTGCGCACGTCCCGGTCGAACGGGCGACCGTCGTAGTTGCGCTCGATGAAGTACTGCTGCAGCTCGGGGCGGATGGCCTCGAGCATGAAACGCATGTGCCCCACCAACGGGTAAATCCGCAGCACCGAGTGTCTGCGTTGCACGAGGTCGTACACGGCGACCGCTGCCGCACAGGCGAACAGAGCACAGATGATCCACCAGAACGGCGACAGCAACACCGCAGCGACCGCCGTCAGCGCGGTTCCCCCGACGGTGGACACCAGGACCACGAGCTTCACCACGGCCGACTCCCATCACTCCCCATGACGGACTCAGCCGCCTTCTCACGACAGTCCTACACCCGCACGGCGAACAGACGGTGACGGCGCACTGGGCCCGTCCGACCCCCCACCACGCCAACAATTCTCGTCGTCCCCCCGGCGAGACGTAGCGGGTCCACGTCCGGCCCGCGTACCGTCGAGGGCAGGTTGGGTTGCCATGGACGGTTGCTTCCTAGCCCGATCCGAACGCGGTGGTGGGAGTAGACCGGTGTCAAGCAGAGCGCGCCCCCATCATTCGCCCTCCACGCACGACGTGGGTCCTCCGCGCGCCTGATCGCGTACGGTCGAAGGTGCCAGTCCAGAACGTTGCTGTGCACACGTCGTCGGCCCACCATCACCGCGCTCGCGGTCCGATGAGTTCGACGACGCACGCGAACACACCCGATCTGCACTGTGAGGGGTTACATTCCTGATGACCGACATCGGTTATTTCCTGTCGTGCGAGCAGTACGGCCCCAAAGAACTCATCGAACAGGCTCGGATGGCCGAGGCCGCCGGTTTCACCCGCCTCTGGATCTCCGATCACTTCCACCCCTGGAACTCCGAACAGGGCCAGAGCCCGTTCGTGTGGGGCGTCCTCGGTGCGTTGTCGGAGGTGACCTCGCTGCCGGTCACGACCGCGGTCACGTGCCCCACGATCCGCATCCACCCCGCGATCCTCGCGCAGGCCGTCGCCACGGCCGCGGTGCAACTCGACAACCGTTTCGTCTTCGGCGTCGGTAGCGGCGAGGCACTCAACGAGCACGTGCTCGGCGATCTCTGGCCGTCACCGGGCGTGCGTCTGGAGATGCTCGAGGAGGCCATCGAGGTGATCCGACTGCTGCACGGCGGCAACGAGATCAGCCATCACGGCAAGCACTACGAGGTCCAGGAGGCGCGGATCTACACCCTGCCGTCGGAGACCGTCCCGATCTACGTCTCGGGATTCGGACCGCAGGCCGCCGAACTGGCCGGTCGCATCGGCGACGGCTTCTGCACCGTCACGCCGGACAAGGAGTCGATCGACACATTCCGGTCGAGTGGCGGCGGCTCCAAGCCCGTACAGGCCGGCACGAAGGTCTGCTGGGACACCGACCCCGACCGCGCGCTCGAGACCGCCCACCGGCTCTGGTCCAACGACGCCCTGCCGGGTCAGCTCGCCCAGATCCTGCCCCGCCCGAGGGATTTCGAGAGCGTCGCCGGCTTGGTCCCGAAGGCCGACATCGCCGACACCATCACCTGCAACGCCGATCCCGACGCCCACCTGTCGCAGCTGCGAGAATATGTCGACGCGGGCGTCGACGAGATCTACGTCCAACAGATAGGACCTGACATGCACGGCTTCTTCGACGCCTACCGCGACCACATCCTGCCGGCGCTGTCATGACCATGACGACGAACGCGCCCGCGCGTCCGACCTCCGATCCCGCCCTGCCTGCCCCCGCCGGTCCCTTGTCGACGGCGGTGGTGAACGCGCTGGCTTCTGGCGTCGTCGACGGCTCGGTGCTCACCGATGTCGTTGTCGGCGAAGCGGATCCGTACGGTCGTGACCTCCAGCTGGCGCTCTACGTCTGCTATGAACTGCACTACCGCGGTTTCGCCGACGTGAGCGACGAGTGGGAATGGCAGCCGGACCTCCTCCGACTCCGCGCCCACATGGAAGCCGCCTTCGGTACCGCATTGCGGGCCGACGTCGGCGATGTCGGATCGGACAGCGTTGTCTCCGAGATGGATTCACTGTCCATCGAGCCGATCGACGGCGACGGGCCGTCGTACTTCCTGCGTGACACCGCGACCTGGGATCAGATGCGCGAGTACCTGGCCCTGCGGTCGATCTATCACCTCAAGGAAGCCGACCCGCACGCCTGGGCCATCCCCCGGCTCACCGGGCAGGCCAAGGCTTCGTACGTGGCCGTCGAGTTCGACGAGTACGGCGGCGGGCGCGGAGATCGCGTGCACCAGCAGTTGTTCGCCGATCTGATGGTGGCGGCCGAGCTGAACGCCGACTACCTCGGTTACCTGGACGCCGCCCCGGCGCAGGCACTGGTCACGGTCAACCTGATGTCGATGTTCGGTCTGCACCGCTCCTCGCGGGGTGCGACCGTCGGCCATCTTGCGGCCACCGAGATCACCAGCTCACCGGGAGCGCAGCGTCTCGCCGACGCACTGGTGCGCCTCGAGGCGCCGGATGAGTGCGTCGGCTTCTACCGCGAGCACGTCGAGGCCGACGCCGTCCACGAGCAGGTGCTGCGGACCGACGTCGTCGGTGCGCTCGTCGAAGCCGACCCGAGCATGGAGGCCGACGTTGTCTTCGGTATCCGCGCGTTCAATCTCGTCGAGGATCGGCTCGCCGACCACGTCATGACACGGTGGAGCGCAGGCGAATCGGCGATGCTCCGCCCACTGTGAACGCCTAGTCCGCTGTGCGCGCACGCTTGCGATGGCTGGTGTCGCACAGCGGGTAGGTCTTGCTGCGCCGGCAGGCGCAGATCGCGACCATGAACCGGTCCGAGGCCACGGTGGAACCGTCGGGCATCTCGATGTCCACGGGGCCCTGGACCATGATCGGCCCGCCCTTCACCACACGCACGACGCGGCGGTCGGCGTCGCTCACCGCTTCGTCGCCAGGATGACGACGAGCGTCTCTTCGTGGCAGCCCTCGTCCATCAGGCCCTTCTCCCACAACCAGGTGGCCCGAGACTTCATCACCGGGCCGAACTCGACACGCTGCTCCGCGATCACCCGCGCGTCCATTCCCGCGCGACGCAATGCGTCCACCGTCTGCGCGGTTCCCGAGTACTCGGACTGCACGACCAGCAGGGTTCCGTTGTCGGCCAGCAGATCCGGCGCGATCGCGCACAACGGGTCGAGCACGAGTCGGCCGTCGACACTGGCGTCCCAGGCCTGCGTGGGTCCGGTCAGCGGCGTCACCTGATCCTCGATCGACGGCGCGGGCACGTACGGCGGATTGCACAGCACCACGTCGTACGGTCCGGCCGCCAACGCCTCGGGGAACGAGCCCACGAGCACGTCGACGTCGAGCCCGGCCGCGTCGGCGTTGTCCTGGGCGCACCGCGCCGCGTTGGAGCACAGGTCGACCGCGGTGACCGCGGCCGCCCCGGAACCGGCCGCAGCGATGGCCACGACGCCACTGCCCGTGCAGAAATCCAGAACCTTCTTGTCGAGGACGCCGCCGGGGAGCGCATTCATCTGCTCGATCAGCAGGTGCGAGTCCTCTTGCGGTGCATAGACGTCGTCGCTGGTCACGATGGTCGGCGAGATCGGGGATGCGGAGAGTGTCACAGGGGACCACCCATCAGTAGTGGGGAGATTTCCGTACCTGCTGATGGCTCAACGTGGTTGGTCGATCGTCTCCACTCTGCCACACCGCTGGCTCCGATTCAGGCAAGTCAGCGAGTAGCGTGGAGTAATGCACGCAATCATGGACGGACCGTTGGCGCGACTGGACTCGTGGGAGCCCGGCGATCGATGCTCGATCGTCCGGGCACTCGAAGTGGTGGGTACCCGGACCGCCCTGTTGATCCTACGTGAGGCGTATTACGGCACAACCCGTTTCGACGGGTTTGCCCGCCGGGTCGGCATCACCGACGCCGCCGCCTCGACCCGGCTCCGCGAGCTCGTCGCACACGGGTTGCTGACGAAATCGCCCTACCAGCAGCCGGGTCGGCGTACCCGCTACGAGTACCTGCTCACCGAGAAGGGCACCGACATGCTGCCCGTCGTCCTGGGGCTGATGCAGTGGGGCGACAAGTACCTGCAACCCGAGGGACGACCGCTGCAGGTCGTGGCCGACGACGACGGCGAACCACTGCAGGTGGCCGTGACCTCGGCCGAGACGGCTCCGGTGCCCCTGGACGGGGTGCGAATCCGCGTGACGCCGGAGTCCGACCCCGCAGTAGGCCTCTAGAAGCCCAGATCGCGGCCGATGATGTCTTTCATGATCTCGGTCGTCCCGCCATAGATCGTCTCGATCCGTACGTCGGCGTAGATGCGGGAGATCGGGTATTCGGCCATGTAGCCGTATCCGCCGTGCAGTTGCAGGCAGGTGTCGACGATGCGCTTGGCGAGCTCGGTGCACCACCACTTCGCCTTCGACGCGTCGACCGCGGTGAGCTCGCCGTCGACGGCACCCTGGATGCAACGGTCGACGAAGGCCTGCGCGATGTCGAGTTCGGTGGCGATCTCCGCGATCTTGTGCCGGTTGGCCTGGAACGATCCGACCGACTGACCGAACGCCTTGCGCTCGGAGACGTAGACCAGCGTGTCCTCGAACGCCTTGCGGGCACCGGCGACGGCGCCGACACCGATCGCGAGGCGCTCGGACGGCAGGTTGTGCATCAGGTGGTAGAAGCCCTTGTTGACCTCGCCGATGACGTTGGCCGCGGGGACACGGACATTGGTGAAGGACAGTTCCGCGGTGTCCTGGGCGTGCTGGCCTAGCTTGTCGAGGTTCCGACCACGCTCGAAGCCCTCCATCCCACGCTCGACGCCGAGGAGGGTGAAGCCCTTGTGTCCGGCCTCAGGATCGGTTCGGGTGACGACGATGACCAGGTCGGCGTTGATGCCGCATGAGATGAAGGTCTTGGCGCCGTTGAGGACCCAGTGATCGCCGTCGAGCGCCGCGGAGGTCTTGATGCCGGCGAGGTCGCTGCCGGCGCCGGGCTCGGTCATCGCGATCGCGCCGATGATCTCGCCGGAGGCGAAGCCGGGCAGCCACCGCTCCTTCTGCTCGTCACTGCACAGCTTCTTGAGGTAGGGCCCGATGACGTCGTTCTGCAGCGTGAAAGCCGGAGCGCGCGAACCGAACTTGGCCATCTCCTCGATGACGACGGCGTTGAAACGGAAGTCGTCGATGTCGGACCCGCCGAACTCCTCCGGCATGTAGAAACCGACCAGTCCGGCCTCGCCCGCCTTCTTGAACGCCTCGCGATCGATGATGCCGTCGCGCTCCCACTGCTCTGCATACGGCGCGATCTCACGCTCGACGAACGCCTTGGCGGAGGCGCGCAGCTGCTCGTGCTCGGACTCGAAGATCAGACGCTTCATCGTTGGATCACCTTCACATCGTGGCTGCGGGCACGGCTACACCGAGCGCTCGCTCTGTCCGCCTCACGGTACGCCGTTGACACAGTTTCTGACAATCGTTTCAGGTTTGCGAGGACCCGCTGCACGCTCGGCGCTGCACACCCTCGACGGCGGCCGACGACGTGGCCCTTAGGGTGATTACAGACCAGAACAAACGACTTCGTGCGAAGTCGACACAGATAAGGGGGTCGGTCCGCGATGCGCCGATGGGATCACCGGTCGGTGTTCGTGGCTCTCGTCTCCACCGCCGCCCTGCTGGCGGGTGCGTGCAGCACGTCGCCGACCCCGTCGAGCGGTCCAGACGGCTCCACGACGTCGCAGTCAGCGTCAGCAGCTGTGGCGCGGCCGATGGAACTGCCCCGCGGCGGGCGCACCGTGTTCCCCCGGTTCCGGATGGTCGCTCTCTACGGCGCCGCCGACGGTGGTGGTCTCGGTGCACTCGGCCTCGGCACGCCGGACGACGCCGCCCGCCGCCTCGAGCAGCAGGCCGACACCTACGCGCGACCCGATCGGCCGGTACTGCCCGTGATGGAACTGATCGTGACCATCGCGGACCCGACCCCGGGGCCGGACGGGTGCTTCGCCCATCCGACCGACATCGACGACGGGTGGAAGTACCTGCGCGCGGCACGTGAGCACCGCCAGATGCTGGTCCTCGACATCCAGCCGGGCCGGTGTGACTTCCTGAGCCAGACGCGGCGGTGGGAGCCGCTGCTGGCCCAACCCGATGTCGGGTTGGCCCTCGACGCCGAGTGGCGCATGCCCGCGGGCGTCGTCCCCGGTCAACAGATCGGAACGGTGAGCGCGGCCGAGATCAACACGGTCACGACCTGGCTGGCGGACCTGACGCGACGCCGAGCGCTCCCCCAGAAGCCCTTGCTGCTGCACCAGTTCACCGTGGACATGATCACCGATCGCGACGCCCTGGCCGCGCCTCCCGAGCTCGCCGTCATCAGCCACACCGACGGGTTCGGATCCATCCCCGACAAGATGACCAAATACCGCGCGCTCACGAGCCCACGCCTGCACTCCGGTTTCAAGCTCTTCTACACACAGGACAAACCGTTGATGAGTCCCGCGCAGGTGCTCGGCCTGCAACCGCCACCGGATTTCATCAGCTACCAGTAGTCCCTCACCTCTTCCGCATGTCGGAGGACGGTCCTACCCTCTCTCCCATGTCCGATTCGGTTCTGGTTCCCGCGGTCTCCTGGCGCGAGTTCGCCGAGGCCGCGCCGACGGTGTCCGCGGTGTTCCGCCGGCGTCACGCCGTCGCAGGCAACCTCGTCATGCTGGCGACCGTGCGCGCCGACGGCTCTCCGCGCATCAGCCCGGTCGAGCCGCGCGAATTCGAGGGCAGACTGTGGATCGTGGGCATGCCCGACACGACCAAGTTCCGGGACCTCGGTCGCGATCCCCGGTTCTGTCTACACACGGCCACGGTCGACAGCCAGGTCTCCGAGGGCGACGCGAAACTGTTCGGTCGCGTCGTCGATGTACCCGATCCCGCTCTGCACCAGCGCTTCGCGCAGATGATCTTCGACGACATCGGGCTCGATGTGCGCGGACAGACGTTCGACCACTTCTACTCGGCCGAGATCACGGGAGCGTCGTCGGTCGCGATCGTCAGCGGCGACGGCACCCCGGACCGCATGGAGGTCACCGTCTGGACGCCGGGCGCCCCCGAGCGCGTCGTCGTCAAACACTGACCGTGACGCGGCGGTTGCGGCCGTTGCGGGATAGCTGCGACGACCGGCAACAACCTTGCGCCATTGACAACTGTGACAATGCAGGGTGACACTGTTGGGGACACCGCAAGCGCCGGCTGCACCACCACGGCCGCGCTGCCCCCAATCAACCGGGATCTGCACGATGGGCGCGATCCGCGCCCTGTGCACACGGAACAGGAGACCCCAGATGTCTGCACCGACCACGACTGCACCGACCACGTTCGACTTCGATGCGATGCTGTCGAAGATCAAGGACAAGCAGTGGTCCCTGGCCGACATCGACTGGGACGCCCCCGGCGCCGAGATGATCGACCCGGAGCTGTGGGACCGGCTCAAGCCGTTCATGTCGGACCTGATGTGGATCGAGAACGTCGGCGCCCGCGGGTTCGCGGCGATGGCGAAGAAGGCCCCGACGGACACGCTGCGTGAGATCTACACCTACTTCCACGCCGAGGAGCAGAAGCACGCCAACGCCGAACTCGCCCTCATGCGCCGGTGGGGCATGCTCGACGGCGACGAGATGCCCGAGCCGAACGTCAACGTCAAGCTGATCATCGACTGGCTCGACAAGCACGCCGACGGACTGAGCCTCAGTGTGCTGGGCACCGTGATCCCGATGCTCGAGGTCGCCCTCGATGGTGCGCTGGTGAAATTCATCATGGACGAGATCCACGACCCGATCTGCCAGGAGGCGTTCAAGCACATCAACGCCGACGAATCCCGGCATCTCGCTGTCGATTTCGCAGTGATCGAGTTGCTCGGCAACTCGACGATGCGCAAGCTGCTCGTCGACACCGTCGGCGCGTGGATGAACCCGTCGTTGATCATCGGGACCCTGCGCTACATCCCGCTGTTGAACAAGATGCGCGACAACATCGTCACCATGGGTGTCGACGAGGAGCGCCTCTACAGCGCGATGAAGCGTTTCAAGAAGGTCGGGCAGCGGAATCCCGCGGCTCTCCGAGTTCCCATGTACCGCTTCATCCAGTGGCACGGTGACATGGTGATCGATCGCAATCACCCCTACCACCTTCTCGCCGACCGTCTGGTGAAGATCACCAAGCATTACCCGACGCGCACGCTCAACTCGAGCCCCACCTGGTCGAAGGAACTCACCTACGAGCCGACCGCCTGACGTGGGCTCCCCCGACGAGGCAGTCGGTGGCGCGCCCCCGCGGGGTCGGCTGCAACTCCAGGTCCGCGAGGTGATCCGGGAGACCGCAGACGCCGCGTCGGTGGTGTTCGAGGCTCCGGCCGACGGATTCAGCTACCGCCCAGGGCAGTTCATCACCGTGGGTGCGCAGCTGCCGGACGGGATGACGCCGCGCTGCTACTCGCTCTCGAGTGCACCCGGCCACGACCCGCACCCGGCGATCACCGTCAAACGGGTTCCCGGAGGGCAGGTCTCGAACTGGCTGATCGATCACGCCACGCCGGGCATGAGCGTCGACATCATCCCCCCGACCGGCGCGTTCACGCCGCGGGAGTGGACCGACGACTTCGTGGTCGTCGCCGCGGGCAGTGGGATCACGCCGGCGATGTCGATCATCAAGACCGCGTTGCTGACCCACGACAACGCCGTGACGCTGATCTACGCCAACCGCGACGAGCAGTCGGTCATCTTCGCCTCGGCAATCGCGGAGCTCCAACGGGCGCACCCGTCCAGATTCGTTGTCCGACATTGGCTCGAGTCCGAGCGAGGGTTGCCGACCGCGGCCGAGCTGGCACCGCTGGTCTCTGACGGCGACGAGAACCGGGTTGCCTATCTGTGCGGTCCCACGCCCTTCATGGACGTCGCTCACTCCGCTCTGGAGGCCGCCGGTCTGCCGACGACGCGAATCCATCGTGAACTGTTCTATTCGTTGACCACGAACCCGTTCTCGGCGGCTGCGGCCACCACGTCCGCGGCTCCCGCCACCCCGGGAGCGCCCGCGGAGACCGGGGCCCGTGTCACTGTCGACATCGAGGGTGAGACCCACGAGGTGGCGTGGCCGCGCGACGCGCTGCTGCTCGACGTCCTGCTGGACAACGGCATCGAGGCACCGTACGTGTGCCGCGAGGGCAATTGCGGCGGATGCGAATACATCCTCACCGAGGGTGAGGTGGAGATGCGGGTGAACGACACCCTCGACGACTTCGATCTGCGACGCGGCGCACGCCTGGCGTGTCAGTCGACGCCGGTCTCCGACGTCGTCGCCATCACGTACGACTGACCGCGAGGCGGTTCGTCGCGAAGGACCCGACGACCGGTCGGATCGCTTCGAACGCGGGATCATCCGACCGGAAGTGGCAGCCCACCGAGTTCTCCCGCTGCACCGCGGCGTGGACGACCGCTGCCGCCACCGCGGTCAGGTTGGCGTCCTCGACATCACCGACCGAGCGGACCCGGCGTACCGGAGCCGAGTCGATCAGTTCTGCGAGTCGGCCGAGTCCGGATGCGTCACGGACCACCGCTGCCGAGGCGGACATGGCGTCCTGCAGCACCCGGCGCGGTAGCAGCGGACGCGACTTCGGCAGGGGCGGGGCGACCATGTCGGCGCCGAGAACCCGTCCTCGCACAGCGTCTTCGGCGACCACCGCGGCTCGTCGACCCATCACCAGACCCTCGAGCAAGCTGTTCGACGCCAGCCGGTTCGCACCGTGCAGCCCGGTGCGCGCCACCTCACCCGCCGCGAGCAGTCCATCGATCGACGTGCGGCCGTCGACGTCGGTGACCACTCCGCCGCACAGGTAGTGCGCCCCGGGCACCACGGGGATCAGCTCCTGCCGGGGGTCAACGCCGATTGCCCGCACTCCGGCGGTGACGGTCGGGAACCGGTCGGCGACGTCGGGGACCGCTCGCGCGTCGAGGAACACACACGGCTCGCCGTTCTCGGTCATCGCGGCGTGCACGGCACGGGCGACCACGTCGCGCGGGGCGAGATCGCC